>CAYYFR010000131.1:0-15985 GCA_964470865.1 uncultured Burkholderiales bacterium | reverse complement strand
CGCCTGCGGGCCCGGGATGCGCCGCGAGCGCATCACGATGTCTTTGGTGCGGGTGATGCCGACCATTTTCTGCAGGCGCGCCGAGCCGCCGGAGCCGGGAATCTGGCCCAGTTTCTGCTCGGGCAGGGCATACAGCGTGGTGTCGGTGACCAGGCGGAAATCACAGGCCAGCGAGACCTCGAAACCGACGCCGAAACAGTAGCCGCGCGCCGCAGCGATCACCGGTTTGCCGATGCGTGCCGGCGTGCCCATGTTCCAGGCCAGCTTCGACACATGCTCAGGCGTGGCTTCGAGAAAGCCCTTGATGTCGCCACCGCTGGAGAAATGCTCGCCCTGCCCGCGCAGCACGATCACCCGCACGCGCAGGTCCAGATCGAGCGCTTCGAACACGATGCGCAACTGGTCGCGCGCCGGCATGCTGATCACGTTCAGAGGCGGGCGGTCGAGGATGATGTCGGCACGCTCGCGCGCGGCGTCGATGTCGACGCGAAAGCCGTCGAATTCGCGCGGCAGGGTGACAGCGGGGTGGGAGAGGTCGTTCAGGTTCATGCGATTTCCTTGGTAAGTGGGATTGCAAGGATCTGGTCGATGCCGCTGCACCGGGCAACGCTCAAAAAATTGTCTGGTGCAGCGGCGGCACGCGCGCGACTTGGCAGTGACTGCCACCGGGCCTGTCATGGCGCGGCCTCGCGCTCATACTCGCCGGCCACCAGCATGCGGCGCAGGATCTTGCCGACCGGCGATTTTGGAATGGCCCGCACGAACACATACTCGCGCGGCCGCTTGAAGTTGAGCAGGTCGGAGGCGCGGCAATGGGCGTCGAGCGCATCGCCCGAGACATGGCCGCGACGCTTGACGAACGCCACCACGCGCTGGCCCCAGCGTTCATCCGCAAGCCCTGCCACCGCCACTTCATCGACCGCCGGATGGAGTGACAACACCGACTCGATATCCGCCGGCGAGATGTTCTCGCCGCCGCTGATGATCATGTCGTCGACGCGGCCGGTGACGAACAGGTCCCCCTCGTGGTCGAAGTAGCCGGTGTCGCCGGTGAAGTACCAGCCATCGATGAGCGACCTGGCATCCGCATCCGGGCGCCGGTGGTAGCCCTCGAAAGCTTCGTCACCGGCGAGGTCGGCAATGATCTGGCCCTCCTGCAGCGGCGCGGCACGCAGGCCAGGTGCGCGTGCGTCGAGCGGCACCACGCGCAGCCGGGTGTTGATGCCGGCACGTCCGGCCGAGCCGGGCTTGGCCGGCGCGTTCTGGTTGATCGAGAAGGTGTAGATCTCGGAACTGCCGTAGTGGTTGACGAACAAGTCCGGCTTGAAGGCCGCGACCAGCCTTTGCAGCAGGGCATCATGCATCGGCGCGCCGGCGAAGCCGAGCTTGCGCACCGACGACAGGTTCGCGCCGCTTTTCTGCGCCTGCGCCAGCAGGTCGTGATACAGCGTGGGCACCAGGTAAAGGTGGGTGACCTGTTCGGCCGCAATCGCGGCCAGCGCCGCGGCCGCATCGAACTTCGGCTGGCACACGAAACGGCCATCGATCAGTGCCAATGCCAGCAGCGAGCGCACCCCCATGGTGTGATACAGCGGCATCACGCCGAGAGTGCGCTCGCCATAGCCATACTGGTTTTGCGCGACGTGCGCGAGCGCGGCCATACGTTCGGCGTGCTGGCGTCGCGGTACACCTTTGGGTTTGCCGGTAGTGCCCGAGGTGTAGAGCATCAACGAGAGATCGGCGGCGGCGGCTTGCGGCTGCGGATCGGTCGGGTCCGCCAGCCAGGCGTCGAACTGCGATTGCGGGCCGATCGCAATGCGGGTGGTGTCGGCAGCCAACTTTGAGGCGGCGAGCGCAGCGGCCGCCAGCGGTTCGGCAATCAGCACGCGGGCGCCGCTGTCGGCCAGGCAGTAATCGATCTCGTCGGCCTTGGCGCGCCAGTTGAGCGGCGTGATGACCACCCCCATGAACTGGCAGGCCCAGTGCAGCGTGGCCGCCTGATGGCGGTTTTGCAAAATGGACAGCAGATGGTCGCCGCGCGCGACGCCTACGGCCGCCAGACCACGTATCACCCCGCCGATGCGCCCGGCCCAAGCCGCATAGGAAAGACGCACCTCGCCATCGACCAGGCCGATCGCAGCAGGGTTGCGCTCGACGCACTGCAGGAAGGTGCGGCCCAGATCAAGCACTGCGGTCTGCTTTCTTCGCAACGCGCGCATGCGCGACTTCCAGCACGGCGGCGACGATGGGGGTATAGCCGGTGCAGCGACACAGGTGGCCGGAGAGCATGGCGCGCACCTCGGCCTCCGACGGCTCGGAGATGCGCCCCAGCCAGTCGACGCATGACATCAAGATGCCTGCGGTGCAGAAGCCGCATTGCAGCGCGTGGTGGCGGCGAAACGCATCCTGCAGGTCAGACAGCCTGCCGTCGCCATCGGCCAGGCCCTCGACGGTATCGATACGCCGGCCGTCGCATTGCACCGCGAGGGTCAGGCAGGCGCGCGCGGCCACGCCGTCGATATGCACCGTGCAGGCGCCGCACACGCCGTGCTCGCAGCCGACATGGGTACCGGTGGCGCCCAGGCTGCCGCGCAGGAAGTCGGTCAGCAGCAGGCGCGGTTCTGCACGCGCGCTGCGCTTAACGCCATTGAGCGTGAGCTGCACAGCATGCACGGTTTCGCACGACAGAATGGGTGGCTTCATGCGGTCCTCGCGTTGTGCTGCGCCTCTTGCACCGCGCGCCGGCCGAGATTGCGCACCAGCGCGCGCCGCGCCACGGCGCTGACCATCGGGTCGTCGCGTGCATCGAGCGACCAGGCGAACTCATTGAGCGCGTCGTCGAGTGCCGAACCATCGAGCGGTGGAAAGTTGCGCGCCGAGGGGCGATCGGCCACGCCGCCGACGGCAATGCGCAGGCCGCTCTTGCGCGCCACCACCGCCACCGCGCAGACGGCGTAGTCGCCGTGGCGCAGCGAGAATTCGGCAAAGGCATGGCCGGCCCCGGGTTCGGCCAGCGGGTAGTGCACCGCTGCCAACAGTTCGTCAGGCGCGCGTGCAGTCGTCAGCATGCCGGTGAAAAAATCGCTGGCGGCGAGGCGCCGCTGCCGCGCGCTGCTTGCCAGCACCACGTCGCCTTCAAGCGCCAGCAACACCAAGGGCAACTCGGCCGACGGGTCGGCATGTGCAAGCGAGCCGCAGACAGTGCCGCGATTGCGAATCTGCAAGTGCGATATGTGCGGCAGCGCCTGGGCCAACAGCGGCACCTCGTGCGCCAGGCGGGGCCGCGCTTCTATGCTGGACTGGGTGGCGGCAGCGCCGATGGCGAGGAAGTTCTTTTCGACCGCGACGATACCCAGCACACTGCTGCGCGAAATGTCGATCAGCAATTTGGGCTGCGCCAGACGCATGTTGAGTATCGCGATCAACGACTGACCTCCGGCCAGGATGCGCGCGTCTTCGCCGTGTTCGGCCAGGAGTTCGATGGCGGCCTGCGGATCATCGGCGCGCGCATAGTCGAAACGCGGCGGCTTCAACCAATACCCCAGCGCTTCAGTAGGTGCTGCCACCATGTCAGTGACGGCGCGCCTGTCGCCTGCCGGCCGAGCGCCTCGAACAACTGCGCCACGATGATGCGCGCCGCGCCTTCGAGCATGCGGCTGCCGACCGCAGCCACCTTGCCGCCAACCTGTGCCTGGTAGTTGTAGGTGAGCCGAGTGCCGGTCGCGCTGGCCTCAAGCCGCACGGTGCCGTCGCCGGCGGCAGTGCCCAGGCTCGATTGCCCGCTGCCGGCCAGCCGCAGGCTGCGTGGCGCTTCGATCTCTGAAAGCGTGACCTGCGCCGCATAGCGCGCCCTTACCAGGCCGACGCCAACGGTCACATCGGCCCGATACCGGTTGGCGCCGATTGCTTCGAGCGCATGGCATCCCGGAATCACCCGTGCGAGTGCCGCCGGATCGAGCAGGATCGCAAACACCTTGTCGGGCGGTGCTGCGATCTCGATGGCGCCTTCGGCATGCAGTGACAGTCCGCCGGCTGCGGTTGGCGCAGCGGTCGCAGCACCGCTGGGCGCGGCGCGCGCAATATCGGGCGGCGCCGGTGGTTCGGCCGCTCCCAGCAGTGCCAGCACACGAGACGGTGTCAGCGGCAGGCGAATGTCGATCTGCGCGCCCACCCGCGCCGCCAGCGGTCGCAACGCAGCGGCGAAAGCATTGGCAATCGCCACCGGCGTACTCATGTTGTTGCCTTCGCCCAAACCCTTGGCGCCGAGCGGGGTGAAAGGCGATGGGGTTTCGAGATGCACGATCAGCGGGTCCGGCACTTCGCAGGCGGTCGGCATCAGGTAATCGGCCAGCGTGCCCGACTGAAAGCCGCCGTCCCCGGCATAGCGAAACTCTTCATACAGCGCCGCGCCCAGGCCCTGGGCGAAAGCACCGCGAATCTGGCCGTCGGCCAACGCCGGGTTGAGCAGGGTGCCGGCATCATGCGCAGTTATGTAGCGATCGATCCGCAGCGCACCAGTCGCGAGGTCGACTTCCAGCCCACAAATGTCGAACACGAAGCCATAAGCTGCGGAGGTGTTGACGCGATCCTGCGGGTCCGGTTGCGCCAATGTGGGCGCGCTCCAGAACGCAGTTTCGCGCAAGCCCACAGGCACACCCTCGGGCAACAGCGCTGGCGCCCAATGCGGGCTGGCGGCCAGACGTGTGAATGGCTGGCCGCGTGCCGGTTGGGCAACGTCGAATATCTTGCCGTCGGCAAACCGCACGGACGCAGCGTCGCAACCCAGGTGCGCGGCGGCGCTCAAGGCCAGCTTGTCGCGCAAGCGCATGGCCGCCAGATGCAGCGTGCCGGCAACCGCGCCGGCGAAGCGGCTGCTGTAATTGCCCTCCGCCACCGACCAGGCGTCTTTGGCGCTATCGAATTCGACGTTGACCACGATCTGCGAAGGCGTCAGGCCGAACACATCAGCCACCACCTGCGCGCACACCGTCATGTGGCCCTGTCCGGCCGGCGCAGAGGCGATTCCGACGTTCACGCCACCCAGCAAATCGATGGCCACCGTGGCACAGCTGATGGCGCCATTCTTCGGCCCGGCGCGGGCACGCTGCTCGGGCGTCAGCACAGTGCTGATGTAGCCCATGTTGGAAATCGAGGGCTCGACAACCGCGGCGCAGCCAATCCCGTAGAGCTTGCCGGCGGCGCGCGATTCCGTCTGGCGCTGTGCGAGACCGGCACGAGCGGCGGCGGCCATCGCCAGATCCATTACACGCGCATAGTCGCCGGAATCGAGCAGCGCCCCGGCGGCGGCGCTGTAGGGGAACTGAGCGTGGCGTACGAAGTTGCGGCGCCGCAGTTCGAACGCATCGATGCCCAGTTCGTCGGCGATGCGATCAAGCAAGCGTTCGAGCGCGAAATACACCTGCGGCCCGCCAAAGCCGCGCACCAGGCCGGTGGGGGTCTTGTTGCTCACCACCACCCGGTTGCGCACCGCCAAGTGAGAAATGTCGTAGGCGCCGGTGAGGCAGCCATGCATGCGGTAGAAGGTGGCGGGCTCCGGCGCCCGCAGGTAGCCGCCGACTTCATCGACCTGGTCGTAGCGCAGCGCCGCGATGCGCCCATCGGCATCGACCGCAGCTTCGATGCTGGTCAGGCGCGCGGTGGCCGAGGTGGCGGCGGTGAGATGCTCCAGCCGATCCTCGACCCACTTCACCGGCGCCCCCGCCTTGCGCGAGGCCAGGCACATCAGCACTAGCGCCGGAAACACCGATTGCTTGACGCCGAAACTGCCACCCGAGTCGCGCGGCACGCGATGGCGCAACTTGTTGCCCGGCACCTTCAAGGCCATGGCCATCACCGCGTGCAGCGAAAAAGGCCCCATGAAGTTCGAGGTCGCGTCGTAGCTTTCATCAAACGCCGAATACTCGGCGACTGCCACACCGCACTCGATCGGCGTGCAGGAATTGCGCGGGTAGTTGACGGTGATGCCGATATGTCGCGCCGCCTGCGCAAATGCCGCCTCCGGATCGCCGTAACGAAATGCGCGGTCCGACACCACGTTGCTGCCGACCGCGGCATGCAACACCGGGCTTTGCGGATCGAGCGCGCGCTCGATGCCGATCACCGCCGGCCGCGGCGCATAGTCGACGCGGATCAGATCGACCGCGTCTTCGGCCAGATAGCGGTCTTCGGCCACCGCCACGGCGATCGGCTCGCCCACATAGCGCACCCGGTCGATCGCCAGCGCCCAGTGTTGCATCGGCTGCTTGACTCCAACCACGAAGGGCTGCGACCAGCGTTGCACGTCCGCGCCGATGAGCACCGCGCGCACGCCCGGCAGGGCCAGAGCGGCGGCAACATCGATGCCCAGCAGTTCGGCGTGCGCATGCGGCGAGCGCAGGATGGCTGCATGCAACGTGCCCGGCTTGACGCCGATGTCATCGGCAAAGGCGCCGCGCCCGCTCAATAGCGCCGCATCTTCCAGCCGCAAGGTGGACTGGCCCAGATGCCTGGCTGCACCGGCGTTCCCAGCAGCGGCGGTCAATGCGGGCTCGCGATGCAATTGATGTCCCTGTGCGATGGTGATGGAAAACGCTCAGTATCGCCGCTGGGCCGTGCAGGCGGGGGCGCAATTTCCCCTTGACTGACCAAAAGGTCTGGTCAAATGTGTTCGGCAGCGCAGCCAGCCTGCAAGCGCGAAAGGTTTCGTTTGTCCCGCCGCTACAGCAATTCGCCTGCTGTGTGCACGCCGGGGGTTGCCGGTTCGAACAAGTTGACCGCGCGCCGGTAGTCGGTCGGCGAGATGCCCAGATGCTGGCGGAAAAAGCGCGCGAAATGGCCAGGGGCGGAAAAACCCAACGCGTACGCAACCTGTGCCACCGGCGCGCGCCCCAGCGACAGGCGTTCGATTGCCGCCTCGAAGCGCAGCACGTTGGCATACACCAGCGGCGTGACCCGGGTAGCGCGCTGAAACAGGGTGAAAAAGTAGGCACGCGACAGCCCGCTTTGCCGTGTCAGTCGGTGGATGTCGATGTCGTGCGCGAAATCCCGCTGGAGCGTTGCGATCGCCTGGCGGATGCGCGGGTCCAGCGCCGCATCAGGCCCAACGCAATCTCTCATCCATCCACCTTTCCTGAAACACTGCCGAAACGCTGCAGCATGACCTGCTCGAAATTCAAACTGGCACTTGCGACCGCGCCGCCTGCGCGCATGCGATAGCTGCGCGGCAGTCCACATGCGGGCGGTTGCAGGCCCTGTGCCAGGCCTTTCACCGCATCCAGCATGACGCGGCGAAAGCGCACGATGCCCACATCGGTGGGCGACAGGTGTTCGCGGCTGCGATCGACAATCGGGCCCTGGCTATCCTGCGCCATCGCGTCCTGCTCGGCGATGCCGCGTACCCCGGTGAACGAGCGCAGTTTTTGTTCGCCGCGATCGATCAGGTAATCGTTGCCGCGGTTGCGCAGCGGCACGTGGCCGGGCCCGAGTTCGGCGAACTGGCCATAGCCGCCGGCGGCATAGCGCGCGCGCTCGGCGGCGGCAATGTCGTGCTCGGGGTGCCACGCATAGACGTAGATCCAGCAAGAATGGTCATCGATCGGCACCCAGGTATAGCCGTAATAGGTTTCGCCAGGCATCGACGAGGGCGTGATCGAATGCGCCGGCAGCATGAACTGGGTGATGCGCCAGTAGAGCGTGCCGGCGTCGGCGTTGCGCGCGCCGCCGATCACAAAACCGACCTCGTGTTGGGCGATGTCGAAACGCGGCAACGGGTCGTTGCGCAGCCAGCGAATGCGGCTTTCGTCGGCCGCCGCAGTCATGGCGTCGTTTCCCGCCATGGCCGGCGCCGGCATGTGCAGGAACGAGAAATGCGCGGTGTCGAGCGCGCCCTCCATCGACTGCGCCCAGTTGCATTGCTGCAGGCGCTTGGTGACAAAGCGCCGGCCCGGCGGCATGAGGCCGACTTCCAACTGAGGCAACTCAGGCGGCATGTGTTCGCGCGGTCCCATGTAGGCCCACACCATGTCGCCGAATTCGCGCGTCGGATAGGCGGCAATCGACATGTTGTCGTGGTAGCCGGAGCCCGGCGGCACGTTGGGCAACTCGACGCACTTGCCGCTGACATCGTACTTCCAGCCGTGATACACGCAGCGGATGCCCCCTTCCTCGTTGCGCCCGAAAAACAGGTCGGCGCCGCGATGCGCGCAGCGCGGGTCGATCAAGCCGACCTGCCCGTCGGTGGCACGAAACGCCAGCAGGTCTTCCCCCAGCACCTTGACGCGCAGCGGCGTGCCGTCCGCTTCCGGCAATTCGCTTGACAGCGCCACCGGCTGCCAGAAGCGGCGGAAGTATTCGCCCATGGCGGTGCCGGTGCCGGTGCGGGTGAGGAGGTCGTTGTCGGCGCTTGAGAGCATTGGGTTTGACTATCCGTTTGGAATTTTCGGCGCCAGGCGCGCAGCACGCATTGCGCTGCGCCTTATGCCTGCTCGACGCCGCAAGCTCAGCTTGCTACTTCGCACTGCTTTTTTCAACTTGAGTTTCATGGATTTCTTATTCGCAAGTTCCAAGCCCTGAACCTGTCCTGCAGACACAAAATGTATTGAAAATGAACTGGTTAAGAATTTCCGTACGTCTACCAATGCCAATGCTTTTCCCCTTGCTTTATCCAAGTCAATTTTCAACCTGGCAGTTATTGAAACACCCGCCCTTTCAGAGACACGGATCTTGCCCAATCGCAACCTCACCTCACCTGCCAAGCCCGACCCCGATGCCCGCTTTTCAAGTTGATCTTCTTCGTTTTATTCGTAATTCCAAGTTAGCCGACGAGAGTTACGAATACAAATGTATTATTAATCAATTACTTGTGACTTTTTGTTTGTACCAACGAGCATTATTTCTACGTTTTCCAAGTTCAAGCTCCACCTGGCGGACTTTCGCGCCCCTTGGCTTTGGATCATTCCGGACCGGCGCATCCGGCCAAGAAGATTGCCGATCTTGTATTCGCGCTGGACGGAATCCAGAGCTTCGCTAAGCTTTTCCCACAACAAATCGTTGATCTCCTGGCGCGACGCGGAACCAAACTGCGCCAGATAGTCTACGGTCAGCTTGATGTAAAAAGCGTCGTCCTGTCCGCGCGTGCGTATGTATTGCGCCTTTCGCTGGGTCGCGTTGGCGACCGCAGCAGACACATGCACATTCGGCTTTCTGCCTTCGACCATGCCGCCCAGGCGCAAACGCCGCAGAGAAGCTTCATCAACCGGCAGCTTTTTCTGTACCCGATCCAAAGCCAGAATGTCCACCAACGGCAGGTCGGTTTTCTGGATCAGTAGCCGGCTGTAGGCAAGATCGACCACCGCGCCGTGCAGTGTGATTTTGACCACGCGCGGCTCCGACAAATCGTAATCCGGCAGCGGAAAAAATCGCCTGGCCTGGCCGACGTACATGGAATGTATTCCGTATCCCATGGTGTCGATCATGCTCAACTCGGACATCGCCTGCGCAAGGAACGGATTTCGGTAGCGTCGCGGCGTCCGGTTTCCCGCCACGTAGTCGTCCGGACGCCCGTCGAAGAACCCGCCTTCGCTTTCCAGAACCACACGATCCGCCCGCTCCGTCACCAGGATGCGGCCATTGCGCGTGTAATCCTGATGCGCTACACAGTTGTGCAAGGCCTCCAGCACGATCTTGCGATCGTACTTCGCGACCTCAACCGGGATTAACTGGTCCTCGGGCAGTATGCGTAGCTGAACGTTGCGAATCTTCCGATATGGCAGGGTGGACGAAAGCAAGAACGGCGGCCCGAAGTGCTCATACGCCCGCTCCTCGCCCGCAAGCTTCCACGTAAGTTGCGCCGGGTGCGGCGAGAGCATATAGGCGGACTCGGCCTTGCCCAACAACAACAGCGCCGTGCGCGTCGCAAGCAAGGTCTGCAAGGCCTGGCCGTCCATGGTTTAGTCGTCCGTTTCAGATCCTCGCCCAGCAGGCGATTGATGTTGTCGATGATTTCCATTTTTCGCCGAGGGCGGTGCGCAAGTGGCAACTCACGTAAGGAAAGTACCACCGAAAAGGATTTGGGTGCATCACAGCCGACCTGACGTTCAGCGCGTAAGCGCCGCGCCTGGCAGGCAGGACTGGCGTGATCGCCCTGCCCGCAACAGAACGCGACAAGTGCGCAGACACACCTACTCCGCGCCGATGCTCCTGACCTCGATGCGAAACGCGCCCACCTGCTTGTCGGCGATCAAAAGCCCCACGGTTTGCACCTCGCCCAACACGATGCTCGGCGCCGCCAGCGCGCGGCCGCGAAAGCTGGCGGAAAAATCGGTCGGCACGAAACGCAACGTGGTCCATTGCCGCGGCGCCGTGAAGCTGGCCTGGTACTGACCGGTGGCGTTGCTGTCGTCCTGCTTGAGCGACAGCTTGTAGGACTGGCCGTCGCCGCGCACGGTCAAGAGCAGGGCGCGTGCGCCTGCCGGGACACGCAGCGGGCCGCGAAACGAGGCGAAGCCGCCGTTGTTTTCCTGTGAAACCGTGCCGGCGAACACCATGCCTTCTGCAACGAATTCGAGGCGCGAGGATGAGACGCCACCCATCACGCCGTCGTTGATGACGCGAAATCCGCGCGCCGCATCGGGGCGGGTGAAATCGAGAATCGCTTCAGCCGGGATCGCTGCTGATAGCGGGGCGATGGCCAGGGCCAAGAGCCAGGGGCGCAACAATTTTGGATAGGTCATGCGAGCATCATCGCACGGCGCTTGCCTGCCGCAATAAACCGGCTTGCAGGATGAGCGCAGCATGCTTGCCGCGCGCCAGCCGCTTTTAGCCGGGGCGCGGCGCCGCCGCCTGCAGCGCTTCGACGGCGATGCGCCAGCCGCCGGCCTCGCGCACCAGGACCAGCATTTTCTGGGTACCGGTCTCGCGATAATTGTCGGCCGCATAGTCCTGGGTGAAGCGCGCGATGATGCGATCGGCCGCAAGTGGCTCCAGGCGCAGGTCGCGGATGGTCACGCTGATGGCGCTTGGCGCCTGCAAGCGCTTGCGGCGCTGGCCCTGCCAAACGCTGCGCGACACGCCGCGATCCGGCGTGAATTCGCTGGCGTAGAACCCGAAGTAGCGGCTGACATCGCGTTCGGACCAGGCGCGCGCCCAGGCATCGATGGCTTCGCCCACCTTTCCGGTATCGGCCAGTGCCACGGCCAGCGCCGCGGTCGCGGGTTCTTCCACGGCACTGGCGGCGACGCTTGACATGGCCGGCACCCTGCGCTGAACTGACGCTGCAGAAGCAACGGCGGCGACATCGCGGGCACCTTCGACCAAAGCCACCGCTGCCGCTCGCGGACTGACGCGCGCCGCCGCCTCACCCTGCGCAGGCAACTTGCCTTGCAGCACAAGCACCGCCAGGACCAGCGCGGCACCGGCCACGGCCGAGAGCGCAGCTATGGAGGAAGCCGGCAGCGCATTTCCCTGTGGTGTCTGGCGCGGATCGGCCCAGGTCGGGGTGGGCAGCCGCTGTGGCAATGCGGGTGCGGGTTGTGGCGCCGGATTCATGCGCGGCTTGAATCCGGACACCTTGCGGATCGCCTCGGCCGCGTGCGCCGCGCTGCCCGGCGGGTTCACAAGCCCCAAGCGTTGGACCGCGAGTTCGATGGTGCTCATGCCAAGGCCCCGGAAATGCTGGCGCGCCCGGCTCATCCGAGGCGCGCTTGTCCGCTGTAACGGCCGGCAGTACGCATTCTTGAGAAGTCCGTGCGGTAGCCAGGACGCCGCCACCGGCAACGGGCTATTGAGCGCGGGCCGGTCCGAACCAGGTGCGCCGGCGCAGGCAGGTCAGTGCGAAAAACACGCCCACTGCAAGCGCCGCGCCCTGAAACACCGCGCCGAATGCCGCCATGAAGGCCGGCTGCGCGGCACCGCCCGCGGCAAGGCCGGTGCTTTCGACCGCCTGCAGGATCCAGATCCAGGCCGAGGCGCCGATCACGATGCCGATGGTGCGCGTGACCATGGTGAGGCTGCCGGCAACTCCGCGCGCCGACAGCGGCAGGGCCGCCACCACCAGGTCGATGTAGGCCACCTGAAACAAACCGATGCCAAGGCCCTGCAGCAACAGGCTCAATATCATCAACGCATAATCCGGCTTGGCTGGCCAGAACGCGATCCCGGCCAGGCCGGCAGTGACCAACAAGGCGGCTGCGAACGCGGTGCGGCGTGCTCCCAGGCCACGCACTGTGCGCGACGCGATCGCGGCCCCGCCCAACGCACCGATGGCCCAAACCGCCAGCACAGTACCACTTGCAAGCGACCCCCAACCGGCCACGCGCGTCAGGTAGTAAGGCACTGTGAGGGGTATGGCGAAACTGGTGAGCTGCACCATCACGCTGGCCAGATTGACCAGTACGAAATCGGCATCGCGCGCCACCGCATGTGGCACGAATGGCGTGCTGCTGGCGCGCTGGCGACGCGCGAAAAGCGCCATCAGGCAGGCACCGCCAAGCGCTATGGGCAGCGTCGGCCACGCGCCCTGCCCGGGGCGCAACAAAGCCGGGCCGAGCAACAACAAGGCGACACCGCCTGCCAGCAGGGTCGCACCGGACAGGTCGAAAGGTGCGCGCGCACGCGCGCGCTCGCCGGCAAGCTTGGGCTGCAACAGCGGCAGGCAAAAGAACGCCAGCAGCACGATCGGCACACGAAACCAGTAGACCCCGGGCCAGCCCAGCGCCGCGATGCTGGCGCCGCCGACAATCGGAGCGACCACGCCGGCCAGCGCGCCCATGCCGCCAAAAGCGGAAAGCGCCCAGGTGCGCCGGCTCTCGTCGTAAAGCGCGGTCGCCAGCGCCGGTGCGCATGAGAGCGTGAGTGCCACTGCCACTCCCTGCAACATGCGTGCGGCCAGCAGGGCGTCGTAGCTTGGCGCCAGCGCGCACAGGGCAAAGGCAGCAGCGGCCAGAACCAGCCCGGCGCGGAACACCCGCAGATGGCCGATGCGGTCGCCCAGGGCGCCAAACCCCAGCATCAGGCTGCCGTAGACCAGCACGTAGCACACCACCACCCAGCGGATGGCGCTGGTTTCCAGCGCAAACGCGGCAGTGATCGCGGGGAACGCGACGTTGACCGAAAAATCCAGCGGTGCGATTGAAGCCCCCAGGCCGATGACCGCCAGGCCAGTGCCCGGTGAACGCGCGAGCGCGGGCGCAATCAAGCGGCGTGACCCCGCCGCCGTGCAGCTCCAGTTGCGGCTTTGGCGACGCTGCGCCGCGCGCGGTTCGGCAGCGGCCTGGCAGCGTTGTGCAGCGTCAGTCGGTCGACCGGCGCAGCCACCGTCAGATAGCCATAGATGGCTCGTGCGATACGCCCCTCCAGGTCGGCCGGCGGCACTGCGCTGCGACCGGCGTCGGCCTCGACTAATGCCTTGGCAATGATCAGGCAATCGCCCGCGGCGGCCGCCGGCAGGGAAATCGACAGTTGCGCGGCGTGGCGATCGAGCAAGGCTTGCACGATGGCGACGATGCGTTTCTCCGCTTCCACCAGTCGGCCCTGGATCGGCAGGCGCCTCTCTTCGTGGTCGAGCGCGGCGGCCAGAAGCGGATCACCATACTGCTGGCGCACCGCGTAGGCGGCCATCGCCTGCACCGCCTCTGCAAGCGTCGAGCCCGCAAGTTGGGCCACCAGTTGTTCGAGCGCGGCGGCGAGCGCCGCCTGCGCGCGATCGATCAGGGCGGTCACCAGCGCCGCCTTGTTGGGAAAATACTGGTAAAGCGAGCCGACACTGATGCCCGCCACTTCGGCGACCCGGTTGGTATTGAAACCAGCCAGCGATTCACGCTGCAAAACGCGAGTGGCCGCCTCGAGGATCAGATCGAGCATCGCCTTCGATCGGTTCTGGCGCGGCGCTTTACGGGGTTCCAGGGCGGGGGTGCGCATGGGCTGGGCAGCGACGACAAACGCGAGTGGTGAATACGAGCAAATATTCGCATAATTTGCAGGCAGTCACAAGCCTCCATTTCAACCGTCAAGGAAACATCATGACCAAACCCTTCACCATCTTCATGCTGGTCAAAACCACCGCGCGCTGGCTGGCGCTGGCGCCGCCTGCGGCATGAGTGCGTCGGCGGGGCAGTTCGTGCCGGTGATCGATCGCAATCGCTGCGAGGGCAAGGGGCCATGCGTGGCGGCGGATGCGTGCCAGGCCTGTGGTGCGGGGGCGCGGGTGTGCGGGTGTGCCCGGAGGGCGCGATCAAGCTCAAGCGGGCGGAGCCGGCTGGAAAGGCGGAGCAGCGCGCGCGCGGCCGGCTGAAGCGCGGCGCGCGGCGTCATTCTCGCGGCCACGCGCATGGCAGGCCGGCCTAATCAAGCGTGGTGAACAACTCCTGCGCGCTGGCTACGCCGCGCAAATCGTGGTGACCAACGCTTCTCAGAGGCGCCTCGACCTGGCTTGCGAATTCGGCGGAGAGCAGCAGCGGGACGCCGATCTCCTTGGTCATCGACTGGATGCGCGCGGTCATGTTGACCGCCGGGCCGACCACATTGAAGGCCAGGCGATCGCGCGAGCCGACATTCGCATGGGTCACCGTGCCCACATGCAGGCCCAGGCCGAACTCGATCAACGCATGGTCGGCACGCCGGCGGCGATGGTTGACCACTGCAATGGCGCTGAAGGCGTCGCGCGCGGCTTCCAGCGCCGCCTCGCATACCGTCTTGCGATCAGCGGCAGCGCCGATCTCGAACACGATCAGGATGGCGTCGCCGATGAATTGCAGGATCTCGCCACCGCGGGAAGCGGCCGCCACCGCGCAATACTCGAAATAGTCGTTGAGCAGCGACAGCAGCTCGGCCGTCGGCAGGGTTTCGGACAAGCGGGTGAAGCCGCGCAGGTCCGAGTACCAGAACGCGGCGTCGATGCGGTCGCCGTCGCCGCGCTTGACCTGGCCGTGGATGATGCGCTCGCTGATGCGCGGGCCGACGAAGGTATCGAGCAGACCCAGGGTTGAACGCCGTACTGCAATGATTTCAATCAGCGGCGCCAGCAGGTTCGACAAGGCCTTGAAGCGTTCGAAATCTGCCTCACTGAAGCCATCCGCATGGCTGGTTGCCAGTGTCATCGCGTTGACCGTGCCGACACTTGAGATCATAGGCAAGGCGAAGTAATCGGTGATGCCCTCGTCGCGCAGATCCTGCACCAGCGAATGCTCGCCCTCGTGCGCCTGCGGACCAACCCGCAGACGCACGAGTTCGCCGTGTTCCTGCACGCGCTGGATCGGGCTTCCGAGATAGGCGTCGGTGCCGCCGACGTTGTGACCTACGCTATCGCGCCTTACGCCGTTCACGCGGCTCCAGAAAACGGCCCAGCCCACCAGCTGCGGATGCAGGGTCCGGCTCATCAAGGCCAGGCGATCGACATGGGCGCCGGCGGCGTCCAGTTGCGCGCCCACGCCTTCGACCAAGGCGGCGGCGTCGCGCAGGCGCCGCCCCTCGGTATAGAGCCAGGTCGCCACCGGCTCAAGCGACCAGCCTTGATCCGGGCCGAACAGCCGGTTGTTGCTCATCGCTTGAGTCGGTAGGGTTCCTCGAAATCGAGGAAGTCGTGTTCGGCCAGCGCGTCTTTGATCCAGGCGGCCACGCCGGGCAAGGCCCGCACCCGCGCCACGTAGGCCGTGATCGCCGCCGGCACCGGCAACTGGTAAGTCGCCAGGCGCATGCATACCGGCGCGAAGTAGGCATCGGCTACGCTGAAGTCGCCAAACAGCATGGGCCCGCCGCTGGCCTGCAACAGGCCGCTCCACATTTCCACGATGCGTTCAACATCTGCACGTACCGCGGGCTTGTCGCGCCACACCAGCGCGCCGATGTCGGGTAGCGCTGCCTCGATGTTCATCGGGCAGGCGCCGCGCAGCGCGGCGAATCCTGAATGCATCTCTGCACACACGCTGCGCGCGCGCGCGCGCAGCGCGGTATCCGCCGGCCACAGCTTTTTCTCCGGGTGTTTCTCGGCTAG
>CAYYFR010000130.1:0-16180 GCA_964470865.1 uncultured Burkholderiales bacterium | reverse complement strand
CAAATCCTGTCCCCGCAACCAGACAAATCAAGGGCTTGCATTCGTGCAGGCCTTTTTTTTCGAGGTCTCTCCCGACTGCGCTGTGCTGCCGGAAGCGATCGGCTCTGGCAGTTTCGGTCCCGTTGCCTTCGCAAGCGTGCGTCGCCTACGCTGAAGGCCCGGTACGGTCATCCGCCGCCAACATTCGTCTTGCAGGCCTGCGCGGGGTTTTGTGCGGTGCTTCAGGTCAAAAAAAAGTCACACGCAATAGTCCATGTGGGCTATAGGCGCAAAGGGTGAATCGGGGCAGAATGCGTTGCTGGTAAGCAAATTTGTCAGTCGTTCACAATCTATTTTTGGAGATATGAAAATGTCACTGATGAAATCGGTTCGTATGCTGGTGGCATCGGTGACCTTGCTAGCTGCAACCGGGGCGGCGCAGGCGGTTTTCATCGAATCGTCCAGTACGGATGCGACGGCAGCGCCCGGGTCGTTTGCTTATCCCACCTTCACGCTGTTTTTCGCCGATGCACCGGCCTTTACCGAGCCCTACGATCTGGTCGCGCTTGATTTCGCCATTAACTATGATGCGGCGCAGCTGATGTTCAACTCCAATCTTTCTTCGATCACATACAACGGCAATACGATCGTCGGCATCAATACCGCACTGGGCCAGCTTGCCAGTGACAGTGGCAGCGTGTGTGCCGGCAATGCGTGTAGCAGTGAGTCCGCCGGCCAGTTTATCGTGGCGTGGACCACGTCGGGTGTTGCTGGATTGAACACCCCATGGGTAGTGACGGCGGCGTTTCAGGTTCTCCCCGGTGCGACTAGCGATATCATTGGGCTGGTTGGAACTTCGGCACGGCAGGGGCAGCTGGATCTCGATACCCTCGGCCAGAGCGCAATGGTCACTGCCGTTCCCGAACCCGAAGGATGGTTGATGATGCTGGCAGGCGTTGGTTTGATCGCCACGCTGGGCCGCCGTCGTCTGGCTGCGCGCAGCTAAGCGCTGGCCGGACGTGCGGCGTGAGATTCGAACTTCAGCCGCTGCAGCAACAGAGTTCGCCCCAACGACGGCAGGCAGGCCCACCAGTGGCCCGACCGCGCCGCTGACTCGTGTGGCCGCAAGGGCCGAGCAGCCGACACCCACCGAATTTCGCCAGTGCCTGACGCGCAACTGATACCGACCGACCCGATCGCTACAACCCGTTCGATCTTTTCATCGACAGCACCTTCGAGGTGACCCTCAACACCGGCTTGACCGCAGTTGACGGCCTGGATGTGCAGTCCGACGAACTGGTCGACGGCAACGCCTCGCTTGCCGCCACCTTTCTGCTGTGCCCGCCGATCTCGGGCTTGCGCTACTCGCCCTGCGAGAGTGCGGCTGCGTAGCTCAAGCCGGTCTCGGCGCACTCCCGACGACATCTTTTCAGGCTCCGAGCCGCGCATGTGCGGCTTGAAGTACGCCTCGCTGCGCTATACCGCTGGTTGCGACACGAGCGTGCGTCAGCCCCGAGCGCGGGCTCGCTGTCGGGTGGTCAGGGACGCGCGCACCAGGCGCGCCACATGCCGCGCCAGGCGCCTTCGAGTTCGCGCGTGAAGGCCGGGTAGTCGAGCAGGGCCGAGGCCTGCATCGTTGCGCGCAAGGTTTGGCGATAGCGGGCGATGCGCGCCGGGTCATGCGCCAGTTCGACGGCCGTTCGCACATAAGCGTCGGCATCGGCGGCGACAAGTTCCGGGTGCTTGAGGATGCGCAGAAATGCCTCGGTCTGGCGCCCTGCCATCAGTTGCTGCGACAGGGTGATCACCGGCACGCCCATCCACAGCGCATCCAGCGAAGTCAGGCCGCCGCAGAAGGGAAACGGGTCGAGTGCGATGTGCACATCGGCATATTCACCGAGCGCTTCGACATAGCGGCTCCAGCCGCGCATCTCGACCCGCGCCGCGTCGATGCCGGCGGCGGCCAGGTCGGCGGTGAGCGCGTCGCGGCCGGACGGGTCGTCGAGTGCGCTGTACTTGAAGAGCAGGCGTGCCGCGGGCAGCGTATCGAGGATGCGCTTCCACAACGCGAGCACCACCGGATTGATCTTCGACAGGTTGTTGAAGCAGCCGAAGGTCATGGGCGCGTGCGCCGGCGGCAGGCGCGGGGCCGGGCTGTCTGCCGGTGGCGTGAAGCAGAAGCGCGTATGCGGCAGGCGCCACACGGTCTCGCTGTAGAAGGCGTCGCAGTCTGGCGGCGAAGTGTAGGGGTCGCTTACGATGTAGTCGACCTCGGCCAGGCCGGTGGAGCCGGGATAGGCCAGCCAGGTGGCCTGTAGCGGCGCCGGCTTGCGCGCCAGCACCATCAGGCGGTTGCCGGCGGTGTGGCCGGCCAGATCGACCAGCAGGTCGATGCCGTCGGCGCGGATCAGTGCCGCGGCCGCCGTGGTGGACAGGCCGTCGATCTCGCGCCAGTGATCGACGCTGGCTCGCAAGTCGCGGTTGCGGGCGTCGCGAAACGCGGTGGCGTCGTAGGCGTATATCTCGAACTGCCGGCGATCATGCTGCGCCAGCACGCCGGCAAACAGCGTCATCGCCACATGCTCGCGGTAGTCCGGTGAGATGTAGCCCAAGCGCAGGCGGCGCTCCGGGTCGCGCGGGTTGGGCCAGGTCTGGAAGCGCTCTGCACCGGCGAACAGGCGCATCAGCTGGCCGCGCTTGTGCGTGTTGTCGGTGGCATTCAGGCGATGGTCGTAGTCGGCTGCGCTGATGGCCGAGGAGACCGCCGGCAGGTGCTCGGGATATAGGCGCACCACGGTCTCGTAGTGCGCGGCGGCGTCGCCCATGCGGCCCAGTGAATTGAGGCAGTTCGCCAGGTTGATGTTGGCGTCGAGTTCATCGGGTGCGGCCGCATGCAACTGCCGGAACAGCACCAGGGCCTCGGTATGGCGTGCGCGCCGGCCAAGGGCGTCGCCCAGGAACAGACGGGCGTTGTGCAGCGTGGCCAGTGGCACATTTGCCAGAGCCAGGGCCTGGCGGAACAGCTCGATCGCCGCGTCGAACTCGGCTATCAGGAGCGTGGCGTAGGCCTTGCGGTAGTGCATGGTGCCCAACTCGGTGAGCGCCGCGGCATCGTCGGGTTGGAGACGCACAAAGCGCAGGCCGGCGGCAATCGCGGCGTCGTACTGGCGCAGTTCAAGTCGCGCGCGGCCGAGATTGAAGAGGGCAGGGAAGTACCCCGGCGCACGTGCCGCCGCCGCCTCGAAGGCATCGGCAGCCGCGCCCACCTGTGACCGCGCTGCCAGCGCATTGCCCAGGTTGAACCAGGCAAGGTGGGGCGCGGCGTCCAGCGCAATGGCGCGGCGTAGCAGCGCTTCGGCTTCGGCGGCTCGCCCTTGCGCCAACCGCACCACGCCCATCAAGCCCAGGGCGCGCGCGTGGTCGGGGGTGGCAGCAAGGACGCTGCCGAACGCGCGTTCGGCCGCAGCCAGATCGCCACTCTCGTAGAGGCCCATGCCGGCTTCCATCTGCGCTGCAACCAGGGTTTCCGCCGCCGATGGTCGCCACAGCTTTGCGGCCCAGCCCAACAGCGTGCGCAGCGACACGGCCTGCCTACACGGAGGCTACCAGGGCCAGCAATTGCGCGAACACCTTGGGACTGCCAGCCACGATTTCGCCGCTTTCAAGATAGTCGCCGTCGCCGCCAAAGCCGCCTACCAGTCCGCCGGCTTCCTGCACCAGCAGCGCGCCGGCGGCCATGTCCCAGGGCGCCAGGCCCATTTCCCAGAATCCGTCGAAACGGCCGGCGGCCACATAGGCCAGGTCGAGCGCGGCCGCGCCCGGGCGCCGGATGCCGGCGCAATTGAGGGTGACCTTGCGAAACATTTCGATGTAGCGCTCGAGCAGGTCGATCTTCGAGAAGGGGAAGCCGGTACCGATCAAGGCATCGTTGATGCGATCGCGCTTGCCCACGCGCATGCGCTTGTCGTTCAGGTAGGCGCCGGCACCGCGGGTGGCGGTGAAGAGCTCGTTCTTGACCGGATCGAACACCACGCCCTGGGTCATCACCCCTTTGTGCCTGAGCCCGATCGACACCGCGAATTGCGGGACGCCGTGGATGAAATTGGTGGTGCCGTCGAGCGGATCGATGATCCACACGAATTCGCCCTGCGAGCCCCTGGAGGCGCCCGATTCCTCGGCGAGAATCGAATGGTTGGGGTAGGCTTCGTTGAGAACCGCGATGATGGCGGCTTCGGCTGCGCGGTCGACTTCGGTAACGAAATCGTTCTGGCGCTTCGATTCCACCTTCAGCAGGTCGACATCGCGCGATGCGCGACTGATGATGTTGCCGGCCTTGCGGGCGGCTTTCACCGCCGTGTTGAGCATCGGGTGCATGTTGAAGGCCTTGTGCCGCAAGCGGCATGTTGTTCCACAAAGACCACGATTTTAGCTGACCATGCACCTAGCTCCCGACCCGCTGGCCAACATCCGCTTCGTGCTGATCGAAACCAGCCATCCCGGCAACGTCGGCGCGTCCGCGCGGGCGATCAAGACCATGGGCCTTGAGTCCTTGGCGCTGGTGGCGCCGCGTTGCCAACTCGATGCCACCGCGCATGCCATGGCCGCCGGCGCCGACGACGTGCTGGCCGCCACTACCACGCTTGAGTCACTCGATCAGGTGCTGGCCGACTGCATCTATGCGGTGGCTGCCACCGCGCGCCCGCGCGACATGGGGCCGCAGGTGTTTGACGCGCGTGGTGCCGCACAGGCCCTGATACGCGAGGCCGCGCGCGGCCCGGTGGCGCTGGTGTTCGGCAACGAGACCTCGGGCTTGTCCAATGACGACTTGCGACGCTGCCACGCGCTGGCGCACATTCCGGTCAATCCGCACTTCTCGTCGCTCAATCTGGCGGCGGCCGTGCAGGTATTCGCCTACGAGCTGCGCATGGCACAGGATGCGGCGATCCCCGGCCCGGCCGGGGATGTCGATCCGCCTGCCACCGGCCTCGAACTCGAGCAGTTGTTCGCGCACGCCGAGCGGGCGCTGGCCGAGATCGGCTTTCACGACCCCGCCAATCCGAAGCGCCTGATGCCGCGCCTGCGGCGCCTGGCCGCGCGCGCGCGCCTGGAGCACGAAGAGGTGAAGATACTGCGCGGCATGCTGACCTGGGCGGCGCGTGCGCGCCAGGCCGGCGGCAAGCCGTGAATTCAGGTCTTGCCGGCAGCCGGTGGCGGCCCGCCAGGCGGGGCGCCTGGCGCGGAATCTGCGCCGCCGCTGTCGTCAGCGGCAGGCGCCGGCGCGTTGGCCAGCGCCTGGCTGCGATTGGTCTTGAGCAATTCCTGCATGCGCTGCTCGGGTGTGAGTGTGTGCATGCGCTGGGTGGCCGCCATGCCGCCCAGGCGCCGTGTTTCATCCACCCCGAGGGTCGCCATGCGCTGCGACAGCGTCATCGACTGCAGCCGTTGGGTAATCGAAAGCGCGCCGTCCGGTCCGGTTGCCAGGGGCGCGTCGCCGGGCGGGGTCGGGCGCAAATCGGCCTCGAACGCCCAGAATTTTTCGCCGCCCACCAGCAACAGGTAGCGGTGTTCGCCGGGGCGCCCGGGCTGGATGCTGACGATCCTGCCATGCGAACCCTTGGGAAAGCCCTGGACGTCGCGCTGCAGGAAGATCTCCTGCCCGGCGATGTAGTTCGGGTTCGCGCCGCGCAAAAGCGCCATGCGCGTGGTCTTGAACAAGTCATTGTCTTGCGCCATGGTTAAAAGGGTACCGCATAAAGCGGATGCCGTGGGTGTGTCGCTGCAGCGCCGGTTGGCCTGCCGGGCCGCGCTGGCGACTCTGCTTGGTGCCGGGCTCGTGCGCCATGCCGTGGCGCAGGGTGTGGCACAGCGGGCAGCGCTTTTGGTTGCCACGCCTAACCTAAAGGGCTCGATGTTCGAGCGCAGCGTGGTGGCGGTGGCGCAAGCGCCGGACGGCAACACCATCGGTCTGATCCTCAATCGGCCGGGCGAAGGCACGCCACCGCCGGAATTGGCCTCCCCCGATGCCGGCGTGCAAGGTGCCCGAGTGTTTGTCGGCGGGCCGCTGGCAGCGCAGGCTTTTTTCGCCCTGGCCGAAGGCGCTAGCGCCGTCGATGGCGCATTTGCGCTGGTCGAGGGCGTTCAACTGGCTGCCGGCAGCGCGGCGGTACGGCGTCTGTTCGGCGCTGCCGGCGCCGGCCGGCGCAAGTTGTTTCGCGGCTATGCCGGCTGGGCCGACGGCCAACTTGCGCAGGAAATCAATGGCGGTTTCTGGACCCCGCGGCCACTCGCCCCCGACCTGCTGTTCGATCCGGCGCCCGAAGCCATGTGGGAACGCCTGAGCGCTGCGGCGCGCGCGGTACGTGTGCCGCCTGCCTTGCAGGGGCCGCCGCCGGCCTGAAAATACGCCGGGCCAAGTGTGCGGTGTCGCTGCTAAAGGCTGGGGCGCGCGCGCATGTACTGCTGGCGATCAATCGACTTCACATCGACCTCGCGCATGTTGCCTCCCTGCAGCACGTTGAGCCGGATCGCGGTTCCCGGGCGCCCTGCGGACCAGAGCTTGCCGTAAAACTCTTCGAGCGAGGCGACTTTCTCACCGCCGATCGCAAGGACGATGTCGCCTGTCTTCAGGCCCGCCGCCGCCGCCGGGCTCTCTTCCTGAACCCGGATCACGAGAAGGCGGCCCTCGACTTCCTGTGTCGACAGGCCGATCCACGGGCGCTGCGTCTCGCTGGCGCGGCCGTTGGTGGCAATACTGTTGATGATCGGCTTTACCAGATCGATCGGCACGAACATGTTGCCGGGGAAGCGGCGATTCGGCAGCGCCGCGTCGGCCACGATCAATGAGCCGATGCCGACCAGCTTGCCCTCACGATTGATCAGCGCCGCACCGGAATGGTCGCCACGCGGCGGCACGGTGAAGATGGCGTCGTCGATCAGGTACTCCCAATAGCCGGCGAAGCGGCGTTTCGAGGCCACAGTCGCCAGCGACGCGTTCTCCTTGCCGCCATGGGTGGCGAAAATCAGCTTTTCGTATTCGGCGACGTCCTTCGAGGTGCCCAGGGTGGCGCCGGCGACGGCCAGTGGCACTGTCGGTCGGACCAGCCCGAAGCCGCTGGCATGGTCGTAGGCGGCGATGCTGCCGGTGACAGTCTTGCCGTTGACATCGGTCAACACGATGGATTCCGCCTCGAGAATCAGGTAGCCGATGGTCAGCACCATGCCCGAGGGCGAAAGGACGATGCCGCTACCTTCGCGTTCGCGGCCCAGAGTGCGCAGCGAGCGGGCGTCGGCGATCGCGCTCACCTTGACCCGCACCACCGCGCCTAGCGCTTCGAGGACGGCGCGGGCAGCCTGCTCGCCTTCCGGCGTGGCCGCAGATGCTGCTGCGTTGCGTGGCGGGCTGTCCGAGGTGGCCGGGGCGGCCGCAATGGTGGCCGACGACAGCCAGGCGGCTGCAAGAAAGGCAAAGAATTTTTGCACCTGAAGCTCCTATCAGAAAACGCGATTCCAATCCGCGATCCGGCAAACGGCAGCACACCCGGTCGCGCCGCCTGAGGAAACACTGAACAAGTCCGCAGGTCGGGAAAGTCGCTCTTGCAAGACGTTGAATCGAAACGACTCTTCGTTCGCGGATCCGAATTCCAGGGGCTTGTCAAGCGTTTTCCCAAACATCACGGCCGGGCTGCTGCAGGCCCACATCGCAATGGACAACCGCAAGCATCGTTCCAACATTGGCAAAAGGCCTGACGCAGCAAACCGCGCTGCTGCCCGGCTCTGATCCTACGCCCGAAAGGGGCCGATACACAAGCGCCACGGCCCCCATTTTCAAGTGCAGCCTGGCAGGAAACCGGTGAGCGCGTCGAGCACTGCGTCAGGCTGCTCGGCCATCAGGTTGTGTCCGCAGGGGCTCACCAGAACGGTGCGCTGGCCCTTGATGGCGGCCTGCAGTTCGCGCGCGGCGCGCGGCGGGGTCATGGCGTCGCGGTTGCCCAGCACGAAGAGGGTCGGGCAGCGCACCTGCGCGGCACGCGCCGCCCCCCCTGCATAGGCGTTGCAGGCCTTGAAATCGATGTGCATCACGCCCGGCGCGATGCGTTGCATCAGGCGCAGGTTTTGCCCGACGATCCAGAATCCGGGGCCCGGATTCGAAGGTTTGGCGGCATAGGTCGAGTGCGACCAGATGTTGACCATGTCCTGGGCCAGCGGTTCGTCATCGCGGGTGGCCTCCAAGAGAGTGTCGGATACCGCCATCGGATTGGCCGAGCCGACAAGCGCGATGCCGCTGACCTGCTGCGGCGCCGCCCCGGCGGCTTCCAGCGCGATCAGCGAACCCATGCTGTGCCCGACGATGCTGGCACGCGCAGCCCCGCTTGCCGCCAGAACCGCCAGCACCCACTGCGCCATGGCTTCAACGCTCTCGAGCGCCGGTCCCGCGCTGCGGCCATGACCCGGCAGGTCGAGTGCAAGCACGCTGTAGCCGTGATGTGCAAGGTAGCGGCTTTGCAGCACCCACACACTGTGATCATGCTGCGCGCCGTGTACCAGCGCAACCGTTGGCAGCGCCGCATCGAAAGTCTTGCCGCCGGTGTAGGCGTAGGCCTTGCGGCCATCGATGGTCAGGAACATGGCCTCAGGCTCCCTTCTTGGCCGCGCGCAGGCCGCGGCCAAGATCTTCGATCAGGTCGTCGACGTCCTCCAGGCCGATCGACAGGCGCATCGTGCCTTCCTGGATGCCGGACGCCAGGAGGTCGGCTGTGGGCACGCGAAAATGGGTGGTCGAGGCCGGATGGATCACCAGCGAGCGCGCGTCACCCACATTGGCCAGGTGCGAAAACACCTGCAAGGCCTCGACAAAGCGCATGCCGGCGGCGCGATCGCCCTTGATGGCGAAGCTGAAAACCGCGCCGCAGCCCTTGGGCAGCAGGGCCTTGGCCAGGGCATGATCCGGATGCTCCGGCAATTCCGGGTAGGCCACCGCGGCTACCGCCGGATGCGCTGCCAGAAACGCAATGACCTTGCGCGTGTTCTCCACGTGCCGCGCCATGCGCAGCGGCAGGGTCTCCAGGCCTTGCAGGATCTGGAATGCCGAGAACGGGCTCATGCAGGCGCCGAAGTCGCGCAGGCCTTCGCGCCGTGCCCGCAGCGCATACGGCGCCACGCTCGATTCTTCGGCGAAATTCATGCCGTGGAAGCCATCGTAAGGCTCGGCAATTTCGGCGAACTTGCCCGTAGCGGCGTGGGCTGCGGCCCAGTCGAACGTGCCGCCGTCGACCAACAGGCCGCCAATCACAGTGCCGTGGCCGCTCAGGAACTTGGTGGCCGAGTGATAGATGAGGTCGGCGCCCAGGTCGAAGGGCTTCATCAGCCAGGGCGTGGTGAAGGTGCTGTCCACCATCAACGGCAGGTGGTTCTCGTGGGCCAGTGCGGCAATGCGCGGGATGTCGAGCACGTCAAGGCCGGGATTGCCGAGTGTCTCGCCGAAGAGCACCCGGGTTTCGGGGCGGATCGCAGCCCGCCAGGCGTCGATGTCGCGCGGGTCGACGAATGTGGTCTCGATGCCGAAGCGGCGCATCGTGTAATGCAGCAGGTTGTGCGAGCCGCCGTAAAGGGCGCGCGAGGCGACCACATGCGCGCCGGCGCCGGCGATGGTGGCCAGGCCCAGATGCAAGGCTGCCTGGCCGCTGGCCACGGCGATGCCGGCTACGCCGCCTTCGAGCGCGGCGATGCGTTCTTCCAGCACCGCATTGGTGGGGTTGGAGATGCGCGAATAGACATGCCCGCTGCGTTCCATGTTGAACAGCGAGGCGGCATGATCGGAATCACGAAATACGTAGGAAGTGGTCAGGTAGATCGGCGTCGCGCGCGCCCCTGTTGCAGGGTCGGGGGCGGCGCCGGCGTGCAGGGCCAGGGTGTCGAAGGCGGGGTATTTCGGGCTTGCCATGGAATGGGTCCGCAGGTGCCTGATCGGGCCTGCGAAAGCGGCGCGCGGCAGGCGGTTCGATGGGAGAAAACGCGGCCGATGGTAGCACGCGGCCAACAGCGGTTCGCGCTGCCTGGCGCCCCGTGCCGGCCCATCTGTGACAAAATCTTGCAATCATGCAACCAAGCGGGGCGGCTAGCCCATGACTTCCCAGGCTGCACACGACATCCTGGCCCTGTTGCCGGATGCGGCGGATATCGACGCGTCGCTCAAGGCATTGCTGGATGCAGACAGCGATTTCGCCGCGCGCCTCCTGGCCACGGTGTCGATGCCGGGTCTTGGACGGCGCTCGGGGACCGAGCTTGACGACCTGCGCTCGCTGTTCGGGCTGCGCTTTATCCAGCAGGTGAGCGCCGGGCTTTTGCTCGAAGATGCTGGCGCCGATGTCACCGGATCCGGCATTCTCGCGGCCATCGCCGCGCAGTGCATCGCCAGCCGCATTTCGTTACCCAGGGGTGAAGAGGTATTTCTCGCGGCCTGGCTCAACTCCACGCCGGCATGGCGCCAGGCGCCGACCAGCTGGGGGCCTGGTGCCGATCTGGTGGCGGCGCTCGATCGCCACAAACCGCTGGCAGCGCAGGCACCTATGTCCGGTGAGCGCGCCGAACTGATCGCCCAGGCAGTGCGCCTGGGCGAGATGTTGGCCAACCTGGCTTCGACGTACCCGGACGCCAACCTTACCGATGCACTGCAGCGTGCCGCCCGCATCGGCCTGGCACCGGGCGATTTGGTTTCCTTGTGTGCGGACATCGGGCGCCATGCGCTTGAATGGGGCACACACTTCGGGCGCACGCTCAAGGTCGAGTTCCGCTTCGAACTGGAAGCAGCGGAAATGGCCGTCGCGCTGCGCTTTGCCGACGAGTTGGCGACGGTCTACCGTTACCTGCTGCAAAATGCCGCGATCGACGTCGAGACCGGATTGCCGAATGCCCGCTACTTCCGTAGCCGGGTTGAAAGCGAGTGGGCGGCGGTGCGCCGGCGCGGCGGCTCGCTTTCGGTGATCGCCCTGGATTGCGGTGCCGATACCCTGGCGGTGGCGCGCGCGCTGCGCGATGTCGCGCGCATGCAGGATGTGGTGTGTCGCACCGGAGAAGCGCAGTTCATGCTGGTCTGTGTGGACACGCAGCCCGAGTATGCCGAAAAGGCAGCCGCCCGCATTCAACGCAGCGTTGCCGCGCAGAAGCTGCAGGTCAGCCTCGGGATTGCGACACTTGACTCCATGATTTCAAGCGTTGACGCCTTGATCGAGCGCGCCCAGGCGGCGGCACGCGAGGCCAGCGCCAGCGGCAAGGGTTATCGGACCTGGGAAGAGGTGTAGGGGTGTAGGCTGCGGTTTTGGCAGGGGCGGTGTGCCGTAGCAAATGCACCGTTGCGTAGAGGCAAAGCGCTCAAGGGAGGTGGGTCATGCAAGTCAAGGAAATCCTGCACATCAAGGGCAGCACCCTGTACACCGTGACGCCGGCGACCACGCTGGCCGACGCGGTCATCAGCATGGCCGATCATGACATCGGCTCGGTGGTAGTGATGGAAGCCGGCAAGCTGGTGGGCATGCTGACCTTTCGCGAGATCATCAAGGTGCTGGCGCGGCGCCAGCAGGAGAATCGCGTCGGGCCGACGCCGACCATGTCGCAGATCACCGTGATCGAAGTGATGGAAGCCAAGCCGGCGGTCGCCACGCCCGCCATGGAAGTCGACGAGCTGCGCACCATCATGATCGAGAGCCACCAGCGTTACATGCCGGTGATGGATGGCGCCATGCTGCTGGGCGTGATCTCCTTCCATGACGTGGCGCGCGCGGTGCTCGAAGAGCAGGCCTTCGAAAATCGCATGCTCAAGGGTTACATCAAGAACTGGCCGGCTTAGGGTGTTGTGACTGCGCCCGGCCGGCGGGCGCACCAGGCAGCCGCGGCGCGCCAGCGCTAGCGTGTGGCACTACCTGCCAGCGCGGCATTGCACAACGGTCCGCTGTGCGTGACAGTGGCCCCTGGCCCTTTTCAACCCGAAGCGCCGATTCCCGCGTAACCGCCATGTCCAGTGCACCCCAATCCAAGAGCCAGTTTGCCCTCTTGACCGAACGGCGTTTCGCGCCGTTTTTCTGGACCCGGTTTCTCGGCGCCGGCAATGACAACGGGTTCAAGTTCGCCTTCACCATACGAGCCGCGTGGTGGCCAGTGCGCTGCCGCTGGCCAGTTTGATGCCCGACTACCGGCCCGGTGCCCAATGGGCACTGCAAGCCGCACAGGCCGGGACGCAGGTTTCGAGCAATCCGGCGGCACTTGAATCGCGCTTGCGCGACCGCCTCGACTTGCGCCAGCCCGGTTTGTGGGCAGTCCGTCAGGGAGCGGTGGTGGTACTGGCGCTGATGGCCTGGCGCCTGGTCGGCCAGATCAACAAACGCGGCTAAAATATCGCTTTGACTCGTGGTTCACCGTCATGTCCGGCAGTACGCTAGGCACCCTTTTTTGCGTCACCAACTTCGGTGAGTCCCACGGACCGGCGATCGGCTGCGTGGTCGACGGTTGCCCGCCCGGCATGGCGCTTGCGGCGGCCGACATCCAGCGTGATCTCGATCTGCGCAAGCCCGGCACCTCACGCCACGTGACGCAGCGCAAGGAACCGGACGCAGTCGAGATCCTGTCCGGCGTGTTCGAGGGCCACACCACCGGCACGCCGATCGCACTCATGATCCGTAACGAGGATCAACGCAGCCGTGACTACGGCAACATTGTCGATACTTTCCGGCCCGGCCATGCCGATTACACCTACTGGCAGAAGTATGGCGTTCGTGACTACCGTGGCGGTGGGCGTTCATCCGCGCGCCTGACCGCGCCTACGGTGGCGGCCGGTGCGGTAGCGCGCAAATGGCTATTCGAAAAGTACGCAATCGTCATCCGCGCTTATCTGGCGCAGTTGGGCGATATCGCAGTGCCATTTCGCAGTTGGGAAGATGTCGCCGATCGCGATGCCAATCCATTCTTCGTCGCCGATACATCTGCAGTGGCGCAACTCGAAGACTACATGGACGCACTGCGCAAGTCCGGCGATTCGGTCGGCGCGCGCGTCACCGTGGTGGCAAGCGGCATGCCGGTGGGTCTTGGCGAGCCGCTGTACGAGCGTCTCGACGCCGATATCGCGCGCGCGATGATGGGCATCAACGCGGTCAAGGGCGTGGAGATCGGTGCCGGCTTCGCCAGCGTCACCCAAAAAGGCACCGAGCATGGCGACGAGATGACCCCGCAGGGTTTCCTCACCAACCATGCGGGCGGCGTGCTGGGCGGAATCTCCACCGGGCAGGATGTGCTGGTGTCGATCGCGCTCAAGCCGACTTCGAGCATCCGCCTGGCGCGGCGCTCGATCGACAAGGCCGGCAATCCCGTCACCCTTGAAACCCATGGGCGCCATGATCCGTGCGTGGGCATCCGCGCCGCGCCGATCGCCCAGGCGTGCCTGGCAATCGTGTTGATGGACCATGCCCTGCGTCACCGTGCGCAATGCGGCGATGTAGTCACCACCACGCCGTTGGTGGCGGCGCGCGCCTGAGCGCCTTGCACTCGGAGCCGCCGGCCCGCTCGCCAGCGCTGGCTTTGTCGGCCTACTACTTCGCGTATTTCGCCTACGTCGGCGCCTATTCGCCGTACTTCACTCTGTATTTGAGCGAAATCGGCCTGGCGGCCGCGCAGATCGGCATGCTCTATGCGATTCCGCAGGTGATGCGCATTGTCGGCCCGAATGCCTGGGGCGCTCTGGCCGACCGCAGCGGCGCGCCCACCATCATCCTGCGCCTGGCCGCACTGCTGGCGCTGGCCGCATTCGCGCTTGCCTACGCCGGCTCTTCATTCACCTGGCTCTTCATGGTGCTGGTGGCCATGCATTTTTTCACCAGTGCGCAGATGCCGCTGATCGAGGCGATCACCCTGAACCATGTGCGCGACGCGCCGGGCGGGTATGGCCGCATCCGTGTCTGGGGTTCGGTCGGCTTTATCGTCTCGGTGCTGGGCCTCGGGGCCTTGCTCGATATTGCGCCCGTCAGCGCCGTGCTGCATGTGGTCGCCGCCATGCTTGCGCTTACCGTGCTGGCGGCGTGGCTGATTCCGGCAGGCGGCCCGCGCAGCCGCGCCGACCCGGGCAACCCTGTATCCGCAGTATTGCGTCGCCACGAAGTACGCGCCTTCCTGCTGGCCGGCGCGCTCAACGCATTCGCCCATGCGGCGCTCTATACCTTTTATTCGATTTACTTGGCCGACCATGGCTACAGCAAGACCACCATCGGCTTGATGTGGGCGCTGGGGGTGACCATCGAGGTCGCGGTGTTCCAGTTCATGCCGCAACTGACGCGCCGGTTCGACTTGCGCATGCTTTACTTTTCCTCTTTCGTGGTGTGCGCGGTACGCTTCCTGATCATCGCCTGGTGCGTTGACTACTGGTGGATGCTGGTGGCGGCCCAGTTGATGCATGCTTCGACTTTCGCGGTCTATCATGCCAGTGCCGTGGGGTTGGTGGGGCGCTACTTCGGGGCGCGCAACCAGGCGCGCGGCCAGGCCTTGTACATCAGCTTGTCGTTTGGCGTGGGCGGCTTTGCCGGCGGTATCGTAGGCGGCTACCTGTGGGAGTTGGTGGGCCCGGGTTGGACCTTCAGCCTGAGCGCTTTGGCCGGTGCGCTGGGGGCGGTCGTCCTTGCCTGGCGCGGTCAACTCACCGGCCCGAGCCGCGTTCAATAGTGATCTGGAGGACTATTCATGCATCGTCGCAACCTGTTGAAACTGCTTCTTGTCGTCGCCATGGTGGCACCCCTGGGTGCGTGCAAGACGGTGCGCACCACACAAGGCGGCGCAGTCGGCGTGGACCGGCAACAGACCATGTCGGCCCTGGTTTCCACGCGGCAACTGGAGCAGGGTGCGGTGCAGGCATATCGCCAGGCGCTGACCCAGGCCAGCCAGAAAGGCCAGCTCAACCGCGATCCGGCGCTGACTGCGCGGGTGCGTGCCATCGCCCAGCGCCTGATCCCGCACACCGGTGTATTCCGTCAGGATGCGCCGGGTTGGAATTGGGAGGTCAACGTCATCGCCTCGCCAGAAGTCAACGCGTGGTGCATGCCGGGCGGCAAGATCGCGGTGTATGCGGGTCTGGTGCAGAAACTCGACGCCACCGACGACGAAATCGCCGCGGTCATCGGCCATGAGATCGCCCACGCGCTGCGCGAGCATTCGCGCGAGCGGGCCTCGCAGCAGATCAACGCCGGAATTGTCGCCACGGGCGTGGGTGTGGCGCTCGGCGGCAGCCAGGGCAGCATGGATATGGCCAGCATGGTGGCCAACCTGACCTACAACCTGCCCAACAGCCGCCTGCACGAAACCGAGGCCGATCGCCTCGGCGTTGAATTGGCGGCGCGCGCCGGTTTCGACCCGCGTGCGGCGGTCAGCCTGTGGCAGAAAATGGGGCGAGTGTCCGGTGGCGGGCCGCCGCAATGGTTATCCACCCATCCGTCGGGTGAGACGCGCATCCGCGACCTGCAGGATTACGCCGGGCGCGTCATGCCCCTCTACGAGGCGGTGCGGCGCAAATGATCCAGGCGTATGGATGGCGGGTGTTTGTGTACAACGCGAGGGATGGTTTGTATACAAAGAAATTCAATAAAAACAAGGTGTTAGCTTTCTCAGCCTGTTAAAATCGACAAGTTTGCCTGCGCGTTAGCGAATCCGCGTGGCGCCAGATGCGTGAAGCACGCCACATGGCATTGCGAACGCCTCCCGGCCTGCCATGTGGACCGTCCCCACCCTGGTTCGCGCAGGCCATTTTTCAGGTCGAACCTCATCATGCAGAAGCCGTCCCACGCAGTTCTCGCGCTCGCCGACGGCAGTATTTTTCGCGGGTTTTCCATCGGCGCCGATGGTCAGACCGTGGGCGAGGTGGTGGTTATGACACGTGCAGTCGGAGGTTAGATAGCCACCCCAGGGGCGTACCATGCCACCAGGTATGCCCCTGTGCGCCGGATGGATTGATGACGTCCTACCAGAAAACAAAGCAAAAGCTTCGTGATTATACAAGGATCAAGATTGACCACTACAATGGGGCCTATGCGGAACCCGATCGTATCCGCCCATATGAACCATTAGGCACACTTCACTCACACGGTCGATCACGCCGATCCCGACGGAAGTGTACCTGTAATCGTACACTCCTGGGATCACCGAATAAATCACCCCCGCCGCGGCAGTACTGGTG
>CAYYFR010000129.1:0-16336 GCA_964470865.1 uncultured Burkholderiales bacterium | reverse complement strand
ATCGTCGCCGCCTGCGAAAAGCATGGTCGCGCCGCCGGCTTCATGGCGGCCGACGAGGCGTGGGGGCGCGACTACCTGGCCAAGGGGTTCCGCATGATCGCCTCCGGGCTCGATCAGCTGATGCTGCAGAACGCGATCAAGCGCCAGCTTGACGTGCTGCGGGGTGCCCCGTGAGCGCGGCCTTTCGGGTCGGCATCACCAGCGATGCGCTCGACTCAAACGGCCAGCCGTCCTTCGGCACCGGGCCGCTTTCCATCCTCGCCGCTGATCCGAAAATCGCATGGGAGTATCTGCCCGAGCGGGTCGCTACGATCACCGCCGACCATTGCGCGCGCTACGACGCCATCTACGTGCTGTCGGCCAGCGTTCCCGCCGAGGCGGTGATGCGCGCCGATTGCCGCTTGCGCCTGGTGGCGCGCCACGGGGTCGGGTTCGATTCGGTCGACGTCGCCGCGATGACCGCGGCCGGCGTCATGGTGACCAACACGCCGGCCGCCGTGCGCAGACCGGTGGCGACCATGGCGATTACCTACATGCTCGCGCTGACCCAGAAAATGCTGGTCAAGGACCGCCTCACCCGGGCGGGGCGCTGGTTCGAGCGTACCGACCACATGGGCGCGGGTCTCACTGGCCGCACGCTCGGGGTGGTGGGTGCGGGCGGCATCGGCCGCGAATTCCTGCGCATGGCCGGCATATTCGAAATGCGCATGCTGGCGGCGGATCCCAAGGCAGCTCGCGCGGACGTCGAAGCCCTGGGCGCGGCCCTGACCGACCTCGATACGCTCCTTCGCGAGGCCGACGTGGTGGTGCTGCTGTGTCTGTTGGACGAGAGCACGCACCACCTGATCAACGCCCGCACCTTAGGGTTGATGAAGCCCAGCGCGTACCTCATCAATTGCGCGCGCGGGCCGATCGTCGACGAGAAGGCCCTGTATGCGGCCCTCGTCGCGGGCCGCATCGCCGGTGCGGGCCTGGACGTGTTCGAGCAGGAACCGACCCCTGCCGACAACCCGATCCTGAAGCTCGAGAACGTCATCGTGTCGCCCCACGCCCTGTGCTGGACCGACGAAATGTTCCGCAGCATCGCCCAGACCGGCCTCATGAGTGTGGTCGATGCCCTGAACGGCCGGGTACCCAAACACCTGGTCGATCCGGCGGTGCTGCGCCATCCGCGCGTCGCGGCAGCACTCGCAGGGACACCATGACCGACGTCGGCGTGCTGCTCGTCACCGGTGCCAGCCGCGGCATTGGCGCGGCCACCGCGCGCCTGGGCGCGGCGCGTGGTTACGCCGTGTGCGTCAACTACAACAGCGGCGCCGCAGAGGCCGACGAAGTTGTCTCCGAGATCCGCCGGACCGGCGGGCGCGCCCTCGCCGTTAAGGCCGACGTGAGCGAGCCGGCGGCAGTCTCTGCGCTGTTTGCTGCGGTCGATCGCGAACTGGGGCCGGTCACGGCCTTGGTCAACAATGCGGGAATCATCGGCGGCGTTGTCGGTGCAGACGAGATCGGCGCGCTACAGATCGCGCGAGTGTTCGCGGTCAACACATTCAGCTACATGTATTGCGCCGGCGAGGCCTTGCGGCGCATGTCGACCAAACACGGCGGTTCGGGCGGCGCGATCGTCAACGTGTCCTCGCGCGCGGCGGCATCCGGCGGCCTGCCGCTGGAGTGTCACTATGCCGCGACCAAGGGCGCCATCGAGAGCTGGACCAAGGGCCTGGCGCGCGAGGTCGGCAAAGAGGGCGTGCGCGTGAACTGCGTGCGCCCCGGGCCGATCGCCACCGACATCCACCTGGGGCACGGCGGCATGGGGGTGGTGCACCGGATAGGCGCCAGCGGCCCGGCCGGGCGCGCCGGGTCCGCCGACGAGGTCGCCGAAGCGGTGTTGTGGCTGCTGTCGCCGGCGTCGTCGTATGTCGTGGGCAGCGTGCTGGACGTGACCGGCGGTTTGTAGGCAGCGTTTGAACGCACGTCGCCAGGACGAGGCTACCCAAGCAAGCGATCAGCCTCGCTTGGCGCCTGATGGTGTGGGGTAGCCCAACATCAGCAAGGGCGCCAACAGGCAGAACATGCCCTGGCTCGCATACGCGAAGCCCCAGGCCGCGGTGCTTGCATTGCCGCCCGTCGCGTCGAAAATCCAGCCAAACAGGGTGGTCGGCGAGATCATGCCGGCCCCAAAACCCGGCGTCGAATGCAGCGCCAATGTGATGCCACGCTGTTCAAGCCTGGCCGCCGCGATCGTGCCGGCGGTCAGCGCCGACGAGTCGGCCATCACCAGCATGCTGTACAAGCCGAGCAGGGCCACGACGATGAGCCAGGGCAGCGGGGGGCGGTAAAGCCGATCAGCGCGCTACCTACGCCCGACAAGACCTGATCACCCTCATCAAGTGACAGCCAAGCGCTTGGGTGCTCGCAGGTCTGGGCCCAGGCGCCCAGAAGGGTCGACTTGCCGAAACCGGCCGGCGCACACACCAACGTCAACTTGCCCTGCAGACCCGAGTCCAAGCGTTGCATCAGCCGCTGACGTTCCACGCTCCGCAGTGGCGGCGGCGGCGCGAAAAGCTTGGTGGTTAGCAAGGAGGCGGTCATGGTCGACTATACGAGTTGCCAGGGTCAGATGCGGGCTGGCCCACCTGCGCCAACGTCATGGTGCGACTCGACAGCAGGTGACTGCTTCCGGGCGCCCTTATCGTTCGGGTGTACGCCAGCTCAGGGTCGTTATGGGGGTTCAGATGACGTCGGACTGTGCGGCTGCTTACTGCCACAAGGAATCACATGACATTGGTTGGCTGATTGGCCGTTGTGAGTCGACAACTGCCCTTCGGTGCAGTTCGAAATGGCGCCCGTTCATCTAACAAGGGAGCCTTCGGATGCTGTGATGCATATACTCCGGTGCTACACGCGGTGATGATTGGCGCAGTGCAGGTGCCGTGAAATAAAAAACTTCAACATGGCGCTGCGCTGAAAGCCGCTGCCAGAGCCGATCTACGACTATTGATGTCATGACAACAACTGTAGAAGCCATTCTTGGCGGACCGGTCGTCAACAATCCGGTATTAATCAAGCCATATACCATATATGGTAATCTATGAGCTGGTTTGCTTGGAGGAGCCGCTGCCATGTTTAAAACCACTCTTTATCTCGACGAAAAGACGCGCCACGCGTTACGCTCGCTGGCGGCGCATGAGGGCTGTACGCAGACGCACATCCTGCGTGAAGCGGTGGCGCAGTACGCTAAAACCGCTGCCGTTCCCGCTCTGCCGCCGGGCATCGGCGGCTATCGCAGCGGCGATGCAAAACTGGCGGCCAACACGCGCGCCACAGTGCGCAAAGCCGCCGCTGCGCGCGGGTTGCGGCGTCGCGCGTGAGCACGGCCGTCGAACATCCCGCGACGCTTGTTCTTGACACCAGCGGCGTGGTGGCGCTCTACGACGCCAGCGCGCAACAGCATGCCAGAGCCGTCGTTTGCGTGCGGAGTGCGGCGCTGCGACTGGTACCTGCCGCGATTCTGGCCGAGATCGATTACATGCTTGGTGTGTGCCTGGCGCCTGCCGCTGCCGCCGATTTCCTGCGCGGGGTCGTAGCCGGCTTTTTTGTGATCGAGCCGTTCACCCGCGAAGACGCGAATTATTGCGTCGCGCTGATCGAAAAATACCCGCGGCTGCAACTGGGCTTGGCCGATGCCGCCGTGATGGCGGTTTCAGAACGGCATCGCGCACCGGACGTGCTGAGCCTGGACCGGCGGCATTTCGGTGTGGTCAAACCGTCCGCGTTCGCGGCCTTCAGGCTCTGGCCGGATGAGTCGAGCCGGCCTCCGGAAAAGTCCGCAGTACGGCGGAAAGGGCGCGCGTAAAAGCGGCGCAGGCTATTTGCCCAACCCGCCCCACCGCTCCACCAATCCCTCAGTCTCGATTCCAAACAAATCGGCCGCCGCCCATCTCAGGCGCCTTGCTTCCTACTACCGGTGGTCGCGGTCACCGGGCCGAGACAAAGCGGCAAGACCACCCTGGCGCGGTCCGAGTTCGCGGATTTGCCATACTTCAACCTGGAAGCGCCCGATACGCGTTTTCGCATTGAGGCCGATCCGCGCGGCTTCCTCGAATCGGTTCCGCAGGGCGCCGTTCTGGATGAATTCCAGCGCATCCCCGAACTTGTGTCCTACATTCAGGTCGTGGTCGATGAGAACCCGCGCACGGGCCGATTCATCCTGACCGGCAGCCAGCAGTTCGAGGTGATGAGCAAAGTCAGCCAGTCGCTGGCTGGACGCGTGGGCCTGCTCAAGCTGCTTCCGCTGGCGATGCAGGAGTTGCAGGCGGCGCGCGTGACCCCGGCATCGACCTGTGGCACTGCCTGCGGCAACGGGCTTGAACGCGCCAATCGATGGATGTTCACCGGCTTTTATCCGCGCATCTACGATCATCGCCTGCCGCCCTCCCAGGTACTGAGCGACTACTTCTCCACCTACGTGCAGCGCGATGTCAGAAGCCTGACCAACGTCACGGACGCCTCACAATTCGAAAAATTCGTTCGTCTTTGCGCCGGCCGCGTGGGGCAGGTCCTGAATCTGCAAAATCTTGCGCAAGACCTGGGGGTTGCGCACGCGACCGCCGGACGCTGGCTGACGATCCTGCAGGCCAGTTTCATCGTGCATCTCGTGCAACCCTATTATTGGCCAACGACAAAGCGCCTCATCAAGTCGCCCAAGATGTATTTTTACGACGTCGGCCTTGCCAGTTGGCTCAACGGAATTGAAAGCCCTGCTCAGTTGGTCACTCACCCGTTGCGCGGCCATCTGTTTGAAAACCTGATACTCATGGAAACGCTCAAGTTCCGGCTCAATCGCGGCTTGCGTGACAACCTGTACTTTTACCGTGACAACGGGGCTGCTGGAGTTGACTTGATACTCGAATTGGCGAACGGAATTTTTCCGATCGAAATCAAGGCGGGCATTACCTTGGCTGATGATTCCTTCAAAGGGCTTCGGCACCTGGCAAAAGTGGTCGTTCCGCCGCCCGGCAAGCCGCCAGACGGCGGCGGCCTGGTCTATGGCGGCACAAATGCCTGGGTGCATGCCGGAACACAGGTGGTGGGATTCGAGCAGCTTGACGCGCTGCTCCGTGCCTGCGGTGCCGGGGCTTGACTTGGGCGCTTGTATCGTCGGTGCGATCACATTCGCAGAGGCTTCGGGGTCGCATCGTGGACATCCTGCTTACTGTTCCGTCAAGGCACAAGCCCGAGGTCGGCGGGCGCAGCAGAAATACTCCGAGGCTCTCAGGCCGTGTGCAAGGCGCGCAGCGACCGTGCCTGGGCGAGCGTGGCGCGATAACCGCTTTCGATGGCGCGTTCGCGGAAATCTCGTGACAGGCTGACCCAGTAGCCAAAATCGGGATGCAAAAGCAGGTCGGCCGCCTGCGCATCCGGTCGCGTCAGACCGCGCTTTCGCAGATCAGCTTCGCGAAAGCGCCGCGCGCTCTCGGGCGCGCGGTCCTCGTGCGCCGACGCATCGATCGCCAGCACGCGCTGCGCCCCGAGCAGGCGCGCCTCGCGCACCGGCAGCGGCCGAAACAGGTCTGGATCGACGTACCGTTGGCCGAGAATGCGCACCGGCGCGAAGCGCCCCTGGATGGCGGCGGAGGCTTGCACCGCGAGCCCGGCATTGCCTGCTGTAAGAGGCACGACAGCCTGATCGGCCAGTCGCACGGCAACGCAGGCCACCGCGACCGGCAAGGCTTCCAGCGGGCGCTGCCCGACCTGCTCCTCGACCCATGCGGCAAGCGGCGCCCCGCTCAAGGTTTCTTCCGCGCCGATCGCCAGCCGCCCCAGCGTCATGGGCTGCAATTCGAGCGCCATGGTTTCGATCGCCAGCGCCGACAAGCCGGCTGCCTTGAGCGTGCCCACCAGCGCGCCTACCGAGGCGCCAACGATGAGATCGGGGGCCAGGCCCAGTTCGTCCAGGGCCTTGATTACGCCGACATGCACGAAGCCGCGCGGCCCGCCCGAGCCAAGCACCCAGGCGACGCGCACTTTCTTTCGCAGCGGCTTGAAGCTGGGAGCATCGGCTTGGCGATAGTCACGGTCGACATCGAAGGCGCAACCACCGCTCAGCATCGGGGCGGACAGCCCCGCGGCCTGCAGCATGCGACGCCGCTTGGCCAGTGGCGCTGGTCCGCTGATCAACGCGACCATTTGGCAGCGTCAGGCAAGCCCTGCGCAGCGGGTGACCGGCACAGGACGAGGGATTGGGCCCGGCAACGCTCGCCGGAGTATGCTTGGCAGTCTTGCGTTTCCAATGCCGACCCTACTGGAGGGATGTTCATGCTGCGAATCCTGCAATCGTTACTGGTGCTCGGCGCCTGCGCCTGGCTGGCCGGCTGCGGTACACCTTATGCTACCGTGAAAAATCGTGGCGGTGATCCGGTGATGTTGCTGGGCCACGATCCGGTGGCCTACTTCACACAGGGCAAGCCGGCGCGCGGCAAACCCGAACTCAAGGTAGATCTACCCGAACGCACTTACTACTTTGCCACGCCCGAACATCGGTCCCTGTTCATCGCCAACCCGGTCAAGTACGAGCCGCAATACGGCGGCTTTTGCGCCAGCGGCGCGGCGTTTGCGATCAAGCTGGGCAGCGACCCGACGGCATGGGAGATTTACAACGGCCGCCTGTTCATCTTCGGCGACATCCTGGGCAAGACCGCCTGGCAGATCGATCCGCAATGGAATGTTGCGCATGGCGATCGCCTGTGGCCCGCGATGGCCGATACCGGCTGGCGTGGCCAGTCGCTGGGCAGCTACGTTTCCAAGGTGCCGCACTACAAGAACGGCGCGCAGATTCGTTCCGAGTGGCAGGCCAGAAACCCCGGCAAGACATGGCCGGTCTACGACGTCGGCAGCATGTTCACCAACCTCTTTACCAAGCCGCCCGGCTGGCGTGCGGCCGAAGGCCACAGCCAAGCGGCGCTTGGATATCCCGATTGATGTGAAGGTCTGACCAAAGAACGCGATTCCCTGCTTGTCGTTCCCGCGCAGGCGGGATGCCGCCGCAGGGGCGGCGCGAGATGCGCACTTGTGCGAGCGGGACAAGCTTCAACAACCGGGGCGCGCGCTGCAGTTCAGGGCTTTTTCGCCTTGGCGGCCGCCACATCGCGCGCCAGTTCCTCACCGCTCCGGTAATGGGGCACGCGGAAGATCAGGCGCTTGGTGCGCTGCCAGATACTGTTGCTGCCGGCGACCTCTTCCTTCCAGTATTTCTCGGCCAGCTCAAGATTGCGCTTCTCGTCGATGTTCCAGCCGTCGAGCGAGCCTTGCCCGCCGAAAATGTAGAGCTTGCCGCCAACCATCTTGAACCGGTCGGCATCGCCGCCCCAGGGGATGCCGTAGCTGATGCCGTTGGCACAATAGCCGCCGTACTCGGGCAGATATTTTTTCGGATCACGGTCGAACAGCATCTTGTTTTCGGCGCTGGCGAAGCGAAACGTCACGTCTTCATAAACGCTCTTGATCTGCGCCTGACCCTGAACGTAGCGATTCTGGGTGAAATAGGCCACCACGTCCGCGCCCTTGAGCATGACGCGGGCATCGTTACCTTCGGGCACCGCGTTGACCGGGCTTACGGCCATCCCCGGGTTTTGCGCACGCATCGCACCGCAGGCCGAAAGTGCAAGGGTCAGAACCGCAATCCAGAAAAGGCGTGACATACGAAGCATGGCGGGAAGTCCTTTTGCTCAGGCAATCACCGGCACGCCGGACGGCATGACAGAAGCGGATTGGCGATGGTAGGCGCCGTATGGGGGCACCCAGCCAAGTATGTGGCTGGCTTCCTCGCAGCGTGCGCGCAGGTCGGCGGCATCGCGCCCACCGAGGTGCAGGATGCCGTGCCGATAGCTGCCCAGCCATTTGTAATCGCGCGCGATCTGCACGGCGTCTTTCGGAAAGGTCAGCAGCATGGCATCCGGAAAGCGCGTTTCCAGCCGCGCCACCTGGCTGCGCGTGGGCATCGGCGGGGCGCCGCAGCCGGGAAACGTGCGGTAGACAAAACTCGCCGCCGCGCCGAACGCTGCAACGCGCTCGGGCATACCGGCGGGGTCGCGCCCATGCGCCAGCCAGAACGTGACTTCATGCGGATCCTTGCCCGCCACACGCCGATACATGTCGCTGAACTGCGAGGCCAGGCGCGGATTGAATTCGATCACCGCCATGCGGCCACTGGATTCATCATGGAAAAACTCCATGTTGAAGGCGCCATGGGTGAAATTGACTGCAGCCAGGAAGCGTTGCGCGATATCGCGCGCGCGCGCGCGGGCGGCAGCATCAAGCCGGCTGGGCGCATCGAAACGCATGAAGCTCTCCGTGCCTGGATACATGATCGAATCGACATAGCCGATTTCATGCACGCGACCGTTCCATACATAGCCGTCGAGGTTGTACTGGCGTGCGTGCACCGGCTCCTCGACCATCATGCGGTGGGCGCTGCCGGCTTGCGCCAGACGCGCGCGCGCCACCCGCTCGAAGGGCTCGACCAGATGACGTATCACCCACAACTCCCAGATGCCGAAACGGGTGTGCACATGCAGGTCGGCGCGACTGTTGACGGTTCGCGCCAGCACCGAAAATGCCGCCTTGACCGGTTTGACGAAGAGCGGGTACCGCAGCCCTTGCGGCGCCGGCGCTCCATACTCGGCATCCAGCGGCGCGAAACGGATGTTGGCCTCCGGGCACACCTGCTCAAGTACTTCGCGCGCGTACAGCTTGTGCTGGCAGGCCAACACCGCCTCGACCGGCGTGCCGGGCCAGCCCATGCGTTCGGCCAGCATGGCCGCGCCGAGCGCGCCGAACTGTTCATGATTGGAGACTACCGCCCGCCAGTGGCGGCGTTTGGCCTGGCGCGCCAGGCGGCCGACAAAGCGTTCAAGGTCAAAAGCGGCCAGGCGGACGTTGCTGGGAAACGAAAACAGGTCGAAACCGGCGCTGTCGTGCGGGTAATCGCTCTTCAGGGCGGAAAAGCAGTCGGCATCCCAGTCGTAATTGAACAGCACCAGCGAGCGGGGTGCCTGGCTCATGACGCGACCGATCCGCATGTCGAACGCGCCATCCGCACCTCGCTCATGCACCAAGTGATTTGTTGCATCCCGCCCAAGCCCATATTGTTTGATCTTCGGCCCGAGCGCGGTGAGAAACGTCTCGTACCCCGTTTGCGGCTTTTCCGCAGGATATATTACGCAACCAGTTTGGCGGCGGATGCAAGGTTAACAAAAGAACGCGGGGTTCATTCCGTAGGGCGGCGCGGTGGCAAGCCCGGGGCGGGTGGCGCGGCAGCGCCGCAGCGAAGCTGACCTCTTTCGCGCTGCGGAAACGCGGCAATACCAGCCATGCCGGGCCGGGGCAAGCACCACGGCCGCTCCCCAAAAAGGATGGCTCGCTTCAATCAATTTCGATCGCCGGGCCGTAGGCTTGATCGGCGACGATCTTCCAGCGGCCCAAAAAGGTGCCGATGACGGTGGCGACAATGCCGGCACTGATCACCAGCACCCAGGGTAGCTGCCAGTCGCCGTCGAAGGCGCCAAACAAGGTCGCCCGGAAGGCACGCACCACCCAGGTGAAGGGCAGGAAAGGCGAAATTTTCTGGAAGAATTCGTTGGTCAACTCGATGGGAATCAAGGCGCCGGCCGAAGACAACTGCAAGACGAGGAGCAGCATCGCCAACACCTTGCCAATGTCGCCCAGCAGCTTGACCATGGCGAACACGATCGCCAGGAACGACAGCGATGCGATCGCCAGTGTCAACATGAAGGTGGCCAGGTTCGGCACCCGCACATCGAACACCAGCAGCATCATGGCAAGCATCACCAGCGCCTGCCCCAGCACCAGCAGTGCCGGTACCGCAAGCTTGCCCAGCCAGCGCGCCGGCAGCGATGCATCGGCAACCGCCGCCGGCAAGCGGCGCGCGTGAAACAGGAAGCAGGTCATCAGCGCCCCCACCCACAGCGCCATCGGCACAAAATTGGGCGCAAGGCCGGTGCCGTTGTTGGGCACCGGCGCCACCACTTCCAGCACCGACTCGGTGGATGCGGCCAGCCCCGGGGGACTGCCGTCGAGCGTTGGCGTCTCGGCGGGCAGTGAGATGGCCAGAAGACGCATTCCGCTGGCCAGGCGGGTCGCGCCATCGTCGAGCCGGGTCAGTGACGTGCCGAGCGCGGTGGTTCCCTCGTCGACCTGCTTCATGCCGCCCTGCAGAAGTTGCGCTGCCCTGGCCGTTTCTTTCAGGCCGCTGACGAACTCGTCGAGCCTGCGTTCCTCGGGCAACGCAGCGGTCAAGCCGCCTAAGCCGTTGCCAAGCGCGGTGACGCCTGCAGCCAGGCGATAGACGCCGGTTTCGAGTTGCTTCACCCCGCCTTGCAGCCTTTCCTGCTGGGCGGCGGCCTGGCGCAGACCGTCGTTCAGCTGTATCGCCCCCGCTTCCAGCCGTTCGGCACCGCGCGCGAGTTCGGCCCCTACGAAAAACGATTCTTCACTGCGCCCCTTGAATTCACCCAGCCCGATGGCCAGCCGGCCGGAGCCTTTTTGCAACTGATCGAGTGCATCGGCCAGCACCGCTTCGCCGGTGGCAAGGCTGGTGGCCCCGGCGCGCAAGCTCCGCAACTCGCCCTCCGCCGGCAGCCGCGCCTGCATCTGGCGCAGTGCGCCCGCAGTACGGCGAAAACCGTCAGCCAAAGGTACTCCGGAATCGGCCAACTGCGTCGCGCCACCGCCCAACTGGTTGGCGGCGGATTGTGCGGAGCGGGTGCCGGTGGAAAGCTTGGCGCTGCCTTTCTGCGCCTGGCGCATGCCCTCGGCCAGCAGCTCGCTGCCATCCTTGAGCTGCGCGACGTTGTTGCGCAACGATTGCAGGGTGCGCGCCGAACCGGCGCTGGAATCCAGCACCAGCGACCAGCGCTTTTCGTTCAAGGTTTCGTTGACCTGATGCGCCACTTCCGGGGCGAAGCGCCGCGCGATGCCGGCGCCGGTGTAGCTGTTGCCCTCGGAGGTGTAGACGATCAGGCGTCCGCGCTGCACCTCGGCGCCCGGGGTGGCCAGGCGGCTGAAATCGGCCGGAATGATCAGTGCGAAGATTGCCTCGCGCCGGCGTACCGCCTCGCGCGCGGCGTCTGCTGTGGCATAGCGCTTGTACGCAAACTCCTGCTTGGCCTCAAGCGCGCTCAGAAGTTCGCGACCGACGTTCACACTGATGCCGCGATAGATCAGGCCCGCATCTTCGCTCACCAGACCCACCGGCAGCGCCTGCGTGTAGGCATTCGGGTCCCACACGCTCGACAGGTAGATCAGGGCGTACAGCGCCGGCAGCATCAGCACACCCAAAGCCGACAGGCGCAGCCGCGAATAGCGCCGCATGAGGCCCCATTCGACACGCACCACTCGGGTGATCTGGCTGATGGTCGGGCTCATGCGTGGCGATGGCTGGCTTCAATGGCCTCGGAAGACGACATTATCAGGCCGCTATCCGTACGCTCTTCATCGTACCGCACACCTTACCAAAGCCAAGCAAAATCCGTGCGCAGCGTTCAGGCGCCGGCCCGTCAACGCGCAATGCCCATATAACGGCGCGACACCAGGTACCCATGATCGGGAACCCGATGTCCCGCCCTTTGCGCAAGCGCTCCCTAACGCTCGCTGGCGTTAAAGCGCGCGAGGATCCCGGCGAATCGCTTGGGCCACAAGGTCAACGCGGCCTCTTCGCGCTCGAACACGCTGCGCATGAACGCCAGCGCGAGCTCGCGCGTCGCATTCTTGACCTGCGGGTTGAGCGTGGTCCCGCCGTTGCCGCCACGGTCGGTGAACATGCTGTGCGAACCGCCTTCGAACACCGCCAGGAACTTGCGCGCGCCGCTGATCGCCTCATAGACGGCGATCCGGTCTTCGGCGCCCGAGTAATAGCCGGGAATGCGGATCACGTCTTCGGTGGCAGTGATGTGCAGGGTCGGCACGCGGATGGCCGAAAGTATTTTGGCGGGATCGGACTCGCCATAGAACGGCGGCGCCGACAGGATGATGGCCGCCTTGAGGCGCGCATCGGCAAGCTCGATGACGCGGCCGTTGCGCTCGACACGCGCGCCAACCGCCAACAGCATGGTGTTGGCGCCGTAGGAATGGCCTGCCGCAACTATGCGTGTGGCATCGATTTTCACGCCCAGCTCGCCGCTGCCCAACACTTGATCGAGCGCGAACTTGAGATCGCCCACACGTGCGATGGCTTCTTCTTCCTGCGCCGCGCCATGCAGGCGGCCCACCAGCCCGAACATGCTGCCCGCCCACAACGAACGATCGCTGCCCACATGCTGCAGGTGCAGGCTGGCATAGCCCTGGCTGGCGAAATAACGACCCAGATAACTGTAGCCGCGACGCGAGCCGCCAATGCCGTGCGAAAACACCACCAGTGGCAAGGCACGAGCGGGATCGGCTCCCGGCGGCAGGTACAGGCGCACCGGAACGGCGCGCTGGCGCGCCTGGTCGAACCAGTCGAGATCGCGGGTGAGGACATCGCTCGCATCGGCGGCGGCAGCCGGCGCGACGCTTGCCGGAGCCACTGCAGCGGACGCATTCGGCGCTGGCTCGCCTGGTTGCGTATCGGCGCGAACCGAGGCTTGCCACAACAGCGAAAGCGTCACGCCGGCCAGGGCCAGGCTGCGCAAGCGCAAGCGCACGGTCGATTCAGGACTTTTCGCAGCATTGCCGGAGAGAGCGCGCGAAAGGTGAGAAATCATGACGCAGGACCAGTTGGGCAGTTTCATGGAAGGGTCAAGCAGTAAGGCCGGGGGCGGATCATCTCAGACATCCACATCAAGCGTTGGTTCGGGCGATTCCCGCCCCTTTTTTTCGGAGCGGCGGATCCGCACGCCAGGGACAACGCATGCAGCGGCCAGCCACCCCGCCTTGGGCGGGTGCCTCGAGGGCCCTGGCGTGCTCAGAACCAGTGCTGGCGCCCGGCAATGAACAGCGCCGTCAGAGCGATCACAGCCGAAACAAGGAGCTTGATGCCAACCAGCTTGAACAGCTCGCCCAGGATCCGGCTGAAAGTCGAAATGAAACCGATGCGAAACGATTGTCCGATCAGGCTGCGCACGGCTTGCGCGGTGCTGCCAGGCGCGCTTTCGGCGCGATGTGAACGGATGAACTTGAAAAATTCGGCACCGATCGCCGCCAGCGCGCAGCCGGTGAGGAAACCGTAGAACAAGGACTCGCCGAGCGCGCCCAGCCAGAGATAAAAAAGGCCGGCACACGCCATCGAGGAGCCCAGCAGCAGCAGCGCATCGCGCACCCCGGGCTTGTGGCCCGGCTGCCAGCCCTGATCTTCGTCAGACATGTGCCGCTACGATCATGCCGGGCACCCGCCTGTGCAAAGGGATGGTCCGGACATTACGCGACCTTGATGCCGGCGCCACGGATCACCTCGCCCCAGCGCTTGTACTCGCTGCGGATGCAGGCGCTGAACTCTTCGGGCGAGGCATTGGTGCTGATGGTGGCGCCGATAGCGGTGAAACGGTCGTGGTGACGGGCGAGAAATCCTTGAACGGATCAAACGGTGCGTGGCCCAGGTGCGGCGCGATCGACAGGGTGATGGCAGTCAGGCCAATGGTGTAGCCGTCGAGCGCCGCTTTGGCCAGGACTTCGAGCCCGACCGTGCCATTGCCGCCGGCGCGGTTTTCCACCACCACCGGCTGGCCCAATGCGGTGCGCTGGATACTGGCGGCCTCGCGGCCCACCAGGTCGGTCGGGCCTCCGGCGGGAAAGGGGACGATCAGCTTGATGAGTTTGGCAGGCCAGGGCTGCGCCTGTGCCAGAGGAACGACCGGCATTGCCATGAGGAGCGCGCACGCAAGGAGTTTTCGCATCGGGATAATTCTCTCGGCCAGGTTGGCGATAATGCGCCAGTTTAGTCGCGCAAGCCCGGCACAGCCCGCCGGCGCGAAACGTAGTGCCCACGAAAGTGACCATGTCGACATACAAGCTCTACTACTGGCCCGGCATCCAGGGTCGCGGCGAATTCGTGCGCCTGGCCTTCGAGGCGGCCGGCGCCACCTACGAAGACGTGGCACGCCTGCCAGCCGCGAGAGGCGGCGGCGTGGCGGCGATGCAAAAGCTGATGCAGGGCGCCGCTCCGCACGCGCCGCTGGCGCCGCCCTTTGTGGTGGCGGGCGACGAAATGGTGGCGCAATCCGCCAACATCCTCGACTGGCTGGGGCCGAAACTAAAACTGGTTCCCCGCGACGCGGCCAACCGGCGCTGGGCGCATCAACTACAACTGACCGTCGCCGATTTCGTCGACGAGGCCCACAGCACCCATCACCCAATCGCCACGCACCTTTATTACGAGGACCAGAAGCGCGAAGCACGCAAATACACCGCGGGGTTCCTCGAGAACAGGGTGCCCAAATACCTCGGCTATTTCGAGGACGTGCTCACGCGCAACCCGGCCGGGCCACGCCATATGCTGGGCAAGTCACTCACCTATGTGGACCTGTCGATATTTCAGTTGATCGCCGGCATGCGCTACGCGTTCCCGCGCGCGATGGCGCGGACTGAATCCGGCTACCCGAACCTGGTGGCACTGCACGAGGCGACCGCGCAAGTGCCCAACGTGGCGCGCTACCTCGCCTCGAAACGCCGCATCCCGTTCAACCAGAACGGCATCTTCAGGCACTACCCGGAGCTCGACCAATAGTCATCTGTAACTGGCTCACACAGCTTTATGACAATACTTACTTCACGGTCACGAACGCCGCGACCGAAGCCAGAAAGCTCTCCCTTTCGGACGTCCATGCCGGTGTTTCTAGGGCTACGCTGATTAGAAATGACTTCGTTTTTAATAATATGCTAGCATTGAAGGCGTTATTCCTGGAGTGAAGTCAAATGTCTGTCGTCACCGTCCGCAACTTACCTGAAGAAACCCATCGCGCCCTCAAACTGCGCGCGGCCCAGCATGGCCGCAGTACTGAGGCTGAAATCCGTGCAATCCTGGAAGACGTGGTCCGCCCCACGACACGGTTGAAGATCGGGTCGGAACTTGCGGCATTCGGACAGCGCTTTGGAGGACTCGACCTCGACATCGGGCGCGATCAGGGTCCAACCGAGCCCGCGCTCTTCGAATGATCATTCTCGATACGAACGTGGTATCGGAGCCGATGCGGGCCAACGCGAACCCGGCTGTGCAAGCCTGGCTCGACCAGCAAAGCGCTGAAACGCTTTTCCTGACAGCCACCAGTCTTTCAGAGTTGTTGGTGGGCATTGAGCTGTTGCCAAGCGGCAAGCGCCGTGACGGACTCGCCGCCGCATTGGCCGACATCCTTGAAAGGCTTTTCGGGGCGCGCATCCTGCCTTTTGACAAGCCGGCTGCCGTAGCCTATGCCCCCCTGATCGGCAAGGCACGCAGCACCGGCGGTGTCATCAGCTTGGCGGACGCACAAATCGCGGCTATCGCGACGAGCCACGAATTCAAGGTGGCGACCCGAGACACACAACCGTTTATTGCTGCCGGAGTACCCGTGATCAATCCATGGGTGACCGTGACCTGAACGTCATGATCCGTACTGGCCGCACTCTTCGGGTGTGGCAAGCGACATGTGAATCCTCCGATTCAAATCAATCAGAAAAAGATAGCCAACATGCTGAAAATCTGGGGCAGGACCAGTTCGGTCAATGTGCAAAAAGTGATGTGGGCGGTGGCCGAAATGGGGCTGGCGCACGAACGCGCCGACGCCGGACTGCACTACGGCGGGGTCAACGAGCCGTGGTACCGCGCGATGAACCCCAACGGCCGCGTGCCGGTGATCGACGACAACGGCTTCGTGCTCTACGAATCCAACGCCATCGTGCGCTACCTGGCGGCCAAGCATGGCACCGGCACCCTCTGGCCCGCGAGCCCGCAGGTGCGCGCCGACGCCGACCGCTGGATGGACTGGGCCACCTCCACCCTGACGGTGCCGATGACGCCGCTGTTCTGGGGCATGATCCGCACCTCGCCGGAGAAACGCGATCCGGAAGCCATCGAGGCGGAACGGCTGAAAACCGAAGGGATCATGCAGATCCTCGACGCCCGCCTGGCCGACCGGCCTTATGTGGCTGGCGACACATTCACGATGGGCGACATTCCGGTGGGCTGCTTGACCTACCGCTGGAACGCCCTGCCCATGCCGCACGGCGACTTCCCGAACCTGCAGCGCTGGTACGAACGGCTGCAGGAGCGCCCGGCCTTTCGCACCCACGTGATGTTGCCGCTCGTATAGGGACGTTAGCCCTTCACGCACACCACCTGCTTGAGGGTGTGCACGACCTCGACCAGATC
>CAYYFR010000128.1:0-16359 GCA_964470865.1 uncultured Burkholderiales bacterium | reverse complement strand
GCCCGAGCGACTGCCGGGCGGAAGGGCAGGAATTCCAATGCCGCTTTTCAAGTATCTCGCCCGTTCCCGCCCATGTAAATCGTGAATTTCGAGCCGACTTTTCGGGACTGCGACGGCTGGCTGCGAGAGTGGAATCGGCAGGGGTGCAGGGGTGCAGGCAAGCGCTTGCAACAGCGGCTCCGCGCGCAACGTTCGCGCGATGGAAAACTTTTTTGCGCCCCTTGAAGTTCGCGAATTCGATCTGTCCGCAGCCCGGCAATACGGGCAAATCCGCACGATTCTGCAACGCAAACGTACGCCGATCGGCCCGCCGGACATGCAAATCGCGGCCCATGCCCAGGCCCTTGACCTGACTTTGGCAAGCAACAACCTGCGTGAGTTCCGCCGCGTACCTGGCCTGCGGATGGAGAAGCGGGCGTAGCTTTGAGCAAGCCGCCGAGTTTCGAGTTGCGGCAACAGTCGCTACCTCATCGCACCGCCTGAGCCGTGGATTCCCGCACGCGCTGCTTGAGAAACAGGAACTCGAGCATTTGCTTCCTGTATGCGGCAAAACGTGCGTCACCGGCCAGGGCAAGCCGATCGCGCGGACGCGCGGGTTCGATGCGCAATTCGTCGCCGATCGACGCCCTGGGCCAGTTTGTCATCATGACAATCCGGTCCGCCAGCTCCATCGAATCGATCAGGGTTTCGCGCACCGAGTCCGACACTTCGACCAGAATGTCGCCGTCGCGCTCGGCCGTCTTGATCAGATTCCAAACGACCAGACGTTCGGCCAGCGGCAACGCTTCGAGCACGCAAGCGATGTCGGCCGGGTGCAGTTCGTTCAGGCGGTTCGACAGCTCATCGAGAATCGGCTGCACCGCCGGGTTCGGCTGGGATGGCTCGACACCGGCTTCGGCGTCACTTTCGCGCACCGTAATATCGATCAGTCGATAGCCAACATACCCTGAACCTCGTCCAACGCCTCTTGCGCCTGGTCCGCCTCCATCGGCTCCGCTCTGGGCTCGGGCGGCTCGCGCGCGACGTCTTTTTCGTCTACAAGAGAGCGGGGATCGGTCATGGCAAAAAAGCAAAGAAAAGCAGATTGGTCAGCTTCTGATTTCAGGCGCTCGATGCGCGCCTGACCAATGAAATTTTGATCACTGCACAATCACCGGCGTCAAACCCGGTAAAGTGACACAAGGGGATAACCCGATGCGAAAGCCCGATGCCAACCCAATCTTCTGACCGCCTCTCCGAACGCGAACTGGCCACCATCTCCGCCCATGCGGTGCCGCGCAGCTACCCGGCCGGCGCGATGGTGCTGTCCGAAGGCGACTCCAGATCGAGGCGAAGCGCATCATCATTGCCAAGAACCTGCCGCAGGGTTGGCAGGTGCTGGAACTGATGAAATCGCGGATAGTTGTGCCATTGTGTTGACTGATGCCGTCAACGTCAAACCGCAAGCGAAATTTGCAGGAGTTGCCATGACCACCATAGCGTTCGATCTTCCCGAAGCTTCTTTCTCGGCGCTGCGCAAAGCGCCGGAGGAGTTCGCGCGTGAAATGCGCTTGGCCGCTGCGGTGAAGTGGTACGAGCTGGGCCTGGTGTCACAGGGCAAAGCGGCGGCCATCGCGGGTGTGACGCGGGCCGGCTTCATCGAAGCCGCAAGCCGGATGCGCGTTTCCCCGCTGCAAACGACGGCGGCGGAATTGCGCGAGGAACTGCGAGATGCGGATTGAGCGGGTGGTGGTTGATGCGTCCCCGTTGATCGTCCTGTTCAAAAGCGGCCTTGCCAGTCTGCTGCCGCAGCTGTTTACTGAAATTGTTGTCCCCGCCACTGTGCGGCGTGAAGTGATGGCCGGCGGCAAAGATGATCCAGCCGTTGCCGGACTTGCCAGCGCGGCCTGGGCCGCCCGGTGGAAGACCCGCCAATTCCACCGGTGATCGCCGCATGGGATTTGGACGCAGGTGAATCGTGTGTGTTGGCGCAGGCCCTGCAAATGAACGGCGCACGCGCCCTGGTTGACGACCGGGCGGCGCGCAATTGCGCCAAGGTGTTGCAGATTCGCTCCCTGGGGACGGTGGGTGTGATCCTGCTGGCAAAGCGACGTGGCCTGATCGATTCAGCCAGATTGGCGCTGACGAAAATCTCGGATGCCGGATGCTGGTTGTCGGCCGACTTGGTTGAAGCGGCGCTGGTTGAAGCGGGAGAAGCTTGATGCTGCAGACAGGTAAAGTGAAACACGTCAGGCAAATGCTTTAAACCTCGGGAGCGGGTCGCAGCGACTCATGCGGCCTTTCACCGGCTCCGGGAGCCATTCTTCATCAATAAGCTCAACCGGTTTGTGTCTGGCTGTGAGTATTCACGCCCCAGCGGCTGTATTTTGCACATGACACGCGGCGTCCGCACAGGTAGGCTTGCTCGTGCAGACTTGAACCCCGGGGGGAACCAGATGCCTGCTGCACGCACTCACGTGAACGCGCAGATGACCGCGCAGCGGCGCGTCCTTGAACCGGCACCCACGGCTGCCGCCCCGAGCTTGCCTGCCCCCTCCGCGCCCTGCGTGGCCACGTCGATCTCGATCGCAACCGGGTCCAGCGCGACCTTGCCTACATTCATCGATTCTCGACATCGACTGCGCCTTCCAGCGATGCCTTGAAGCCCTGGATCTGCGCGTCGAAAGCGGTGATCTTCACTTTGGCCGCGTCCACCTGCGTGGTGAGCTTGGCGCGCGCCACGTCGATCTTGGCCCTGGTTGCCTCCACCGTCGCGGTGTAGGCCCGCACCTGCAATTCGTACAGGTCCTGTTTGGCAACTTCGCGGGCTGGGAAAGCGGCCGCTTCTCAGGCCGCCCGCTTCTCAGGAACCTCAAGGCCCGCCTGCAAGACCGCCTCACGCGCAAGCAAGCGACCCAGCGCCATGCCGACAGCCGCCTGGGTCGGGTCGATCACGGGAACACGCAACGCGTCTTCAAGGCGTGTGCGATAGCGCGCCACGCCGGCGCACCCCATGATGATGACGCCTGCCCCATGTGCGTCGCGCAGGACGCGGCCGACTTCAAGCATGCGCCCGAAGGTCTTGTCTTCGATCGTCAGGTCGACCACACCGATTTCGATGGCCAGATCTTCGGCCAGCTTGTACTCCAGGCCGAGCAGGCGCACCTGGCGCTTGTGGCGGCCGATGGCGCGAGAGAGGATGGATTTCACGCCAAAGCGGTCCGCGGTCGCCGCTGCGGTCAGATGGAGAACCAGGCGTAGCTTTGAGCAAGCCGCCGAGTTTCGAGTTGCGGCAACAGTCGCTACCTCATCGCACCGCCTGAGCCGTGGATTCCCGCACGCGCTGCTTGAGAAACAGGAACTCGAGCATTTGCTTCCTGTATGCGGCAAAACGTGCGTCACCGGCCAGGGCAAGCCGATCGCGCGGACGCGCGGGTTCGATGCGCAATTCGTCGCCGATCGACGCCCTGGGCCAGTTTGTCATCATGACAATCCGGTCCGCCAGCAGGATCGCTTCATCGACATCATGCGTGACCATCACTACCGTCGGATGCGTCTGTTCGACGATGCGCATCAGTTCATCCTGCAGCGCCGCGCGGGTCAGCGCGTCGAGTGCGCCGAAGGGTTCATCGAGCAGCAGTACCCGCGGCTCGATCGGCGGCGCACGCGCGATGCCAGTAGTCAGTAGGCATTCCATACGCCGTCTGCGCGGGCGAGGTTAAACTGCCGCTGATTGGCTCAACGAAACATGTTGGCCAAGGTAATTTCCCCGGCGACTGGTCTGTGCGTGCATTTGGCACCCGTGCCCGGCCCGTGGCGCAATTGAGGGCTCGGACATGGCCAAGGCAAACCTGCTCAACACCAGTACTACCAATTTTCTCGAACTGATCGGCAACGGCCGCACCTACCGCGTGCCGCCGTACCAGCGCGACTATTCCTGGGGCGAGGAGCAGTGGGAAGACCTGTGGAACGACCTGTCCGAACTTCGCGGGCGCGCGGACGCGACCCACTACATGGGCGCGTTGGTGGTGGAAGGAAAATCGGATCGGGAATTCGCCATCATTGATGGGCAGCAACGATTCGCCACGTTAAGCCTCCTGGCACTGGCCGTCATCCACAGGCTTTCAAAGCTTGAAGCTTCGGGGGTCGAGCCGGAGTCCAATCGTGAGCGCGCGGCGGCCTTGCGTGCCCGCTACGTCGGCGAGAAAGACCCGGCTTCCCTGGTTGAATCCAGCAAGCTTGCCTTGAACAGCACCGATGGCGGCTTCTACCAGGATTACCTGGTGCAGTTACGCCCGCCACTCAACCCGCACGGATTGCCCAAGTCCAACAAACTGCTTTGGGATTGTTTTTGCTACTTTGAAAGCGTGATCGAAGCGGACGCGGCACTTGCTGGCAATGGACTCGCACTGGCCTCGCTGGTTTCCGAGACCGTCGGTCGCCAGCTGATGTTCATCCGCATCGCGGTGGATGACGAACTCAATGCCTACACGGTATTCGAGACCATGAACGCACGCGGCCTTGAACTCTCCGCTACCGATCTGCTCAAGAATTACCTGTTCTCCAGGCTGCGCGCGCCAACCGACCTTCAGACCCTCCAGCGACGCTGGTTGTCTCTGATCGCCACGGTCCAGCAGGAGCGTTTTCCGGATTTTCTGCGCTACCACCTGCAGTGCGAAATAGCGCGCGTGCGCAGCCAGCGGCTGTTTCAACTGGTGCGCGAGCGGGTACGCGATGGCGCCGGTGTGTTCACGCTCATGGCCGCGCTGGAGGCACGCGCGGAACTTTTCGCCGCCTTGTCCGACCCGACCCATGCTTACTGGATCGAGCGGCCCGAATGCAAGGAGCACATCCGCGAGTTGAACCTGTTCCGGGTGCGGCAGATGACCCCACTGTTGTTCGCCGCCTGGGAAAAGCTGGATCGAAGCGACTTCGCGCGCCTGCTCAAACTGGTCGCCGTCGTCCTGTTTCGCTATGGCGTCATCAGCGGCCGCAACACCAATGCCCTGGAGCCCGTGTTTCACGCAAGCGCCAAGGCGCTTCTGGATGGAGCTGTCAACAGCCCGGCGGGCGTCTTCGGCCTGCTGAAAGCGGTCTACGTCGACGACGAACGTTTCACGCAGGACTTCGCCCGCTTCGCCGTCAATTCACGCGGCCAGGGCCGCAAGCTCACGCGCTACATCCTCGCCCGCCTGGAAAGCGATGCCTCCGGCCTGGCCTGCGACCCCGAAACCAACCCCGCCACGGTCGAGCACGTCTTGCCGGAAAATCCTTCAGCCGCCTGGGAAACTTCGATACCGCCCGACAAGTGGGAGGATGCGATTTTCAGACTCGGCAATCTGCTGCTCCTCGAAAGCGCGGCCAACCGGCAAATTGGCAATGCCGACTACCCGCAAAAGGCCGCCGCCTATGTCCAAAGCAGCTACACGCTCCCGCGCGAACTTGTCGAACAAGCGCCGGAGGAATGGAGGTTGGCACATCTGGACGCGCGCCAGACCCGCATGGCGCGCCGAGCGGCCCACGTGTGGCGCTCCGACTTTTCCTGAGGCTTCAGGTTGCGCGACGCGACAGAACGTAGCGCCGCAATCCCCAACTCGCGCCGTGGCGCACATGCTCCACCCAGCCGCGCACGGTGGAAAGTAAAGCGTCGCGGTCGACTTGCCCACCCCGGTACGCCTTATGCCGCGCGCGCAGGCGCCGGGTCGCGGCCACCACCTTGCGGGCCTTCAGCAGGCGATAGTCGGGGTACACCACAAATCCAAGCCACGGAGTGCCAGCGGCGGTGTGCGATACCTGCGCGGACCCGGCGTGCAGTTGCAGCCGCAACTGCGCCAGCCGCTCGATCATGCGGCGCTTCCAGTCTCACAATATCTCTTTCGAATCGGCGAACAGCGCGAAGTCGTCGACATAGCGCACATAGGCCTTGCACCCCAGTTCGCGGCCGACGAATTCATCGAAGGGATGAAGGTAGCAGTTCGACCAGAACTGCGAGGTGAGATTGCCGATCGGCAGGCCGCGCGGCCGGCAGGCGAGTGATCATGAGTGGCCAGCCACAAGTCGCGCTTGACTTCAATCTGTTGGTGGAGCACCGGCAGCAGCCGCTTGTCACCGGTGGCGGTGAAACTGGGCAGTAGCACAATGCCCAGCCCCCCTGCGGCGGCGCTTTGATGCGCCGACATGCTGGTGCTGCGAAAAACGATGTTGGGTGCGGCCACGGCATCTCGCAGCCAGCGCACCGCCGGGATCGAGACCAGCTCGTCGATGTAGTCGACAAAGGCATGTTGTTTGAGGTCGGCTGCGCTCGCAGGCACGCCATGCAGGTCGAGATAAGCCTGGCTGGCATAAAGGCGCAGCGAGAACCAGCCGATCTTCTGTACCACCACGCCGGGACTCTCGGGGCGCTCGAAGCTGAGCATCACATCGGCCTCGCGCCGGGTGAGGTTGCCCAACTGCGGCGAAGTCACCAGTTCGACCACCAGGTTGGGCTGGCGCTCTTTGAGCCTGGCCAGCCGCGGAGCGATATAAAAGCTGCCGATCCCTCCATGGTCACCAGTCGCACGGTTTCGCGGTGCGCGTGCGCGATGCCGGCGACGTCGGCCACGCCATAGGCGCCAACCTCCATCTGTTCGGCGTAGCGCAGCAACTTTTCGCCAATCGGGGTGAGCGTGTAGCCGCTACCGGACCGATCGAACAGCTTCTGATCCAGCACCACCTCGAGTTCGACAATGCGCCGGCTGACGGTGGTGTGCTCCACTCCAAAGTGCCGTGCCACCACTGCCAGTCGCCCGCGCCTGGCCAGTTCGAGGAAGTAGCGCATGTCGTCCCAGTTAAAAGCGGACGTCATGCGGATCGGGGCGGGAGTCTTGTGCATGGCGCCGGATGCGGCCTAAGCTCGGGAGATGCCCAATTTAGCGCATTCGCCGTCTTCCAATATGGTTACCTGCTGCGGCAAGAATCGTGCGATCGCCGACGCCGCCTTGTTTTCACAATGCCGGAGCCTGCACCATTTTCCATCCACGACACGCAGTCTTGCCGGACCGGTGCCCGCTATCGCACCCAAACGCTGGCGCACAATTTGCTTCGAACCCTGCATCGATTCCACTGTGGAGCAGCGCCATGCTGGTCATGCAACACCCGGTCTTCCGCCGCTTCTGGTACCCCACGGTGGCGCTGCACGACCTGGCCGCAGGCCCGCAGCCGTTTACCCTGTTGGGCCAGAAGCTGGTGCTCTGGCTTGACGCCGACGCTGCGCCCGTCGCCTTCCACGACCGTTGCCCGCACCGCGGTGTGGCATTGTCGATGGATAGCAAGGTCATCGATGGTGCATTGCGCTGCGGCTACCACGGCTGGCGCTACGCCCCGTCCGGTGCGGTTGTCGAGATACCACAACAGCCGCCCGGCCAAAGCACCGCCGGGCACCGCCGCTACGCCACGCCGGTGCACTGCAGCGCCCGCTACGGCTACGCCTGGGTCTGCCTGGAGGAGCCGATGGCGGGGATCCCTAGCTTTGCGCATGCAGACGATCCGGCCTTCCGCCAGATTTTCGAGTTCGACGAGACGTGGTCGGTCAACATGTTCCGTATCATCGAAAACGCGCTCGACATCGCCCATGTGAGTTACGTGCACACCGGCACTTTCGGCAGCGAGAAGGCGCCGGTGGCGCTGCGACTGGACCTCATCGACGAACCGGAGACCCTGGGCTTTCGCTGCGACTTCCCGGTGATCAACACACCCGAGCAGCAGCGGAACTTGCGCATCGCCAGCGCCGAAACATTCCGCCGCCAGCGCATCCTGACCTGGATGCCGTGCGCCTTCAACATCCACATCACCTACCCCAACGGGCTGATCCACTCGATCTGCGGTTTCGCCACACCCATAGGCGACAACCAGGTGCAGCGCATCCAGTTTGTCTATCGCAACGACAGCCAGGCCGATGCGCCAGGCCTTGGTGTGGCAGCCTTCGATCGCAGGGTGCAAAGCGAGGACAAGCGCCTGCTGGAGACCATGGAAGCCGATTTTCCGCTGAGCCCGCAGGCCGAAGCACAGATGGCGATGGACCGCGCCGGCCTGCTGCTGCGCGAGCGCCTGGTCGCACTGATTCTCCAGCATGACCCGAATGCGCATCTGGTGCGCGCCGAACTGGCGATGGCGGCGGGTGGGGAAGCGTTGCGTCTGGCGAAATCTGCTTGAGAGCAGGCTTTTTGCGCCGCGCCAGGAGTGCGGCGCAAGCGACAAGTCCGCAGGTAAAGGATTCGTCTACTACATGAAGAGCGAAATGCGCGCCGCCAAGTGGCGCGACTGGAAGATGCATTTCGTCTGGGAGGTGAAGCCCCATGCCGGCGCCAACCATCTGGAAACGCTCTACCTGTTCAACCTGGTTCAGGACCCGAAAATGGAAAGCGACGTCAACTCGACCCAGAGCTGGGTGCGCGGACCGCTCCGCCGCATGATTCTTGCGTTCCAGGAATCGCTGAAAAAGCACCCGCCGATTCCGCCCGGGGCAGCCGATGACTATGTGCCAACGCGCGGATAGGGTTTGCCTGCTCTAGAAGATCAGGACCATCTCGTCAGGCGCCGGCGCATCGTCGAAGGTGAGGCTCATGCCGTCGTAGTGCGAGCGCACGTAGTTCGCATGCTTGTGGTTCATCGGCACATCGGCCGGGGTGCCGGCCTCGTCGATTTCACGGCCATCGATCAGCGTCATGGTCCTGCGAATCTTGAGCTTCATTCATTGACTCCGAAAAGCACTGCAGCCACCGGCCGCAGCGTAAGAAAAATCCGGCAGCAACCCGGCTTGCGAAGGACAGTCCTACTTCACCATCTCTTCCAGAAACTCGCGTTCGTTGCGCACCCCGCCTGCCTGCCGCACCTTTTCCTGCCCGCGCAGTTCCACGCGGCGGATCTTGCCGGAGATGGTCTTGGGCAGGTCGCTGAATTCGATGCGCCGCACCAGCTTGTAGGCCGACACCCGCGCGCGCATGAAACTGAAGATGCTGGCTGCGGTTTGCGCGTCCGGCGCGTGGCCGGCGGTGAGAATCAGGTAGGCCTTGGGCACAAAGCCGCGCACCGGGTCGGGTGAGGGCACCACCGCCGCCTCGGCCACCGCCGGGTGTTCGATCAGGGCGCTTTCAAGCTCGAACGGGCTGATGCGATAGCCGGAAGCCTTGAACACATCGTCGGCGCGGCCGACGTAGGTGATGTAGCCGTCGGCGTCGCGCGAACCAACATCGCCGGTGTGATAAAAGCCTTCGCGCATGACCTCGGTGTTCTTCGACTCGTCGCCGGCATAGCCGCTCATCAACGGCAGCGGCCGCTGCGACAAATCAATGCAGATCTCGCCCTCCTCGGCCGGCGCGCCATCCTGGTCGAGCAGCGTTACCCGGTAGCCGGGCAGCGGCCGCCCCATCGAGCCGGGCTTCAGGGCCTGGGAAGGGGAATTGCCGATCATCGCGGTAGTCTCGGTTTGCCCGAAGCCATCGCGAATGGTCAGGCCCCAGGCAGCGCGTACCTGCTCGATGACTTCCGGATTGAGTGGCTCACCTGCGGAGATCAGCTCGCGCAGCTTGACCGGCCAGCCCTTGAGATTCTCCTGGATCAGCATGCGCCACACGGTCGGCGGCGCACACAGGGTCTGCACCGCGTTATTGACCAGCACCTGGAGAATCGCCGGCCCGTTGAAGCGAGTGTAGTTGTAGATGAAGATGCAGGCCTGTGCATTGAGCGGTGCGAACACGCAGCTCCACGCATGCTTGGCCCAACCCGGCGAGCTGATGGTCCAGTGCACATCCCCTTTTTTCAGGCCCAGCCAGTACATGGTGGACAGGTGCCCGACCGGGTAGCTCACCTGCGTGTGCTGCACCAGCTTGGGCTTGGAGGTGGTGCCGGAGGTGAAGTATTCGAGCAGGGGGTCGCGCGCGCGCGGTCGCTCGGCAGGCGCGAAGGTCTGCGCTTCGGCGTCGGCGCCGCAATAGTCGGACCAGCCAGCGCGCGCGCCGCCGATATGTATGCGATGAATGCCTTCGAGTGTGGCTGTCGGCAGGTCGTCGAACTTGGCCGCGCCTGCCGGATTGGTGATGACGAACGTAACCTTGCCGCGCTGCAGGCGATCCAGCAGATCGGCACCAGACAGCAGTGTGGTCGCCGGAATCACCACCACGCCCAGCTTGATCGCCGCCAGCATCGATTCCCAAAGCGGAATCTCGTTGCCGAGCATGAGCAGCAGCCGATCACCCTTTTTCGCGCCATTGCGCACCAAAAAGTTCGCGACCTGGTTCGAACGCACCGCCAGCTGCGCGTAGGTGAGCGATGCCTCGATGCCTGACTCTTCAACAATACGCAAGGCCGGCGCATGGTTGTCGCGCGCGATGTGATCGAAGTAGTCGAGCGCCCAATTGAAGTGTTCGAGCGCGGGCCACTGAAACCGGTCTACGGCGTACTGGTAGTCGTTCGAACGGCTCTGCAGGAAGTCGCGGGCGGCGATGAAACGGTCGAGTTCGGTCATGGCTTAGGTCAGGATGATATGCAACGGCTCGCACTCTAGCGCATGATCCGGGCAACGGGGTTGGGTAACGGGGTTGCGCAACTCCGGCATGCGCTTTCGCACAGGCTCCACAACTTCCGAGACACCGAAGGCTGCGCACCGAAGGTCCGGCAAAACGGGCAGCCAGAGCCCCAAAACATGTCGGCCTTTTTTACACTCTGGTGCGTGCAGCCTGGAAAAGCAACCTGCCGAAAACAACTTGTCTTTATTTTTCATGACGTTACCGAATACCCTTGCATTCGGCATATTTCTTGCGAAAAGGGCTGAAGACTATAATTTTGGCTGCTTGCGGCGCGTACCCGGTGATCGAAACCGATCACCGAAATTCATTTAACCAGGGCAACGGGGGATCACAATGAAGTTTGGACCAAGCAATTTCAGACGGGCCGGTTTGCGCATTGTCGCGGCTTCGTGCATTGCCTTGTTGGCCAGTGCCACTTCCCATGCCGGGTTTGTAACTACCAACGAAGCCGCCATGGACACCATTTTTTCGCAAGCCAGTTTCAACGGCGACACCATCGACATCCGTTTCGGCGCGACGCAGACTATTTTCAACACCAGCCTGCTCGATATCGATAGTGCGGCGGAATTCAACTTTCTCGCAAGCCCCACGTTTGGCGCGCCGCCGACGGTCAGGATGTTCTTCGTCGACTCGATCAGTCACTGCGGCGGGGGCGGCAGCTTCCTCGGCTGCGCTTTCCAACCCGGCAGCGTGATCGCGCTCAACTCCATCTCTGTGGCAGGCGGCAACGGCGCCAAGACCATGTCACACGAATTGCTCCACAACCTGGGGCTTGATCATGTTTTACCCGACAACGGCACAAACCTGATGAACCCGACCGTAGGCTCCGATATTCTGACCACAGCGCAGGCCGACTTTATCCGCGGCTTCGGCCCGGGCAACGCGGCCGGCCCCTTGATCCAGTTTGACGGCCTACAGCGATTCATCATGATCACGCCGATTGCTGTAATGGCCTCGCCAGTCCCCGAACCCGGGACCTACGGCCTGATGATTGCGGGCCTTGCACTGCTTGGCGTAATCTCGCGTCGCAGGAAGTACGGTCCCGTAGCTTGAACAAATTGCAACGCCGCTAAAAGACGGGGGCTGCGGCTCCCGTCTTTCATTGCAGGTTAAGCGCATGGAAAGGTCGGCGATGATTTTTGATGCCTGCTCCAAAGGGCGGAAGCGCAAAGGCACAAGCGGCCGGACTTGCGCGCCTGACAGCACGCCCGCTGCGCATGCCATATAGCCAAATGACGAAGAGCACAGGCGCCAATAGCGGAGTCGCGGACCACCCGACGCCTCGAACTCGCGGCCATCTGGCCGCCGTTTTCGCCGCTTTGTCGATCGCCAGCGCCTGGCTTGGCGCGACCCCGGGTACCTGGCTGCGTCATGATCTGGGCGCGTTCTGGATGCAGGCGCCGCCCGGCTGGACGTATAGCAAAGGCACAGGCACCGACTCGGCAGTGGGGCGCCTGCACAGTGCCGGCGTGTCGATGGATGTCGACTTCGGCCTGTATTCCGACCCCCTGCAAATTCCCGAAGGCGCCGCCTACGTGAAAGAGCAAGCGCTCACGGTCGATGGTTTGCCGGCCCGGCAGGTCAGCTACGTGATGTACCCCGCAGCCGCGCCACCGGTACATTACCTGGGGCTTCACGTGCCGGTAGTGCGCACCACTTCAATGGGAAAGAAGAAGCTGACCTTGCTGGCGCAATCCGCCGACGCGCTGCCGCTCAAGCAGGCGGCCGCCGTGATGGCGACAATCCGCTTCAAGCCTGCGCCACGTCACTGACGCGATACCCGCAGCAGCCCCGCTTCGATGCGCCCCCCTATGCCTGGGGAAACATCCGGTAGTACCTCTCCGTGGCCTCGCCGCTGCCGCATATGTAGACCGCGTCGTCAGCCAGGAAGGCGAACTCGGGCCCGAACTCGACCATCAGCTCTTCGCCACGCTCTACGGCAACCACGCTGCAGCCGGTCTGCTCCAGCAGCCCGGCTTGCTTGGGATGGTAGCCGGCGAGGCCGCGCGAACTGACCTTGACCACGCTCAACTTCGCATCGACTGCGATCGATTCGCGCCCGAGCAGGCGCCAGGCCAGCAACTGCCCCGACACCTGCGCAATCGACAGCGCGAAGTCGGCGCCGGCGATGTAAATGCGCTCCAGATTCTCCGCCAGGTTGACGCGCGCGATTATCGGCACGTCAGGTGCCAGGTCCTTGATGATGACCGTGCTGAAAAGGGTGGTCGCATCGGTGCTGAGCGCCAGGATCACCGCCTGCGCCTGCGCGAGGCCGGCCTGTTCCAGCACTTGCGTGTCGAGCACGTTGCCTACCAGATCGACACCCGCGCCGGGCTGACGGTCGATGACGAAGGTGCTCTCGCCGCAAGCGTCGAGCAGTTGCGCCACCTTGCGCCCGACCTCGCCGCCGCCAGCGATCACGAACCGGCCCTCGCGCCGCAGGCGCCGCGCCCCGGCGCACAGTTTCATGAAGTCATGGATGCAATCGTCGCTGCCCACCAGCACCAGGATGCCACCGGGTTCAAGGCGCATGGCCGGCGTGGGCGGAGCGATCAGCTTGTCGCCCATCCACTGGCCGATCACCGATACCCCAACGTGTTGGCCGAGTCCGGCTTCGGTCAACGTCTTGCCTACAAGCGCGCTGTCGCGCGCCACGCGAACTTCGGCCACCTGCAATCTGTGGCCCAGGTGCGCAATGCCTGCCACGGTGGGGCTGACTTTCTGGCTGGCGCGCGCCGCCAGCTCCGCGCCTAGCACATGGCGCGGCGTGAATGCGGCGCTGGCGCCAGCCAGAATCATCGGTTGCTGATGATAGGGATCTTCGACCAACGCCAGTATCTCGCCTTCGTATCCGGTCTGGCGCGCGGCCAGTATGGCAGCGGCATTGCGCTCATCCCTGCCGTTGACGATCAGCGCGCGCGCCTGCGCGAGGCCGGATTTCGCCAACACGCCTTCATCGAGATTGCCGTGAATCACGCGATGCCCGTGCAGAAGCAACTGCCGCGCGCGGGCTTCGTCTTCTTCGATGATCACCGTAGGGACGTTCGCCTGTTCCAACTCGGTGATCAAGGTTGCCACCGCCGGCCCGTAGTCGAAGATGACCACATGGTTGCGTGCTTTGGCAGACTCCTGCGGCAACTTCGTTTCGAAGCGCTCCTCCAGCAGGGGAATCAGGAACATCGGCAGCACCAGGAAGATCATCGTCACACCCAGGAACTGGGTGAAGACCACAAAGATGATCATCAGCGGATGCTGCCAGGACGTGTCCACGCTGTAGCCGGTGGTGGACATGGTGCCGGATGCCCATTGCAGGGCCTGCCAGAAATTCCGCGGCTTGCCCTCGAAATGCGCCATGCCCTGCATGTAGAGCAGCGACATCACGACCAGGACCGCGAGCAGCACGCCGACCAGGGGGAGAAAGCGGTTGTAGGAGCGAAACATGGATGATGGTGGTCGCCGGTCCGGCGGCGGGACGGGAATTGCCGGAACCCGAACGGCAAGACGGGAAACGGAAGCACCGATTTTCCCGCCCCCCGGCAAAGCCGTGTTTCGCCCTACTTTAACAGCCCCGCTGCGTCTCGACGCATGTAAGCGGCGCTAACGCCTGAGCTTGTCGCGGAAAAGGAAGCGGCCTACACCTGCACGATGCATATCGCGGACGACGAGACTCGAACGGAAGGCAAGCTTGACCGGTCAAGGCCCGCCGGCGCGCGCAGCTTCTTGACGCCGAGTTGCGCAACACGATGCCGCAGCTCGTGCGCGGCGTCACGCGGCGCACACGAGAATTTCAATCGCGTCGATGCCGCATGCCAACTCGCAGCGGCGCGTGCCTTCAACGCGGAATGAACTCCGGCTCCCGGCTGGTTCGACTTCTGTTGCGCTCCAATGGACTGGTGTTGTGATGCCAGCTGCGGATTGCGACTACGCTCCAACACCACCACATGCATACGCTGGTGACGCTGAAAAACGGTAGCGGCACCTACGACGGCGCACCGAGCGAACCCTGGATGTCGACTGCCAGCGCGCAAAAGCAGGCCAGCCTCTTCTAAAACGTCGCCAGCGCCGACGTCATGCGTGTCCTGGTGGGCGGGGCGCAGGCGCGCAATATAGGCTTCATCTATGTGACCGACGATCGCTATGTGCCGGGCGACCCGTCCGCGCTCAATCCGTGGGATCGGCTGCCCGGCTACTGGCCGGCCGAACTTACCACCGTAGGCAGCGTGCCCGAATCATCGATGCTCTCCATGCTGCTGGCCGGTTCGCTGTTGATGGGACTGCGACGCTTGCTGCGCTGAGACCAGGACTTTGCGCTTGTAGCACGCGCCAGCGCAACTGCGGCCCGCGTGGCGGCGCATGCCTGGACGCACGTGACGCTGCGCATCCCGTGCAAGAACGCGCTGGCCTTCGCCTGCGCAGCAATGCGACCGCCGCTGCGCTTAGAATGCATGTTTCACCATTGGAGCATCATCGAGATGAGCGACGCAAATGAATACACACCACCCAAGGTCTGGGTGTGGAACAAGACAGGCGTCGGCCGCTTCGCCAAGATCAACCGGCCGATCGCCGGCGCGACGTTCGACAAGGAACTGCCGCTCGGGCGCCATCCGCTGCAGCTCTATTCGCTTGCCACGCCCAATGGCGTGAAGGTCACCGTGATGCTGGAGGAGCTGCTGGCCGCAGGTCACACTGGCGCCGAGTACGACGCTTGGCTCACGCAGATCAATGAAGGCGACCAGTTCGGCTCCGGCTTCGTTGCGGTGAACCCGAATTCGAAAATCCCCGCTTTGCTCGACCGCAGCACGGCCACGCCCACGAGGGTGTTCGAATCCGGCGCGATCATGATGTACCTGGCCGAGAAGTTTGACAGTGCCTTTCTGCCGAAGGACGGAGCGAAGCGCGCCGAGTGCCTGTCGTGGCTGTTCTGGCAGATGGGCGCGGCGCCGTATCTGGGCGGCGGGTTCGGCCATTTCTATGCCTACGCACCGATCAAGATCGAATACGCGATCGATCGCTTCGCGATGGAAGTAAAGCGTCAGCTCGACGTGCTCGACCGCCAGCTGGCTGAACATGAATACATCGCAGGCGCCGACTACACCATTGCCGACATGGCGATCTGGCCGTGGTACGGCGCGCTGGTGAAGGGCCTGGTCTACGGTGCCGCCGAATTCCTCTCCGTCCACGAATACAAAAACGTGCAGCGCTGGACCGATGCCATCGCCAAGCGCCCCGCGGTGCAGCGCGGTCGCCGCGTCAACCGCGTCATTGGCGATCCGGCGAGCCAGCTGCCGGAGCGGCACGACGCGAAGGATTTCGACGCGGTCAAGGCGGCGGAGTGAGTTGAGGGCACGCATACAGGGCAGGCGCCGCTCACATCAAGCATCGCGGACTTGCACGCATTGGCCGAAAGCGTCGGCGGCGCGCGAGCGATCGTCGCGCGCCGCACCGTTCAGCCGATCTGCGCTGTCGCCGCGATCTCCACCAGGAATTCGGGCCTTGCCAGATCGGCGCGAATGCGATAGCGCGCCGGCGGGATGCAGCGACAAAGCGGACTCGCACCGTTCCCGCGCCGTGTCGTTGCACCTTCAATGAGGGAAACACGCGATGCCAAAAGTAAGCTTCGACGATTGCGAGTTCCACTACGAAACCCATGGCGACGGCCCGCCGCTGTTGCTGATCGCCGGTCTCGGTGGTGCCTGTTCTTACTGGGGGCCGCAGGTCGAGCCGCTCGGCAAGCATTTCAAGGTGATCATGTACGACCACCGCGGCACCGGGCGCAGTACCCACCACAAGACCGCGTACACCGTTGACGGCATGGCGC
>CAYYFR010000127.1:0-16455 GCA_964470865.1 uncultured Burkholderiales bacterium | reverse complement strand
GCGGCATGCTCAACGACCCGCGCTGGCCCTGGCATGCCGCCGAGGCGCTCGGTGTGCAGGCCGCGTACCCTTACCAGTATTTCCGCGCCGTGACCCGCGAGGGTGTGGCGCAACATTTCGCCAAATCCGTCTGATCGGAGTCTGCCATGCTTGTTCGAATTCGCTCTCTCTCGGCCACGATCATGTTCTGCGTGATTGCGGCATCCGCATCTGCGCAGGACTATCCCCGCGGCCCGGTCAAGATCATCGTGCCCTATCCGGCCGGCGGCTACACCGACATCCTCGGCCGCATGGTCGCACTGGGGCTGCAACAGCGCCTGGGCCAGCCCTTCATCGTCGAGAACAAGCCCGGCGCGGCCACTGCGCTGGCCGCCGAGATGGTCGCCAATTCTCCGCCCGACGGTCACACACTCATGATGGTGACGGTCACCACCATGGCGATGAACCCCTTGACCATGAAGGACCTGCGCTACAAGCCGGAACAACTGGCGCCGGTCGCGCTGGTGGCGCGCCAGCCCTTCATGCTGGTCGCATCCTTGCAGTTCGCGCCCAACAATGTGCGCGAACTGATCGCCCATGCCAAGGCCAATCCGGGCAAGGTCAACTGGGCCACCCAGGGCGTTGCAGGCTCGTCGCACCTAGTCGGTGAGCTTTTCAAGTCGCTGGCGGGCATCGACCTGTTCTCGGTGCACTACAAAGGCAGCGCCCCGGCCAACCTCGACATCATGGCCGGCCGTGCCGACCTGCATTTCGACGGTGTCGGCACGTCCTTGGCAAACGTCGCCGGAAAGCGCGTCAAGGCCATCGCCATCACCTCCGAGCGCCGCATGGCCGCCAACCCCGATATTCCGACCTTCGTCGAATCCGGACTCGCCAACATGGTCGCCTACTCCTGGTACGGCATCGTCACCCCGCGCGGCACGCCGGCGGCGGTGATCCAGAGGTTGAACGAGGAAATCAACCGCTATACGCAGCAAAAGGACACCGCCGAACGCATGGCGCGCGACGGCTCGGAGGTCGGCAACATGACGCCAGTGCAGTTCACGCGCATGATCACGGATGAAGCCGAGATGTGGCGCCGCGTGCTCCTGCCGCTCAACATCAAGCTCGACCAATAGCCCGCTCGCCATTTCGGAGACCAGACGCCATGCCAGAGTTTGCCCGCCGCGCCTTGAAAGCCGCCCTCGCGGCCGTACTGCTGGCCTGCCCGCTTTTCGCGGTGCAGGCGCAGACCTATCCCGCCCGCCCGGTACGTTTGATCGTGCCCTATCCCGCTGGCGGCACCACCGATGTTCTGGCCCGGCGCACCGCCGAGGCCTTGCGCGCGCGCATGGGCGGCACCTTCGTTGTCGAGAACCGGCCAGGCGCGCAAACCCAGCTGGGCGTGCAGGAAATGCTGCGCGTTCCGGCCGACGGCCATACGCTCGTGATGGCGACCGCCTCGACCATGTCGCTCAACCCGGTACTGATCTCCAAGCTCACCTACCGGGTCGACGAGATGGCGCCGGTGGCGTTGATCGCGCGCGTGCCGTTCGCCATTGACGCGGCGCTCAACTTTCCACCCAATTCGATCGCCGAACTGATCGCCTACGCCCGCGCCAATCCCGGCCGCGTCACCGTCGGCACCACCGGCGTGGGCACCTCGGGCCACCTGGTGGTGGAGATGTTCGCCGCCGCGGCGGGCATCAAGGTGCTGCCGGTGCATTACAAGGGCGGGGCACCGGCCATTCAGGACATCCTGGGCGGGCATGTCAACCTGTACTTCGACGGCGCCACCAGTTCGGTGCCGCACTTTCGCGACAAGCGCCTGAAGATCCTCGGCGTGACCAGCGAGAAGCGCATGGCGGCACTGCCGGGCGTGCCCTCGATGGCCGAGGTCGGCCTGCCTGCGGCGGTGACCTACTCCTGGTACGGCGTGGTGGCGCGCGCGGGCACACCGGCGGACATCATCAACCGCCTCAATACCGAGATCAACGCCTTCATCGCCACCCCTGAAATGCAGGAGCAGATGCGCAATGACGCCGCGCTGCCCGGCGACATGAGCCCGGCGCAATTCGCTCGGATGATCGCGGACGAAACCGCCGAGTACCGGCGCATCGTGGCGCCGCTCAACATCAAGCTCGAATGAGATCGCGCAGGCTTGCGCGTGACCGGTACGCCGGCAACTTGTTGAAAGGGGAGTCATGCGCGTAGGGATAGAAGTCGGCGGCACCTTCACCGACCTCTTCGCCATCGAAGGCGAAGTGGTGCGTATCGCCAAGGTGCCGAGCGTGCCGGCAAACCCTGAAGAGGGCGCGTTCGCGGCGCTTGCGGCTGCGGGCATCGCCTTGCATCAGGTCACCGACCTGGTGCACGGTTCGACCGTGGCGACCAACGCTGTGCTGGAGCGAAAGGGCGGCCTCACCGCGTTTATCACCACCGCCGGCTTTCGCGACCTGCTGTTCATCCAGCGCCAGGATCGCCCGCGCGTCTACGACCTGGCCTATGCCAAGCCGCTGCCGGTGGTGGAGCGGCGCGACGTGATCGAGGTGACCGAGAGAGTCCTGGCCGACGGCGGCGTCGAGACCGCGCTCGACCTGACCCGCGCCGATGCGGTGCTGGCCGAGCGCCTGGGCGCGCGCCCGTTTCGCGCGGTGGCGATCTGCCTGCTCAACGCCTACGCCAACCCGTCCCATGAGCATGCGCTCGCCGCGATCATCCGGCGCCGCTTTCCGCAATTGGTGGTGAGTTGCTCGGCCGACGTCAGCGGCGAGTTCCGCGAATACGAGCGCGCCTCGACGACCGCGCTGGCGGCCTATGTGCAGCCGATCATCGACGGCTACATCGGCCGCTTCGAGTCGCGCCTGGCGGATGCCGGCTTTACCGGCAACTTCTCGGTCATGCAGTCCAACGGCGGGCGCCTGCCGGCCGCGGCGATGCGCGAGAACGCGATCACGGCGCTGTTCTCCGGTCCGGCTGCGGGTGTGGCGGGCGCGATTCGCCAGGCCGGCGCGTCGGGCCACACCAACCTGATCACCTTCGACATGGGCGGCACCAGCACGGATGTGTGCCTCATCACCGACGGTCGCGCCAACCTCGCGCCCGAGACCGCGGTCGACGGCCTGCCGATCCGCACCCCGGTGCTGGACATCGCCTCGGTCGGCGCCGGCGGCGGCAGCATCGTATGGCGCGACGCCGGCGGCATGCTGCGTGTCGGCCCGCGTTCGGCCGGCGCGGCGCCCGGGCCGGCCTGCTACGGCCGCGGCGGCAGCGAGCCCACCATCACCGATGCGCACGTGATCCGCGGCAGCATTCGCCCGGCATCCTTCCTGGGCGGGCGCATGCAGTTGGACGTGGCGGCGGCGCGCCGGGCCTTTGCGCCCCTGGCCGAGGCCTTCGGCATGACGCCGGAGGCGATCGCCGACAGCGCGATCCGCCTGGCGGACGCCAATGTGGTGCGCGCCATTCAGCTGATCTCGACCGAACTGGGGCGCGACCCGCGCGATTACGCCCTGGTGCCCTTTGGCGGCGCCGGCCCGCTGCATGCCGGGCGCATCGCCGAGGACCTTGGAGTTGCGACTATCGTGGTGCCGCAAAATGCCGGTGTGCTGTCCGCCTTCGGCCTATTGGCGGCGGACTTCACCCAGTACGAGGCGGTGACGCGGCGCTTCAGCTTAGGCCCCGGCGCTGCGGCGGCGGTACGTTCGCAAGTCGAAGAGCTGCATGCGCGCCTCGCGCAACGCTTTGGCCAGCAGGGCATGAGCGCTGCGCTCCAGCGCAGCGCCAGCCTGCAAATGCGCTTTGTCGGCCAGGCCTTCGAGATCGACGTGCCGCTGACCGACGCCGATCTCGCCCTGCTTGACGAGGCGCTCCTGTGCGAGCATTTCGACCGCGCGCATCGCCTGGTGTACATGGACAGCGGTGGCGCCGGGCTGGGCGGCAAGGCGATCGAGGTGGTGGGTTTTCGTGTCGGCGCCAGCGCGCCGGGCGCGCCGGTGCTGCCGCCCAAGCCGGCGGCGCGGGCAGGAGTGAGCACGCGTGTGCGCATGACCGAAAACCGTGAAGTGCGCGACTGCGTGGTCACCACCCGCCCGGCGCTCGACGCGGTGGGCGCCGCCGACGGCCCGCTCTTGGTCGAGGACGAGACCGCGACCATCTACGTTCCTCCCGGCTGGACGGCCACGTGTGATGCGGCCGGCAACCTGATCCTCAAACGCAAGGACGGCAGCGCATGAGCACACTCGACCCGGTCGACTACGCGGTCATCAGCCAGGCGCTCCTGGCGGCGGCGCGCGAGATGGGCACCAAGCTGGTCCGCTCGGCCTATTCCAACATCGTGCGCGAGGCGCGCGACGCTTCCTGCGCCATCCTCGATGCCGCAGGCAACATCGTCGCGCAATCCGAGATGGTGCCCATGCAGCTGGGCTCGATGAACACGACCCTGCGCGCCTGCCTGGCGCAGTACCCGGCGGCGAGCCTCACCGAAGACGATTTCCTTGTCAACAACCACCCCTACCAGGGCGGCCAGCACCTGCAGGACGTGTTCATCTTTCGCCCCATCTTCATCGAGGGTGAATTGATCGGGTTCGCGGGTTCGACTGCGCACCATCTGGACCTCGGTGGCGGCAGCGCGGGACTCAACGCGCTGGCGAGCGATGTTTACCAGGAGGGCTTGCTGCTGCCGCCCTTGAAATTCTCGCTTTCGCGCGACTGGAACGGTGGCACCTTCGAGCGCCTGCTGGCGGCCAACATCCGCGTGCCCGACCAGACGCTTGGCGACTTCAACGCGCAGTTCGCCGCCAAGGCGATCGGCATCGGGCGCGTGCGCGCGCTGTGCGAAAAGTACGGGCTCGCGACCGTCAAGGCGACCATGCAGGAGTTGATCGCCTATGCCGAGCGCACCCTGCGCGCGGCCATCCGCGCGCTGCCCGACGGCGTCTACACGGGGGAAGACGCCGGCGACGACATCGAAAAGAGCGGCTCGCCCCTGTGGGTGCGCGCCAAGGTGACCGTGCAGGGCGACGAGATCGAGATCGATTTCGCGGGCACCTGCGCGCAGGTCGGGCGCAACATCAATTCGCCTTTGGCCTCTACCGAATCGGCGGTGATGAGCTGCATCAAGGGGGTCCTGATCGGCGGCGACACCCCGTTCAACGAGGGCAGCTTCCGGCCGGTGAAACTCAAGGTGCCCTACGGGTCGATCCTCAACCCGCGGCCACCGGCGCCGGTGCGCGCGCGCATGCTGCCCTGCTACCGCGCCTATGGGGCGGTCATGAAGGCCCTGGCCAAGGCCGTGCCGCGGCCGCAGCGCATCATCGCTGCGGGTTTCGACAACGCGCTCATCACCTGCCTGGCGCGACTGGCCGGCGGGCGCTACCGCGTCTGCCTGGAGACCTATGGCGGCGGCTTCGGCGCCGCCGCCGGCAGCGACGGCGCCGACGGCATCGCCGCGCCGCTGTCGAACACCACCAATTCACCCGTCGAGGCGCTGGACATGAACTTCGACTACTTTCGCATCGTCGGCTACGAGCTCAATCCCGGTTCGTGCGGCCATGGCCGCCAGCGCGGCGGGTTGGGAATGCGACGCACCTACGAGATGCTGGTCGACGACGTCGACTTTTCGCTCTACGGCGACCGCTTCGAGACCGCCCCCGAAGGTCTGGCCGGCGGAACGGCGGGCGTACTGTCGCGCGCCGAACTGATCCGCGATGGCCGGGTGGTCGAGGTTGACCTCAAATCCGGCACGCGACTGAAAAAGGGCGACCGCATCGTCATCAGCACTTCCGGTGGCGCCGGCTTCGGCGATCCGCGCGAACGCGACCCTGCGCTGATCCGCGCCGATGTGGCGCAGGGCCGCGTCGATCGCGCAACCGCGAAAGCGGTCTACGGCTACGACGGCGCGTTCGAATAGGGAAGGACGGGCGATGTTCATCGACTACGGCAGCAAGCCGCCGACCAGGGCTTTCAACCCGCCGCAGACCGCGCACCTGGCCAACTATCGGCGCGTCTACGCAAAAAGCGAGTCGCGCGTCGAAAAGCCGGTGAGCGAGAAGGCAGCACTGGCGAAATACCTCAAGAGCTACGAGAAGCTCGGCGCCAAACATGTGGTGGTGAAGGCGCGCGACAACCAGACCACCTTCGGCCTGAAGGTTGCGAACGAAGACGTCGCCGCCTTCTGCAAGAAGCACGGGCCGCGCTTCGTCGGCTTTGCCGGCGTCGACCCGCACAAGGGCATGGCGGCGGTGCGCGAACTGGAATTCGCGGTGCGCGAACTGGGCCTTCGCGGCTTGAACCTGCAATGCTTCGAGCTCAAGCTCGCCATCAACGACAAGCGCATGTATCCGCTTTATGCCAAGTGCGTCGAACTCGACATCCCGGTCAACATCCACTGCGGCATCAATTTCTCTACCGCGTCGCTGATGGATTACGGCCGCCCGGCGTACCTTGACGAGGTGATGCTGCATTTTCCGGAGTTGCGGGTGTGCGCTTCGCCACCGGGTTGGCCATGGATCGAGGAACTCATCGGCGTGGCGTGGCGCCACCCCAATGTGTACATCGGTGTGGTCGCGGTACGTCCCAGGCTCCTGGCGCTCGAGGATTCCGGCTACCGGCCCCTGCTCACCTATGGCAGCAAGGTGCTGCAGGACAAGATTCTCACCGGCACCGCCTACCCGATGCAGCCGGTGGAGCAGGCTTACGCCGAGTTCGACGCCCTGCCGTTGCCCGATGCGATCCGGCGCAAGTGGATGCATGACAACAGCGCGCGCTTCCTCGGGCTCGCCTGAATGCAAAAGCCGATCCTGCCCGAATGGCGCATCGCGCGCTACAGCGCCGACCCGCTGCAACGCTGCCGCCAGCTGGAAGCCGAGGCCCTGCCCGCTTCCAATGCGGCGCTGCTTGATGAGGCCGCCGCGGAGGTGCCGGAGCGGCTTGCCTGGCACTTCATCGACAGCGGCGAGACCGCCACCTATCGCCAGGTGCAGGCGATGGTCAACCGGGTGGCCGCCGGACTGGCCGGCCTTGGGGTGGGCAAGGGCACGCACGTGGCGATGATGGTGCCCAACGTGCCGCAGTTTCCGCTCACCTGGCTGGCCATCGGACGGCTCGGTGCGGTGATGGTGCCGGTGAATGTCTCCTACACCGGCCGCGAGCTCGACTACATCGTCAATGACGGGCGCGCGGAATTCCTGGTGATCGCCGAGGAATTCCTGCCGACCTTCGACGGCATGAGGCAGCGCCCGACCGCGCTTGATGACGGCCATGTAATCGTCGTAGGCCGTGCACGCCCCGGGCAGCATGCATGGCAGGCCTTGCATGATGGTGGCGATCCGGCGTTCGCAGCGCCCGCACCGGTCGGCCTGGACGACCTGCTCAACATCCAGTACACCTCGGGCACTACAGGCTTTCCCAAGGGCGTGCTGCAAGCGCAACGCTACTGGATCACCCAGAGCAAGATCAACGCATTTCGCGACGGCCTGGCCTACGAGCGCATCCTGATTTCCACGCCGTTCTACTACATGGACCCGCAGTGGCTGCTGCTGATGGCCTTCCACCAGCGCGCCACCGCCTTCATCGCCGCCCGGCAAAGCACCAGCCGCTACACCGAGTGGCTCTCCACCTGGAAGATCCAGTTTTCACTGATGCCCGCTGAGGTGATGTTCAAGAACCCGCCATCTCCGAACGATGGCGACAACCAGACCCGCCGCGTCAACGTCTACGGCTTGCGCCGGGAAATCCACGCTGCGGTCGAGCAGCGCTTCAATGTCAATGCGCGCGAAGCCTTCGGCATGACCGAGCTGGGCTCGGCCACCTTCATGCCGCTGGAAGTCGAGGACATGACCGGATCAGGCTCCTGCGGCATCAGCGGGCCATTCCGTGAATGCAAGGTGGTCGACCCGCGGGGACAAGAAGTTGCGCGCGACGAGATCGGCGAGATGGTGGTGCGCGGCAGCGGCATCCTGCGCGGCTACTTCAACAAGCCGGAAGCCAATCGCGAGGCCTTCTACGGCGACTGGTTCCGCACCGGCGACCTGTTCCGCCAGGACCTGCGTGGTTATTTCTATATCGTCGGTCGGGTCAAGGAGATGATCCGGCGCAGTTCCGAGAACATCCCGGCGCGCGAGGTCGAGGCGGTGCTGAAGGACATGCCGCAGATCACCGAGGCGGCAGTGCTGGGCGTGCCTGACGACCTCCGCAAGGAAGAGGTCAAGGCCTATGTGATCCTGCAACCCGGCCTGACAAAAGCCGATGTGCCGCCGCAGGCGATCATCGAGCATGCGCACAAGTACTTGGCGCCCTTCAAGGTGCCGCGCTACATCGAATACCGCAGCGAGTTCCCACGCACACCCTCCAACAAGATCAGAAAACCTGAGCTGCAGAAGGAAAAACCCGACCTGCGCGCCGATAGCTGGGACCGGGTCGACGGCGTCTGGCGTTAGTCAAGGGCGCGGGCGCGTCGGCGCAGGCTTGTCCCGCAGACCTCTCAAGCCGCCAGCGCGCGCGCAATCAGGATGCGCTGGATGTCCGACGCGCCTTCGTAAATCTGCGTCACGCGCACGTCGCGGTAGATGCGCTCGACCGGGAAGTCGCTTACATAGCCGTAGCCGCCATGGATCTGGATGGCGTCCGAGCACACCTTTTCGGCCATTTCTGAGGCGAACAGTTTGGCCATCGCGGCTTCTTTCAGGCAGGGGCGGCCGGCGTCCTTGAGCGCCGCAGCATGTAGCACCATCTGTCGCGCCACTTCCACCTGGGTTGCCATGTCGGCCAAGCGGAATTGCACCGCCTGGTGGTTGAAGAGCACCTGACCGAACGCCTCGCGCTCGTTGGCGTAGCGCAGCGCCGCCTCGAAGGCCGCGCGCGCCATGCCCACCGCCTGGCTGCCGATGCCGATGCGCCCGCCTTCGAGTGACGACAAGGCGATGCGGTAGCCGTCGCCGGGCTCGCCGATCATGTTGCAGGCGGGCACGCGGCAGTTTTCCAGCAGTACTTGCGCGGTGTCCGAGGCGCGCTGGCCGAGCTTGTCTTCCACGCGCGGCACCGAATAGCCCGGCGTGTTGGTGGGCACCAGAAACGCCGTGATGCCGCGCTTGCCGGCGCCACGGTCGGTGACGGCGAAGACGATAGTCACATCGCCATTCTTGCCCGAGGTGATGAATTGCTTGGTGCCGTCGAGCACGTAGTCGTCGCCATCCTTCCGCGCCGTGGTTCTGAGCGCGGACGCGTCAGAGCCGGCATGCGGCTCGGTCAGCGCGAAGGCGCCGAGCTTGCGACCCTGCGCCAGGGGTCTCAGCCATTCGTCCTTCTGCGCCGGCGTGCCGTAGTTGAGCAGGATGTTGCACACCGGGCAGTTGTTGACCGAGAGCACCGTGGAGGTGGCGGCGTCGCCGGCGGCCACTTCTTCCAGCGCGAGCGCCAAGGCGATGTAGTCGAGCCCGGCGCCGCCGAATTCTTCCGGCACGAACACGCCGTAGAGCCCGAGTTCCGCCAGGCCCTTCAGGGCGGCGGCCGGAAAGGCGGCGTCACGGTCGCGTTGCGCGGCGCCGGGCGCCACTTCGGTGGCCACGTAGGCGCGCACGGCGTCGCGAATTTGTTCGTGCTCGGGGGAAATGATCATGGGAATGCTCGCTGGAGGTGCTCGCGTTGGTGCGCAGGGTGTTGCCACGAACCGGGCTCGCCGCCATTGCGGCGGCAGGCCGTGGTTCGCGTTGTTGCGTCAGAGCAGTTCGATCGCAACTGCGGTGGCTTCGCCGCCGCCGATGCACAGGCTCGCCACGCCGCGCTTGCCGCCGGTTTTCTTCAGCGCGCCGATCAGGGTGACGATCAGGCGCGCACCGGAAGCACCGATCGGGTGACCCAGGGCACAGGCACCGCCGTGGATGTTGACCTTGGCGTGCGCAATGCCGTGCTCCTTCATCGCCGCCATCGCCACCACCGCAAAGGCCTCGTTGATCTCGAACAGGTCGACCGTGCCGGTGGTCCAGCCGCATTTGGCGTAGAGCTTTTCGATCGCCCCCACCGGTGCGGTGGTGAACCACTGCGGCTCCTGCGAATGGGTGGCATGCGCCACCAGCCGGGCCAGCGGCGCGAGACCCAGCTTGGCCGCGGTCGAAGCGCGCATCATTACCATGGCTGCGGCGCCGTCGGAAATCGAGGACGAGGTGGCGGCAGTCACAGTGCCGTCCTTGCGGAAGGCGGGCTTCAACGTAGGCACCTTGTCCGGATTGGACTTGAACGGCTGCTCGTCCTTCTCGATCACCACGTCGCCCTTCTTGCCGGCCACGGTGATGGCGGCCATCTCCCACTTGAAGCTGCCGTCGTTGTTGGCGGCAATCGCGCGGCGCGTCGATTCGATCGCGTAGGCATCCTGCTCTTCACGTGTGAAGGCGTATTTGCCGGCACAATCCTCGGCGAACTGGCCCATCGACTTGCCGCCGCCGTTGGGGGTTTTTTCGTAGGCGTCTTCCAGGCCGTCAAGCGCCATGTGGTCGAACATGGTGGCGTGGCCGTAGCGGTAGCCGCCGCGGCCCTTCAGCAACAAGTAAGGCGCGTTGGTCATGGATTCCATGCCGCCGGCGACGATGATGTCGCAGCTGCCCGCGACGAGCAGGTCGTGGGCGAACATCGCCGCCTTCATGCCCGAGCCGCACACCTTGTTGATGGTGGTGGCGCCGGTGGCTTTCGGCAGGCCGGCACCGAGGGTTGCCTGGCGCGCCGGCGCCTGGCCCTGGCCGGCCGGCAGCACGCAACCCATGATGACTTCCTGGACCTGCTCGGGTTTCAAGCCGGCGCGCTCGACCGCGGCCTTGATTGCGTGACTACCCAGCTGATGGCCGGCGAAACCGGACAGCTCGCCCTGCATTGCACCCACCGGGGTGCGGGCGACGGAAACGATGACGACGGGATCGGACATGTTGATTCCTTTCTACTGATTGAAGGTCATGATTTTGCCAACTGTAGTGAGCACTACCTCACCTGACTGGTTGGTGATGCTGCCGTCGAGTGTAACGATGTTGCCTCGCGACTTGGGCTCGATCTGGGTCACGACCCATTTCAATTCGATTGTATCCCCGGGGCGCACCGGTTTGATCAGGTTTACCTGGAACTCGATGCCCACCTGCGGGCCGTGCTGTGTGTAGTGGCTTGCCAGCACGCCCATCAACAGCGAGAGGTAATGGGGGCCGCAGGCGATGATGCCGCCGAAGCGCGTGGCAGCGGCATACTCGGGGTCATGGTGCAGGGGATTCATGTCCTCGCACAGGGTGGCAAAGGTGCGGATATCGGCAAGCGTGATGTGCTTGACGCGCAGCGCCGTTTCGCCAATCGCGATCATGCCGGCCGCGCGCGATCACGCAGCCGTGCCAGCGCCGCAGCCAATACCGGCAAGGCCGTGCCGGCGCCATCAACCGAGGCTTCGAGGTCACGCAACAGACCGTTGTCGACGCCGTAGATCCATCCATGCACGGCCAGCGACTGACCGCGTGCCCAGGCATCGCGCACTGCGGTGGTCTGACAGACGTTTTTCACCTGTTCCATCACGTTTAATTCGCACAGGGCATCGTGCTTGTTCGCTTCGGCGCTGATCGAACCGAGATAGGTGCCATGCTTTTCGCCCACATCCTGTATGTGCCGCAGCCAGTTGTCGGCCAGGCCGACCTTGCGCCCGATCAGCGCGGCGTGCACGCCGGAGCAGCCATAGTGCCCGCAGACGATGATGTGCCGCACATGCAGCAAGTCCACCGCGAATTCGATCACCGACAGGCAGTTCAGGTCGGTGTGCACCACCACATTGGCAATGTTGCGATGGACGAACACCTCGCCCGGCGCCAGGCCGATGATCTGGTTGGCCGGCACGCGCGAATCCGAGCAGCCGATCCACAGGTACTGCGGGCTTTGCTGGTGCGCCAGGCGCATGAAAAAGTCGGGGTCTTCACGCGTGACATCCGCCACCCAGGCACGGTTGTTGTCGAACAGGGTTTCGAGTGAACGCATGCGGATTCAATGCCGCTGCGCGACGCTACCGCGACAGGTCTGGATCAGATCAGCCATGCAGGGCGCCTACCTGGTCTCGGCAAACAATTCGCGCCCGATCAGCATGCGCCGGATTTCGGACGTGCCGGCGCCGATTTCATAGAGCTTGGCATCGCGCCACAGGCGCCCGGCGGGATAGTCGTAGGTGTAGCCTACGCCGCCCAGCGCCTGGATCGCCTCGCCCGCCATCCAGGTGGCCTTTTCGGCGGTGTAGAGAATCACACCGGCGCAATCCTTGCGGGCGGCGGTACCGGTGAGGCTGCCGCGATCGAGCGCCTCGCCCACCGCATAGGCATAGGCGCGGCAGGCCGACCAGGTGGAATACATGTCGGCCAGCTTGCCCTGCATCAGCTGGAATTCGCCGATCGGCTGGCCGAACTGCTTGCGCTCATGCAGGTAGGGCACGGTGACATCGAGGCAAGCCGCCATGATGCCAAGCGGGCCGCCTGCCAGTACCGCACGCTCGTAGTCGAGCCCGCTCATGAGCACGTTGACGCCGCGGCCCAAACCACCCAGAACATTCTCCGCCGGCACCGCGCAATCCTGGAACACCAGTTCGCAGGTGTTGGAGCCGCGCATGCCCAGCTTGTCGAGCTTTTGCGCGGTGGAAAAGCCCGGCATGCCCTTTTCGATCAGGAATGCGGTGATGCCGCGCGGACCGGCTTCGAGGTCGTTCTTGGCATACACCACCAGAGTATCGGCATCGGGCCCGTTGGTGATCCACATCTTGTTGCCGTTGAGCACCCAGCGCTCGCCCTTCCAGTCGGCACGCGTGCGCATGCCCACCACATCCGAGCCGGCGCCCGGCTCGCTCATCGCCAGCGCCCCCACCTGTTCCCCCGAAATCAGGCCCGGCAGGTACTTGCGCTTCTGCGCATCGCTGCCATTGCGGCGGATCTGGTTCACGCACAGGTTGGAATGCGCGCCGTAAGACAGGCCGACCGAGGCCGAGCCGCGCGAGATTTCCTCCATTGCGATGATGTGCGCCAGGTAGCCCATCTGCGTGCCGCCGTATTCCTCGTCGACGGTCATGCCCAGCACGCCCAGATCGCCGAGCTTTTTCCACAGGTCCATCGGAAACTGGTTGGAGCGGTCGATCTCGGCGGCGCGTGGCGTGATTTCTTTGGAGACAAAATCCTGCAGGCTTTCGCGCAGGGCACGCACTTCGTCGGAATGGTTGAAGGTGAGGGCGTTCAGGTTTAGCATGTGGATTCCTTGCGGGCAGGCCGTGCTCAAACGCGGCGAGTATCGGCCACACCGCGCATCACGATCAGGGTCTGCTGCATGGTAGCGCACAGCTTCTCGCTGCCGTCCTTGACGGCGAACACATCGCCCTGGGTGATGACCAGCGTCTTGCCGGACTTGATCACGCGCGCGCGCGCCACCAGTGTCTGGCCATGCGCGGGGTTCAGCATGTTGATCTTGTATTCGACGGTGAGCGGGCTGCAATCGGCCGGCATCAGCGAGAACGCCGCATAGCCCGCCGCGCTGTCGGCGATCATGCCGGTGATGCCGCCGTGGATGAAGCCGTGCTGCTGGGTCAGGCCCTCTTTGTGCGGCAGGGTGACTTCGCAGTAACCCGGCTCGATCGCGGTGATCGACGCGCCGATCAGGTGCATTGCCGGCTGGCGTGCAAAGCTGTCGCGCACGCGTTCGGCATAGCCGGCGTCGGCGGCCGTGAACACGGGGGAGGGAGAAGAATGCATGGCGAGTTGCGACGCGGAAAGCGCGGATGTCGATGCGGGGAATGCAATCTACGTGACGTTTACGTAAACGTCAACCTCCCGCCGCCCGGCCCGTTCGCCGATCAGCCACCGCGCCGCCCGCTTTTTTCGCCCAGGCGCTTCCTGCACTGGCTTTCGAAAGCGCCGATTTCCTTCAACTGCGCCTCGATATCGACCTGCTGCTGCTCCAGTTGTGCGCGGTGCGTGCCCAGCACCTGCAGGAATTTCGCCAGTTGCGCGGCTTCATCGCGCGGGCTTTCGTACATGTCGATCAGTTCGCGTATGTCCGACAGCGTGAGCCCGAGGCGCTTGCCGCGCAGCGTGAGCTTCAGGCGCGTGCGGTCGCGCGTGGTGTAGACCCGGCTCTTGCCCGAACCCTCGCGCAAAGGCGCAAGCAGCCCCTGGTCTTCATAGAAGCGGATGGCGCGCGGCGTGATGTCGAATTCACGCGACAGTTCGGTGATGGTGTAGGTCTGGCTCAAGCTGAAATTGAAAACCCGAGTTGTTGTTGCCGGGCGGCCCGCCTATCTTGCGGCAGCGCCCCGCATGAGAGAATCAGGGGTGACGTTTACGTAAACGGAAAGTGTACCCAAATGGCTGCCGTGATGCAGAGCAAAGCCGAGCGCCCCGAGGAAGCGGCGCTCACATACCCCTTCCCGCGCATTCCCGAGCCGGGTGAAACCATCGAGGTCGCCCCGGGCGTGCGCTGGTTGCGCATGAAACTGCCGTTCGCGCTGGACCACATCAACCTGTGGCTTTTGGCCGACACAATCGACGGTGTCCCCTGCTGGAGTGCGGTCGATTGCGGCGTTGGCTTGAAGCCTACGCGCGATGCCTGGGAAACCATTTTCGTAACAGGCCTTGAAGGCCGCCCGATCAAGCGGGTGATCATCACCCATGCCCACCCCGACCACATCGGCAACGCCGACTGGCTGTGCAGTCGCTTCGCCGACCACGGCTGCCGCCTGACCGCCACCGCAGGCGAATACCTGTGGGGACGGGTCATCCAGAGCGGCATGAGCGGCTTTGACAACGATGCGCAGGTCGAGCATTTCCGGCGCCACGGACTGTCGGAGGCCATGTGCGAGGAAATCCGCGAAAACCGCAAGAGCTACTTCAAGACCCTGGTGCCATCGGTGCCACTGACCTTCGATCGCATGCGTGCCGGCGACACGCTCACCATCGGCGGCCGCGCCTGGCAAGTGCACTGCGGCTTCGGCCATTCATCCGAGCATGCATCGCTGTTTTGTCCCGCGCTCAACATGGTGATCGCCGGCGACATGCTGTTGCCGCGCATCTCGACGAACGTCGGCGTCTGGCCCAACGAGCCGCAGGCCAATGCGCTGCAATGGTTTCTCGATGCGCTCGACCTCTATGAAAGCCTGCCGGCCGATGTGCTGGTGCTGCCCTCCCACGGCCGGCTGTTTCGCGGCGCGCATGAGCGGGTCGGCCAGTTGCGCGCGCACCACGCGGCGCGCCTGGCGGAAACGCTGGCGGCTTGCGATGCACCATGCAGCGCCGCCGACATCATTCCGCTGATGTTCAATCGCGAGCTCGATGCACACCAGACCACGTTTGCGATTGGCGAAGCGCTGGCGCATTTGCACTACCTGCGTGGGGAGGGCAAGGTCAGCTCGACGACCGGCGCGGATGGCGTGATCCGCTTCACACTTACTTAGGCTGACAGGCACCTGCGTGAGCGTTTGTCACCCTCGCGTATGCGGGTATCCAGGCCATTGCTACGCAAAGAACCTGGATTTCCGACTACTCGGGAATGGCAGACTTCTCACGAAGTCTGCTGTTTCCTGCTCCTGCAATCTCCATTCCACCTAAGCGAAAACCATCGCCAACCTTCACTCTATTGCCAATTCGCCGCGATCATCGATCGGAGCGCGTCGTAGCTCGAGTCGGTGGGCAGGTTTGTCGATGCCGGCGGTGTCGCCGAAAGCGCAGCCATCGCATTGACCGGGTTGTGCACCTGCGAATCGAGCAGGGTCTTGCTGCCGTCGGTGGTCGTGAACTGTCGACGTGGTATTGACTGTCCGAGTACCAGTTCTGGAAAAAGAACTTGTCAGCCGTACCGACAATGCTGGCTTCAAGATCGTTGCTCACTTGCCGAAACCAGACCTGATTGGTGGCGACGCCCGCGAGGAATTGCGCCACGTCGGTATTGCCCGAGGTGCTGTCGTTCTCCACTACCGTGTCGGGCCCCATGCCGCGCGCCGCATAGTAGGTATCGTTGCCGGCCAATCCGCTCAAGGTGTTGGCGCCTGCGTCGAAGCAGGCTAAGAAAACGCTGAACAAGTCCCTGGCATTCGGATTTCCGAAAAAAGAGCCTTTTGGATCGAGCAACTTGCAACAGCGACTTTCTCGGCCTACGGACTTGTTCAGTGTTTCCCTAACAAATAGTGCGATGCTCCGATTCGCGCACCGGACTCTGTGGAGATGGTCCACGACATATCGGACTTTGGCACCACTTGAACCGCTTTGGTCGCAGGCTTCGGTGCGGGCAAGACTTGGCATGCCCGAAAACCCGAATTTCGTTAAAATGATACTTTCGTATCACCATTTTCCAACAAGGCAGGGCCATGCTCACTTCCACGCTGCGCGTATGGGGTGGTTCGGTTGCGCTACCGATCCCGAAAAAAATTTTGGCTATCGCCAAGCTCGCGGCCGGCCGCGAAGTGGAAATCACGGTGGAAGGTGCGAACATCGTGATCTC
>CAYYFR010000126.1:2301-16510 GCA_964470865.1 uncultured Burkholderiales bacterium | reverse complement strand
CGGGCGACGCATCGCGTTGCTGCGGCACTGTGGGTTTTTGCGCGACGGCAGCGCCCGCCGCCTGCGCCGTTGTGGCGCGGGCGGCGCCTTTGGCCTCGGCTCCGGCTACCCGCCTTGAGGGCGCGCCGACGCTGGCACGGGCCTTCGATCCAATAGTCATGTTCAGTTCGCTCCTTTACACGCACCTGTATAGGCCGCGGAAAGCACCGGCTTTCCAATCATGGGCCGCCTGCCTTGCGCAGGCATGCCCGATCCAAGCCTCTGGGTCATGGCGCTGACGCTGTCAACGAATGCACATTGAACGCGCTGCAAAAGCGCCGGTCTGTGCGACAGCGCGCATTGCGCAAGCACTGATCAGGCAGGCGCTGCCGCTGTGACCTAAAAGCGATCGAGCGCGGCCTTGCCGGCCGCGCTTGCAAGTGCGCTCACCAGGCTGCCCCAGGCCATGTCGATCAGCGACAGGCCGAGCGGCCAGGCCTTGAGCGTGGCCAGGTTGGTCAGGTCGTAGGTGGCATAGGCAAAGAAACCGAACAGCGCACCGGTGGCAAGCGTTTTGCCCCAACCGCCAGCCGCGCTGGGCAGCACCGCGAACAGCAACAGACCGAGTGGAAAAAGCAGATAGAACAGCACAGCCGCGGCCAGGTTCGGCTGCGCCGCCATCAAGTGGCCAATGCCGGCCTGGTACAGCGGCTTGGCGATCACGCCGAGCCACAAGAGGTCGATGGCCAGCATGGTGATCATGGTGGCCGCATAGGCTGAAAGGTATTTGGTCATCGCCGGGAATATCCGCTTGGAAACGCGTTGTCACGGGGAAGCGCTGCCGCCCGGGGTTGCCCGGGCGGGCGCGGGTTGCGCCTCACGGCAAGGCGCCCTGCCGGTCCGGCGCCGCGCCGACCGGGTGGCCGCGCGCCTGCGGTTTCGCATCAAGAAGGCCGCTTGGCAAATCCGCCGGCGCGGGGCCTGCGGATTTGCCGTCCTTGAAGGCTGCGGTCAAATGCGCCCCATCACCAGCAGCACCACTACGATCACCAATACCAGCCCCAAGCCGCCACTCGGACCATAGCCCCAGCTGCGACTGTGCGACCAGGTCGGAAGCACGCCCAATAACAGCAGCACCAAAACGATCAGCAGAATCATTCCCAAGCTCATTTTGTTCTCCTTGAATCATGCACGTACCCGATGTACGTCTGGCGCAATTATTAGCCCGAAGCGCCACGCGCTTCAGTGCGCTATCGCACAATGCGCGCGGCTGATCGGCGTTGACGCAGCGCTGCACTGCTGAGGCACCATGCGCAAGGCCGCATGGGCCGCGCCGGCCGCGCTCAAGCGCCATGCGGCCCCAGCATCAAGCGTGGATCGACCCAGGCGTCGAACTGCTCGGCGCTGACTGTGCCCATGCTCAAGGCCGCCTCGCGCAGGCTGCCGCCGTGCTCGTGAGCCTGTTTGGCGATCTGCGCGGCGCGCTCGTAACCGATGTGCGGCGTCAGCGCCGTTACCAGCATCAAGGAGCCCTTGAGCAATTGCGCCACCCGCTCATGGTTGACACGGATGCCGGCCACGCAATGGCGGGTGAAGCTTCGCATGGCGTCGGCCAGAAGCGTCACGCTGTCGAGCGTGTCGAACGCGATCAGCGGCTGATAGGCGTTCAGTTCGAACTGGCCCTGGCTGGCGGCGAAGCCGATGGCACAGTCGTGGCCCATCACCTGGGCGCACACCATGGCCAGGGCCTCGATCTGGGTCGGGTTGACCTTGCCGGGCATGATCGAACTGCCGGGTTCGTTTTCCGGCAACTGCAATTCGCCAAAGCCGGCGCGCGGTCCGCTGCCCATCAGGCGGATGTCGTTGCCGATCTTGGTCAGTGCGATGGCCAGCATTTTCAGGCTCGCATGAAACGCCACCAGCGCTTCATGGCCGGCCTGCGCTGCGAACAGGTTGTCCGCCTGCTTGAGCGGCAGGTCGAGCTGAAGGGCCAGTAGCGCCGCCACCCGCGGGCCGAACTGCGCATGCGTGTTCAATCCGGTGCCGACCGCGGTGCCGCCGATGGCCAGCCGGTGCACCGCGCCCAGGGCATGCTGCATGCTGGCTTCACACAGAGCCAGCTGCGCGGCATAGCCGCCGAATTCCTGACCCAGAGTAAGCGGCGTGGCGTCCTGCAGGTGCGTCCGACCGATCTTCACAACTTCGCTGAAGGCCAAAGCCTTGGCACCGAGCGCCTGCCTGAGCCCACTCAAGGCCGGCAACAGGGCGTGGCGCGCGCGCAGCGCCACCGCGATATGGATCGCGCTGGGAAACACGTCGTTGCTTGACTGGCCCAGGTTGACTTCGTCATTGGCATGAATGCGCGCGCCGGCGCCCGTGAAGGAGCGTTGATCATCCCGGTCGGGAACAGGCGTGGCTTTTGCATCGTTTCGCCTGGATTGAATACGGCCGCTGGACAGTCCGAAATACAGGGACTTGTCCAAGGTTTTCCCAAGCATGGCCGAGGCCAGGTTGGCGATGACTTCATTTACGTTCATGTGGCTCTGGGTACCCGATCCGGTTTGCCACATCGAGAGAGGAAATTGCCGGTCGAAGCGGCCCACCGCCACTTGCCATGCGGCAAAGACGATCGCCCGGGCGCGCACCGCATCGAGCAGCAGCAGATCGCGGTTGACGCAGGCCGCCGCCCACTTGATCCAGGCAATTGCGTGCACCACGGCTGCGGGCATGGGCTCGCTACCAATGGCGAAAAATTGCAGGCTGCGTGCGGTTTGCGCGCCCCACAGCGCGTCCGCAGGCACTTCGATGCCACCGAAACTGTCGCTTTCAACGCGCGTAGCGGCGCGGCGAGGGCGCACCGGCATATGCGCAGCCGCTTCAGACCCGCGCCGCTGTCGGGGTCGCCTTCGACAACTGCGTGAGGTTGTCGTGCTCACCCATGGCCAGTGGTTTTCCTGCCACCACCGATGCGGCCATCGCGAACATGCGCACCATGCCGCTATGCGGCGCGTCCCAGTATTCGGCCGCTTCCGGGATGAACTTCAAGAGTCCCAGATGTTCGGAATCCGGCCCATCGGGAAACCACGGCCGCGCCAGCGCCGTCCACAGGCGCTGGATGCGTGCGCGCTCGGTGTTGATCTCGCCGTGTCCCGATACCGAAACATAGCTTGCGTGCCCGCTGTCGGAAAAACTCAAGTTGAGTTTGCGCAGGTCCTGCACCTTGGCCGAACGCAGGTCGGTGAAGAACCAGAGAGCGCCGTCGCTATCCATTTCAAGGGGCGCCATCGGCCGACTGGCCAGGGCACCGTCGGCGTCGAAGGTGGTCAACATCGCCACCGACATGTCTTCGATCAGATTGCGCAACTTGGCAAGCTCGGTGCTTGTCTGGACTTGAGTTTTCATCAATGACTCCAATCAGTCAGGGTGGAACATGGTCACAGCCGGTAATCGGCACCTGCTACTGGCGCCACCGGTGTCAGTGCGCCAACCCGCGCGCAGCCGCTACATCCGCGCGCAAAGCGCGGCCTTGCGGGTGGAATGCGTGGGGCGGGTGCAGATCGGCACCAAGTGCCACGAACCGGTACAGCGCGCCGCGATCCGGAATGCCGATATGGCGCCGCCTTTGCGACGGGATGCGGATCAATCCACGCTGTTCGAGCTGTCTCAATGCACGGCTTACGGTTTCGACCGTCAGGCCCAGATAATTGCCAATTTCGGCGCGCGTCATGCAGAGCTCAATCGCCTCGGTATCCGGCGCGTGCTCGCGCTGCGCCGTGGGCCAGCCAAACAGAAAATCAGCCACCCGCTGTAGCGCCGGCAGTGTTCCAATAGTGTGGCGCCAGGTGCGATTGCGCCTGAGCTGCTCACCCATCGCTGTGGCGACCAGGTGTGCAAACGCGGGTACGCTTGCCTCCAGCTTGAGCAGGGTTGCGTAGGTCACGCTCCAGATCTCGCAATCGAGCATCGCGCATGCGTCACTGGCACAGCGCTCGTCGGCGATGCCATCCAGGCCGATCCAGTCGCCCCTGAAGTGGAGTGCGACGATTTGCGCTCGCCCGTCGCCGCCGAAAGTCACGCTCTTGCAGGCGCCGCCATGGACCAGGTGCAGGCGCAGAAAAGGATCGCCGGCGCGCTGGATCGGAGTGCCGGCAACAATCGTGCGGCGGGCCTGTGGCGCATGCAGCGCAATCAATGCCAACGACTTGCGCCAGTCTGGCTGCGGTGGCTGCGGTGGCTGCGGTGGCTGCGTCGCGCCAGTGCACTCACGCGGGCGCGCCGGGCCGTCCGCCTTGTGGGCAGCATGTTGCGCGGCCCGCAACATCTGGATCATCTGGATTGCCATGACCTGCTTTTAAATCCCGCCTTGGCAAAGGTCTGTTCGTTAACGCACATAGCATTTGTGGCGCGCGCGCGCGCGCACCAGCGCCGCAACGCTTTTGCGCAATCCAGCTCGAATGTTGATCGACGGCCGTCGATGTTTGCTGCCCTCCAGCCGCCATGGCCATGCATCACCGACCGCGCCACGCAGTCGCGCAGCGTCAATTCACCGCTTCAGCCAACACCTGTACCGCCGGGTTCATGCGCGGCATTTTCACGTCACCGAAAATGGTGGCAAACGCTGTGTCCGCAGCGTCCTTGCCGGTGGCAATGCGTACCAGATCGGTGACCGGCGCCAGCAAGGTGGCATCGAAGAGTATCCAGCGGCCGCCAAGGAAAGCCTCGAAAACGGCATGGAAATCCGCCGGCGGCTCTACCGTCCAGGTGTACCCGGTGACAAAACGGGCCGGAATATTGAGGGCCCGACAAAACGTGATGCCCAAATGCGCGAAATCGCGGCACACGCCGGCACGATTGACCAGAACTTCACGGGTGGATGTAGTCGAACCCGATGTGCCGACCAAGTAGACGATGTTGTCACGGATCCAGTTGCAGATCGCCTCTACCCGCCTGAATCCTTTGGGCAGTTGGCCGAAGGTGCGCGCCGCCACCTGCAATACCGCATCCGACTCGCAGTACCGGCTCGACCAGATATAGGGAATCACCTCGACCGGCAGCGCCGAGATCGGCATTTCCTCCTCGAATCCGCTCGGGATCGGGTAGTCGACCTGCACGATGGCGTCGTAGCGCACCTCGAATCCACCCGGCCCGCTACGCGTCTTGACCAGCCGGTTAAGCCCGGTCGGATGCAAGCCGAAAGTCAATTGGGCCGGCGGGGTGACACGAAGATTCTCGTACTTGATGGTTTGCCACGGATGATCGGCAACCTGGATATTGAACACGTAGTCTGCATCTCCGGCCGCCAGATAATCGAGTTCACAGTTGATTTTCAGGGTTTTCATTGGTTTGAAACGACTGTGTTTCCACTCTCGCAACGCACATGATCAGCCTTGCAGGCAAGCGGGCTCAAGTGGCGTCGCCAGGGCGCCTTGCGACAGCGGATCGCCCGCCATGACCACGCGATCGCGGCCGCTGCGCTTGGCCTGATAAAGCGCAATATCCGCCGCCTTGATGACAGCCGCCGGATCCGGCCCGTGCTCGGGAAACATCGCAATTCCCAACGACAGACTGATCGCCTCGAGCGGCCGGTGCGCGTGGACCACGCCCAGTTGCGCGGCGCCGGCGCGGATGGTCTCCGCCCGCAGGCGGGCGCCGACGGCGCTCGCCTGCGACAGGATCAGGATGAATTCCTCGCCGCCGTAGCGACACGCGATATCACTGCCGCGTACCTGTTCCTTCAGGAAGCCACCCAGGTCGCGTAGCACCGCGTCGCCGCCGTCATGACCGAACTGATCGTTGAAGCGCTTGAAATGGTCGATATCGATCATGATCACTGCCAATTGCGATTGATTGCGCTGTGCGCGGACCTGCTCCTGCGCCAGTGCCTCTTCCATGTAGCGCCGATTGAACAGACCGGTCAGCGGATCGCGGATCGAGAGATTGCGCATCGACTCGCGCGATTTCAGGCTGGAAATGCCCAACCCGATGTGCTTGCCGAAACGCGTGGCCAGTCGGGTTTTGTCGTGCATCCGCTTGATCGCGCTTGGGTCCTGGCGGATCGTGCCGTCCTGCAGGTGCAGGATGCCCAAGGTCTCGCCCAGGGCCAGGAGCGGGATGCAGACGGACATGTGCTGCGGATCCGACACATGGGAACAGCGCTGCGTATGGGCGGTCGCCAGGTGCATCTGGCCGCGCCGCTGCGCCCAGCAATCGGCGGGCGGAAAAATCAATCTGGCCGGCGCATGTGCACCCCACACTGCGGCCGCCTCGAGCATGTTGCGCGAAGCCGAGAGCACGAACACCGCACCGGAATCATCCGGAAACAGTTGCGTGGCGGTTTCGGCTACGATTGAGTAGGCTTCCGCCTCGGAGGTGCAAGACTGCAGGAAACTGTTCATCTTTTCCATCAGCGTAGTCTCGCGATTGGAGCTTTCGAGCAGGGCCACCTGGCGCGTGAGAGCAGCGTTGGCCGTACCCAATTCGGCGATACGCGCAGCCCCAACCGATCCGCAGCAGGAGGTTTCGTCGGCTAATTCATCGGCGCATTTACCCATCATTGATTCGAGCCGGCTGGCCAGCGCCAGCAGCCGCGCCTGATGATTTCCGAGGTCGGCGGCCATGCTGCCGAATGCAGTATTCAAGTTGGCGATTTCGCTGCGAAGGTTCATGTGCACTCCATTTTTCATGCGGAAACGTCGTTGCCGGCGCCGGACACGTCACGCCTGCGCTGCGCGCGGCGCCAGGTGCCAGGTGCCAATGTGGATCGGGTCAGGCTTGCGCATTGCGCGACGCCCGAAAAACACGTCTGTGGCGTTGCAGATCTGCGCGCCAACTCGCCTGCGATGTGATTTATAGGCCGAAGGTGGCGATCGTTCGGTGCGTCAACACACATTGGGCCGGCTGCCGTACCTTTGCCGGCCGCAAACTGCGGCTGCGCCGGTCGCCGCCGGATGCTGTGGTGCGAGCCGGCAAGGCGGGCAGACCGCGATAGCGCGCCAGCGGCAGTCGCGCTTGCAAGCAGGCGTGTTACGCGCTCGAGTCCGGCTCGAAGAAACTCCATTGCACTTGCGGGAAAGCCGCGCGCAGCGCGCGCTCGCAATCGTTGATCGCATCGATCATGGCCGAAGCCGAAACGCGCTCTGCCATGCGGGCCTTGACGGCAACAACGACATAGGCACCATGCTGCAAGGTGATCAGGTTCAAGACCTCGGCAACTTCCGCACGTTCGCTCAGGAAGCGACTGATTTCCCCCCGCAGGGCCGGTTCGGTGCTTTGGCCCACCAGGAGTGCCTTGGTTTCGACACCGACGCCCACTGCGACCACCAGCAGCAACACACCGATGGCGATACTGCCTAGCGCGTCGTAGAACGGGTTTCCGCTCGCCATCGCAAACGCGACGGCGAGCAATGCCACACCCAGGCCCAGGGTGGCGGCGATGTCCTCGCCAAGGACCACCAGCAACTCGCTCTGCCGGGTTTGCCGAAACCAGCGCCACAACGACTGCGCGCCGCGCGCTGCATTGACCTGAATCAGGCATTTCCACAGCGAGATCGATTCGGCGACGAGGCTGACTACCAATACCGCGACGGCGACCCAGGGGTCCTTGAGCGGCGCATTGCCGGCCAGCTTGTGAATCCCCTCGTAAATTGAAAACAGGCCGCCCATGCTGAAAAGCATCAAGGCCACGATGAACGACCAGAAATATATCTCCCGCCCGTATCCCAGCGGGTATTCGCTGTTAGCCGGACGGGCCGAGCGCGCAAGCCCCAGCAGCAACAGGCCCTGATTGCCGCAATCGGCCAGCGAGTGCACCGCTTCGGCCAGCATTGAAGTCGAGCCGGTGAACCATGCGGCGAAGCCCTTGGCAAGCGCGATCACGCTATTGGCAGCCAGCGCGAAGTAGATAGTCGCGCGCGAATCGTGGTGCGCGGGCAGCGCGATGGCAAGCGGCCTTTCGGCGCCAGGTGCTGAATTCATGGCGGGCTTTTGGTGGATGCAATGCTGCGATTGCACAAGCCGGATACGCTGCGACATGCCTGCCGCGGCTAAAGTCCCAATAGCGCGCTGACCGAGCGCGCAATCACCAGCTCTTCGTTGGTGCGCAACACCCGCACCCGTACCGTGGCTGCGGCTTGTGAAACCAGCATGGCGTTGTCCAGGTTTTGCCGCGGGTCGAGCGCGACGCCCAGGAATCCGAGGTCGGCGCAGATTTGGCCGCGCAACTGCGACGCCTGTTCGCCGATACCGCCACTGAACACCAGCATGTCGAGCCCGCCCAGGGCAGCGGCGTACGCGCCTATGCATTTACGCACCTGGTAGCAAAACAGGCCGATCGCCTCGGCCGCGCGCGAGTCCACCGCCTGGCACGCCAGTAACTCGCGCATGTCGCCCGAGGTTTCGGAAACGCCCAGCATTCCGGATTTGAAATTCACCAATTCGTCGAACTGGCGCGCGTCCATGCCCTCGGTGCGCGCCAGGTAGCCCGCCAGACCGGGATCCAGATCGCCCGAGCGTGTGCCCATGGGCACGCCGGCCGCCGGCGTGAAGCCCATGCTGGTATCGACCGGCTTGCCGGCACGCATCGCCACCAGGCTGGCGCCACTGCCCAGGTGCGCCAGGATGATGCGCCCGCCGGCGGCCCGGGCGCCGTCGATGCGCATGATCTCGCTCATCAGATATTCGTAAGACAGGCCATGGAAACCGTAGCGGCGCACCCCTTGGGCGGCGTAGCGCCGCGGAATCGGCAACAGCTGCGCCAATAGCGGCAGGTCATGGTGGAACGCGGTATCGAAACATGCGACCTGCGGCAGCTGCGGAAAGCGTCGACCAAACGCTTCAGAGAGAAAAAGTTCCTGCGGCATGTGCTGCGGATCGAGCTCTGTCAGGCGGCGCAGTTCTTCAATCACCTCCGCGCTCATCACAAGTGGCGTATGGAAGTTGGGGCCGCCGTGAACTACCCGGTGCCCGATCGCCAGCAAATGCGCATGTGACTCACCCTGTTGCAGCCAGTGGATCAGGATTTCGGCCGCGCCGCTGCGATCGATAGCGCCCAGGCTGCGCGTGGCGACGGTGGTACCGCTGCCATCCATCAGAACCAGGCTCGAATCGGCGCTGCCGATGCGCTCAATGCGCCCGCATTGCGTCATCTGCAACCCGCCTTGGGGTGCAAACAGCGCGAACTTGATGCTCGAAGAGCCGCCGTTGATGGTGAGGATACTGCCGCTGGCGCCGCTCATTGGATCGCCCTACCGTCACTGCGTGACATGCTCCCCGCTGCAGCCGCGCTGCCGGCGCTTCGAGGGCCATCGCCTTGCGTTCGAATTCCGCCAGCGTGGCCCACGCGTTGTCGGCATCGAACCCGGAAGATCGCCGGGTTGGAGGTCAAGTCGCTGACCGAGAGCTCCTGGATATGGCGACTGAGAATGCCAATGGCGAGCAGATCACCGGTGATGTAGTCAAGCCACGAGCCATGATCGCAATCGTGCAATAGCCGGGTGGGGTTCACGCACTCGCCCGGGTGGGGTCGGCGCAGCAGTGAAAGCAGCCGTTCACGCCAATGCCTGCGGCACGCTATTGCCGCCGCGATTGCGTGGCGTCAGCTGACTCGCCCACCCAGTAAACCGGGCGCCCGTAGTGCTCGTAAATCGCAATCTCGTGAACCCGGTCGAGCGCTGCGGTCGAGTCATAGGGCGGCGCCTGCCTCACAGCTTCGCGAGTCAGTCCAAGCTTTACTGTGGAATCTGACCAGCTTACCTCGCGCACCCACTGCGGGGCGATCAACACCTGGTGCCCGCGCCACCAGTTGCTGGTATCGACCACCAGGTAGCGAATCGCCCAGGTGTCTTCATCGAGCAAGATGCTCTCGACGTGGCCGATGTCGCCATCGGTGGCTTCGATGTGATAACCGGTCACCGCCGCACAACTGCGCAGGTGTGGATCACCTTCCTCCTGCTGTAGCGCCTCGGCTGCCATCAGGCTGCGCGCCGCTTCGGACTGTATCGCAGGTGGCATCGACTCAATTCCCGACGAACCGGGGGTCGCCAGGTCGCGCAACGGTGGCGCCCCCCACAAGCCGGGCCCGGCCCAGTAGTACGGATAGCCGTAATAGCTTAGAAAGTTCATTTCGTGCTGGCGTGACACTGGTTTTTCGGTATCGATAGGCGGGCTTTCCTTCACCTGCTGCATGCTGATGGCCACCGGCAGGCTGCGTCCCAGCCAGTCGGGCCTGCCCACAGCCAGAGGCGAGATCAACACTTTGCGGCCCGACAGCCAATCGCCGCTGTCGACCACCAGGTAGCGGATCACCCACAGCCGATCATCGAAATAGAAATCACTGACGTGGCCGACCTGGCCGTCGGTGGCACCGATCGTGTAATTCTGCAAATCCTTCAAGCTGCGCAACATGCTTCGCTCACTGAAAAAAAATGTTCGGGATTGGCCGCATCGCCTGGCGCGACGCAGCCGGGCGCAGCCTACTTCTTGATACTCATGTCGTTGCTGACGCTGCCCACTCCTTCGACGGCGCGCGCAACCTGCAGAGCGCGGTCGATCTGGCCCTGGTTATCGACAAAACCGCTCAACTGCACTTCGCCCTTGCGGGTGAGCACCGCGATATCGAAGCTTTTCACGCTACTGTCGGCCAGGAGCGCACCCTTGACCTTGGTCGTCACCACGCTGTCGTCGAGCTTGTTGCCCACCGTTGTGGGCGCGCCCTTGAGTTGCAGCTTGTTGTCGATGCCCTTCACGCCGCCCACTCCGCGCGCCACCGTGATTGCGCGGTCGATCTGGCCCTGGTTATCGACAAAACCGCTCAATTGCACCTCTCCCTTGCGGGTTTCGACTTTCAGATCGAAACTCTTGACGTCGGCATCGGCCAGGAAGGCGGATTTGACCGCCGTGGTGACGACACTGTCGTCGATCTCGGTGCCGATGGTGGTGCTAGTGGTGGTGCTGGTGGTGGTGGTGCTGGTGGTGGGGCTGGCGTTGGTGGTGGGCGCTGCCGGGACAGCCGGAGGTGCGGGGTCCGGCGCCTTGCCACAGCCGCTCAACGCCAGCGCGCCTGCCAGGGCGGGGCCCAATAGCCAAAATCCAGGTCGGTTTTTCATTTGATCTGCTCCAGTGAAAGAAAGTGAACTCCCACACCGGACTTTCCACTGATGCGCCCGGCTTATCTGTGCGCTGTCGCACGCACAGGTGTGCAAGGCGCCAATTGGCGCCGTGCAACAACCCTCGCCTGCCCTATTTCCGCACGTTCATCACATGCCGTACGTCGCGCACTCCGTTAACCGAGCGCGCCACCTTGACTGCGCTGTCGATCTGGGTCTGCTGATCGGCCAGCCCGCTCAACAAAACTTCGCCGCGGATTGTCACGACCAGGATGCTCAACTGCCTGACTTGCGGGTTGGCGAGCATGTCGGCCATCACGCGGGTGGTAATGCGCCGGTCGTCGGCGTGCGTGGCGCCCGCGGGCGGCGGGTCGGCCAGCTTTACCCGGGTCTTGATGCTCCTGACGCCGGGCACCACGAAAGCCAGCGCCATCGCGCGGTCAATCTGCGCCTGTTCATCGACCGCACCGGTGAGTTCGATCGCACCATCACGGGATTCCACCTCAATGGCATCATGAGCAAAACTACCGTCGGCCCGAAAAGCGGCCTTGACTGCGGCCGCGATGGCGCGATCGTCGCCCGCGGGTTCGAGCATGGAACCCTGCTGACGAAGGCTTTGCCCTTGTTCCGGTGCATTGCAGGCCGCAACTGCAATGGCAGCCGCAGCGATCATGAGCCGTCTCAAGACGGAATAACGGTTCGCATATTTCATGAAGCGCCCTCTACATGCCTTTCAGGCCGGAGCGTCAATGTGTTCCAGTTCCGCATGCATATCTGTTCGCTACCTAACATTGCCCTGCAGATGGCCAATGCCGACAGTGCCTGCACCTTGCCGAGCGCGCGATGCAGATTGTTGCGGCATCCGCGCGTGCCGTTCCGAAACCGGCGCCGCAAGGTCTTCGATGCGCTGCGACAGCATGAAAGCCAGTGCCATGGCATGAATGTCCGGTCCCGGCGCGTCGCGCAGGCGGCACCCCTGGCGCATCCGCAGCATGCAATCCTGGCATCAGGATTGCCGGTCAACCTGAAGCCACGCGCTTCCGCGATCCCCCGCACAAACCGCTCGCTGTCGCACATTTAGGCCAGACTGGCCTCCTGTGTACGGAACCGTACGGAAGAAACGCGCTCGATGCGGTAATGGTGATGCGGTAGCAGGCGACATCGCCTCCTTCGCCTCCTTCGCCTCCTGCCTCCTCGATGCATTTTTATCCAAGGAACCACAACATGAAATCGCTCTTCATCACCGGCGCTGTGCTGATCGCCATCGGCGCCGCAGTATTGGGCTATGACCACTACAGCTACACCACCCGCGAGAACGTGCTGAAGATCGGGCCGATCACCGCGACCGCCGAGCGCACGCACACCGTTTCCTTCCCGCCTATTCTGGGTTGGCTCCTGGTCGGCGGCGGCGCCTGCGTACTGGCTTTCGCGGCTTTCTCGAACAAGCGCTAGCTAGCGGCGTGCCGCGTTAATTGCCGGTCCGAAATTAAATCGATGAATTTTGGTCAAGGGCCAGGCGCAAACCGCCTGCGGCCAAAAGGCGCGATTTCATTTATCGGCAATTGTGCGGCACTTGCACCAGGTATTGACTGAACAGGATCCTGAACCGCCGACACGCCAACGGCGGTCTTGAATCAACTCAACGCAACGAAAGCGGCTCGGGTTTCCTGCGGGCCGATTCACTGTTTCCTTCAGAAAAGGCAGGCCACCATGAACATGCATCTCGCAATCACTCCCCTGATCGCCCTGTTGGCAGGCATCCTCATTCTCGTGGTGCCGCGCTTGCTCAACACGATCGTTGCGATCTACCTGATCGCAATCGGCTTGATCGGTCTTTTCGGTGCCGGCGGCTTTCGATTGTAAAACGGCCACTGCTCACCTATCGCCAGCCTTGTTCGCGTCGTGGCTTGGCGAAGTTCGATGAACCAGGCTGCGCATGTGTCTTGGCGCACGGACCCTGAATGGAACTTGCGGCTAAATGGCGTGTGTGGGGACCAATACCCCCCTTCCAATTCCACACGCACACACTTACCTGCGAGAAACTCCCAATGAAATTACTTGTCAAGCATCGCTATTCCTATATCAATGGCGACACCGGTCAACGTGTCGAGACCCAATATCACATCTCCGCAGAAGCTGCTGCTGCATCCAAAATGCTCAAGGCTGCATTGATTCCGGAGACTCGCGAGGAGCATTACATTGAGGAGGTTACGAATGCGCATCGGTTTGCCCCTGGCTTTGTCTCAGGGGCGAACCGCTGGTAGCCGCCCGCCGATGTGGCACGCGGGCTGGTCTTGCTGCAGACGTCCGAGAGCATCGATCCCCGGTCATACGCATCAAATTGCTGTCACTTTTGGTATCTCCAACAACAATTTGACCAACGCGGGCCGGGTCGCATGACTAGCCCGAGTATGGATTGAATATCCAAGCATGCAAGCCAGAAATGGAGCTCCCGATGAGGCGTGTCACCGCAAAAATGAAATTGGCATTGGTGCTGCTTGTCGGCGGATTATTTTCGGTGAGCCCGGTGCTGGCCGAGAAACCCGATTGGGCTGGCTCCGGCAAAGGCGGCAAGAAGGCGAATTCCGACCATGGTAGCGGGCAACGGGACCACGATGGAATATCGCGGCGCGACAAGGAAGGCGCCTCGCCCGGAAAGCGCACCCACTTCGACGCGCAGCAGCGCGCCCATGTGCACGACTATTACGCGACGCAAAGCAGTCGCGGGCGCTGTCCGCCGGGGCTGGCCAAGAAAAACAATGGCTGTATGCCGCCAGGCCAGGCAAAGAAATGGGCGCTTGGCTACCCATTGCCCCGCGATGTTGTGTATTACGAAGTACCGCGATCCCTGGTGGTCCAGATTGGCAGCCCGCCTTCGGGCACCCGCTATGTGCGCGTGGCCAGCGATATCCTGCTGATTGCGATCGGCACCCGGATGATTGTCGACGCCATCGAGGATCTAGGCAGATAGCCGTGCGAGGGCGATTGCGCCTTTGTGTGTCACAACGCAAGGCTTTCGCGGAATTTTCTCCAGTGCCGACAAGCATGCCCTGGTGTCCATGGGGAATATTGCATTCGCTACGATCGTCAAGACCCACCGCTGCTCTTAAGGCGGCGTACCTGCTGCC
>CAYYFR010000126.1:0-2201 GCA_964470865.1 uncultured Burkholderiales bacterium | reverse complement strand
GGCGGCGTACCTGCTGCCACGTAGGCCATGTGGATCTCCCAAACCGCAATGAACATGGCCGCGATCACCGGCCCCAGCACAAAGCCATTGATGCCGAACACCGACATGCCGCCCAGCGTGGTGATCATCACCACGTAGTCAGGCATGCGCGTATCCTTTCCGACCAGGATCGGTCGCAGCAGGTTGTCGACCAACCCGATCACCAGTACACCCCAGACGACAAGCGCTATGCCCTGCCAGAGCGCACCGGTAGCAAAGAAATACAGGGCCACCGGCAGCCATACCAGTCCGGCGCCGACCGCCGGCACCAGCGACAGAAAAGCCATCAGCACTGCCCACAGCAAGGCACCGTTGACATCGAGGAACCAGAAAGCCAGCCCCCCCAGCGCACCCTGGATCGCTGCCACCAGCAGGTTGCCCTTCACTGTTGCACGGATCACGGTGGTGAACTTGCTGACCAGGTCCTGCTTTTGCGCGTGCGCCAGCGGAATCGCACGCCGCACCGCGCGCGCCACCGCTTCGCCATCGAGGATCAGGAAGAACGCCAGGTACATGGTGATGAAGAGGCCGACGATGAACTCGAACGTATTCTGGCCGATCGCCAGCGCCTGCGTTGCGATCAACTGGCTGGCCTGTGACAGCGCCGCTGCCAGCCGGCGCCGCAGGGTATCGAAGTCCGCCAGCCCGAAGCGATCCAAAAGCGCGTTGATCCAGGGCGGCAACGCATCGAACACGTCATGGAAGTACTGCCCCGCCTGCATCTCGCCCGACTCCAGGCGCTGGTACACCAGTGCCGCTTCGCGTGCCAGCGCAGCGGTCAGCAGTACCAGCGGCAGGATCACGATGATCAGCACGATCAGGAGCGTGATCAGCGCCGCGCAGCGGCGGCGGCCATTGAGCCTTGGCAGCAGCCGACGATTCAAGGGCGCAAACAACAAGGCGATGATCGCGCCCCACATGATGGTTCCGTAAAACGGCAACAGGATCCAGCCCAGGGCTACGCTGACCATGAGCAGAAGTAACAGCACCCGGTTTTCCGAAGATGCCGACGGCGTGTGGTCCGGACCCTGCATGCGAAGCTGTCAGGGCTGGTTGGCTGCGGCCCGGGCCGGCGCTGCCAGCGCGCTTGCCCGTGCCAGTGTCCGTTGCGTGCGCATTCAGTGCGGTGAACGCGATGGCTGGTCGTTCGGCACCCGAATGACCAGCTTGCCGAAGTTCTCGCCCTGCAGCATGCCGATGAAAGCCATCGGTGCATACTCCAGGCCGTCGACCACTTGCTCGCGGAACTTGATCTTGCCGGCGTCGAGCCAGGCGCTCATCGCTGCCTGAAATTCGCCGAAGCGCGCGCCGTAGTCGTCGAAAATGATGAAACCCTGCATCTTGATGCGCTTGGCCAGGAGAGTGTTCGTCAAAAGGCTCAGGCGGTCTGGCCCCGCTAGCGGGCCGACATCGTTGTAGTGCGCGATCAGGCCGCACAATGGAACCCGCGCGCCGGTGTTCAAAAGCGGCAGCACCGCATCGAATACAGCGCCGCCGACATTCTCGAAATAAACATCGATGCCCTGCGGGCAGGCTGCCGCCAAACGCGCCGGCAGATCGGCTGTGCGCCGGTCAATGCAGGCGTCGAATCCCAGTTCGCTGGTCACAAAGCGGCATTTGTCGTCACCACCGGCGATGCCGACCACGCGGCATCCTTCAAGCCGCGCGATCTGGCCCACCACCGCGCCCACCGCACCACTTGCCGCGGCCACCACCACGGTTTCACCGGCTTTGGGCATGCCGATGTCGAGCAGGCCCATGTAGGCGGTGAAAGCCGGCATGCCCAGCGCACCCAGGGCGCGCGACGGGTGCGGCATGCCGGCGTCGAGTTTGGTCAGGCCTGTGCCGTCGGATAGCGCGTAGTGCTGCCAGCCGCTGTAGCCAAGCACCAGCTCGCCGACGGCAAAACCGGCGTGTGCGCTGGCCTCGACGCGTGATACCGTGGCGCCCACCATCACGCTGCCGAGCGCTATTGGCGGGGCGTAAGACGTTGTATCGCTCATGCGACCGCGCATGTATGGATCGAGTGAAAGATAGAGCGTGCGCAACAGGACCTGGCCAGACTCGGGAGCCGCGACGGCGACCTCCTCGAGCGAAAAATTGGCCGCGGTCGGCGCGCCGACCGGACGCGAACGCAGGACGATCCGGCGGTTGACAGTGCT
>CAYYFR010000125.1:0-16600 GCA_964470865.1 uncultured Burkholderiales bacterium | reverse complement strand
TGCGCAGGCCGGTCGCTGACATATGAAGCGAAGCCGCGTGCATCGGTGAACAATTGTGAAGTGTGCATATTCGCACGCGCGTGGCGCAAGCCGAAGGCCAATAATTCCCGCAATTGAAAACTGTTTCGACTACGCCTGATGGAGCCTCCGCATGAGCGACCTGACCTGCCCGATGTGTGGCACCGCGCCACTTGGAGCGCCCTACCGGTTCGCCGGTAACTGGCTGGCCTCGTGCCGCACCTGTCACTCCGAAGTCGAATTGCGGCATGTCGCTGCGCCGGACGGTGGTGCGCCGCGTTTCATGCTCATCGCGACCATGAAGATGGCGACATTGCGCGCGGCCGAGTACTACCGTCGCCGCACCGTGTTTTAGGTAGAACGTTAAATGAGCCGCGCTATCGCGGACTCGCAAACGGCGGTCTTGAAAAAGATCAATGCAATGCAAGAGTGGTTCCTGTTCCTTGCGAACCCGCGCATGGTTTAACCAGAGCGCATGGCCAGGCGGGCAATCGTCGAGGTAAACTGACACCCTCGATGTCGCGACGGTGTTTTCGCTCATTTCGCATGTCAGTTTCGCCAGATACGCGCAATTCCATCACCACGGAGGAAGCGGCTGCCATCGAGACGATCGATCCTGCGCACTTTAACGCGGGCCTTCTGCCGATACGCGGATTATCCGCAGCAACGCTGCGCGCGCGCTTTGCAGAGGAGCGCGAGTGGCGGCGCGAGATGATGGGCGACCAGCAGTTTGAGGGCATGGACGCCGATGCCGGCGCCGGCTATCGTCAGGCGTCGGTACTGGTACCGATCGTCGCCGCCGACAGCCTGTCGCTGTTGCTCACGCAGCGCACCTCGCACCTCAACAGTCATGCCGGTCAGATCAGTTTTCCCGGCGGACGTGCCGAGGAGGCCGATGCCGACGCGGTCGATACTGCGTTGCGCGAAGCAGCCGAGGAAATCGGCCTGACGCGTGATCGCGTCGAGGTTATCGGCCGGCTACCCCAATATTGCACCGTGTCACGCTATGCAGTGACGCCTGTGGTGGCCCTGATCCACCCGCCGTTCAAGCTCGCTCCCGATCCCAACGAAGTGGCGGAGGCCTTCGAGGTGCCACTGGAGTTCATTCTGGATCCGGCCAATCATCAAAAGCGCAGTCGCCCGTGGGAGGGCAGGACGCGCCATTTCTACGCCATGCCCTACGGCCGTCATTTCATCTGGGGCGCGACCGCGGCGATGCTGCGCAATTTTTATCACTTCATGCGCGCCTAGCAATTTTCAGGCGCGCTTCCAGCGCGACCGCGCGGTCTACAAGGCGCGCAAAATTGCCCAGCGAGAACAGGTGAGCGTATGCCCGAGCCGCCATTCCGCGCGTGGCCAGCGCTTTGTGATTGGCCGCGCTTAAACCCGCGAACTTTGCTTCGTCGATGCAATACATGCCTTGTAGCGTAAGGCCGGGCGCGTTGCCGCCGCCCACCTGCATGGTGAAGGGAGCGAACAGGTCGAGACTCTTGAAAAACGCGCACATCTGCGCGGTCAGGTCGAGATCTTTCTCGTACTCGGACAGCAGGCTTTCGCGTGCCACCCATGCGGGGCTTGGCCGCCCCTGGTCGTCAAACAAGGTGATGCCGCCGGCGTCGATATAGGACTTCTCGACACACACCAGGCGTTCGTCGCGGACCACTCCGTCGGCATAAATCCTGGAAATGCAAAAGGGATAGCGGCGCACGAACGCCGGCACATAGTGCGTATCAAGCCAACGATCTGTCTCGTCGACAAACAGGTTTTGGCCGTCGGCAAGACCCAAAACCGCCACCGGGGCGAAGCTCGCGCCCGTGTCGATGCTGGTGAAAACAATCGGGTAGTCGCGCTGCGCGACGGCGAATTCGGAAAACGAGATCGCCATGGCGTTGATGCGCTTGGCGAAATCCGGTACCGCGCCCCCGCCTGCTGCCGGCAACAGTACCTTGTGGTGCTTTTCGAGCGGCACGATTTCGCCATAGCCGAAAGGCGGGGTTATCTGCATCAGGAGTTTTCAAGTATTGGGGAAGTGGTGCGGACGGGTTCTAAAGACCGCTTGCGGGGAGCTGCCTTCGGAAAGTGCTTGAGCCAAAAGCCGCAGTGGGGTCAGCCGAGGCGATGAAGACCTGTCCCGGTCGCTGTGCGCGCTGATCGATTCTAGCGCGTGGCTGTGCTATCTTCGACTAGTCATGACTGTGCTCGCCCTGATCGCCGCGCTGTTGCTCGAACAGGTCCGCCCCCTGGACAACAGAGCCAGGTTGGCGCATGTGCTTGATGGCGCGCTGGAATTCCTGGAGCACCACGTCAACGCCGGTCAGCGCAGTCACGGCAAGGCCGCCTGGTTCATCGCGATACTGCCCACGCTGGCCGCGACGCTTGCGATCTATATGCTCCTCTATCATGTGCATGTACTTCTTGCCTGGGCATGGAATGTCGCGGTGCTCTACCTGACCATGGGCTTTCGCCAGTTCAGCCATCATTTCACCGATATTCATCGTGCGCTGATCGACGGCGATTTGCCGCGTGCACGGCGCCTGACCCGCGAATGGCGCGGCCGGCCGGCTGATGATCTGAACACGGTGGAAGTGGCGCGAGTGGCGATCGAGGAGGCGTTTTCGGCTTCGCACCGCCACGTTTTCGGTGTGCTCTTCTGGTTTGCCTTCCTGCCCGGGCCGACCGGTGCCGTCTTCTACCGCCTTGCGCTGGCGCTGCGCCAGCGCTGGGCGGATAAGCCGGCCGGTTTTGGCGATTTCGCCAAGCGTGCGTTCAGCCTGATCGACTGGCTGCCCTTGCGCCTGACGGCAACAGGGTTTGCAATTGTCGGAAACTTCGAGGACGCGGTGTATTGCTGGCGCAACCAGGCGCACAAATGGCGCGATCCGGAACTGGGCATCGTGCTGGCCTCCGGCGCCGGCGCCATCGGCGTTACGCTCGGCAAGCCTCTCAAGGAAGGCGTGACTCCGGCCGGGCTTACTATCGACGAGCGTGCCGAGATTGGTAGCGGCGACGAGGCAGACGCCGGATTTCTTTCCAGCACGGTGGGTCTGGTTTGGCGGGCGCTGGTACTGTGGCTATTGCTGCTGATTCTGCTGGCGATTGCCTATTGGGTATCTTGAAGATACCACTGCGGTGCAGGACCGTTTATGGCCAGACTTTTGGCGGCGCTGAGATTGGCCTTGTGCCGTTTTTGCCAACAGCGCCAGGGGCCTTGGCTCTATCGCTCTTTGGCTCAGGCAAGGGGCCGCTGGCGGCCGCAGCGCCAGCAGGCGGTGAACTGGCCATCCAGCCATTCTTCGCACTCCGGGCAGGTCCAGGCCGGGCCCTGGCCCCAGTTGTCGCGCTGCAGGTCGGCTAGCAACGCGCGGGCACGCTCGAGATCGCGCCGATCTTCAATCCAGATCTCCGGCCAGCACTGGTCGAACGGCAGTTCACCAGCCAGGCGCACCAGGTTTTCGTTACGCAGGAAACTCGCGATACCGGCCGAGTCGAGCAGGTTCTTGAGGTGCGTGGCCTCGATCAGGTGGCGTGCGCGGGTCAGGCGGATCATGCTCCGATTTCGCCGCGGAATTTGCAGAAAAGCTCGTGGCGCCGCGCGTCCACGCGGCCTGCGGCAAGGGCTGCGGAGAGGCCGCAGCCGGGCTCGCGGTCATGGCGGCAGTTGGCAAAGCGGCAGTCACCCAGAAACGGCGTGAAATCGGCAAAGCCGGCGGTGAGGGTGGCGACGTCGAGATTGTGAATCCCCACCTCCTGCATGCCGGGACAATCGATCAGCGTCGATTGCGGGTCGATGCGATAGCGCCGCGAGAATGTGGTGGTATGGCGACCGGCGCCCAATGCCAGCGAAATTTCGCCGGTGACCGCGGCGGCGCCTGGTACCAGGGCGTTGACCAGGGACGACTTGCCCATGCCCGATTGTCCGGCCAGCACGGTGGCATGACCATGCAAGTGTGCCCGCAGGGTGGTCGCCCCGCGTGGCGCAGCGCTCGTTTCGGCAGCTCCAGGACGCGGTTTGACAGCGACTTCGATCACCCTGTGGCCGGCACGCGCGAACACCGCCACGCGTTCACGTGCCGTGTCGACTCCTGGCAGATCGGTCTTGTTGAGGGCGATCAGTGTCTCGATCCCGGCACCATGTGCCAGCAGCAGCACGCGGGTGACAAACTCGTCGGAGAACCAGGGATCCACCGCCACCAGCACCAGCAACTGATCCGCGTTGGCAGCGATCGCCTTGTGTTTGTATGCGTCAGCCCGCTCAAGGTAGCTGGTGCGCGGCAGGATGGCATTGATCACGCCTTGCGCGGGACCGGTTGCCTGCACCGTGACACGATCACCACATGCTGCTTCGCGTTTCTTGCCGCGCGCAACGCAATCCAGATGCAGGCCGGCGTCGGTTTCCACTTCGTAGCGGCGTCCAAAAACCGCAATGACCGTGCCGTTGGCGTCGCTCACGATACGTACTGCGCGGTCGTCAGCATGTCTGCGCCGTGCGCTTCGGTGTGTGCCAGAGGGCCGCAGCCTTTGCGCCTTCGATCAAGGCGACAGCCCCTTGAGACGACCAATCCGAATGAAGGCAGGTGGGTGCGAATCATAGAAGGCAGAGTGCATCGGGTCGGGCGTCAGGGTGGCGGCGTTGTCGTTGTAGATCTTGGTCAGCGCGGCGATCAGGTCGGCAGCCGATGTTTGCCGTGCCGCATAGGCGTCTGCCTCGAATTCATGCTTGCGTGACGAAAGGCTCAGAAGCGGGGTCAGCATGAAGGTGAACACCGGCAACGCAAGCGCGAGCAGGATCAGTGCCATCGCCGGGCTGGCGCTGTCGACGCCCAGTGCGGCGAAGAACCAAGTCCGATCCATGAGGAAACCCAGCAAAGCGAAAAAGCCCAGGCTCACGAAGAATGCCAAGGCGATGCGCTTGATGATGTGCTTGTGACGAAAGTGTCCGAGCTCGTGTGCCAACACCGCTTCGATCTCGTTTTGCGCCAGTTTCTGGATCAACGTGTCGAACAGCACGATGCGCTTGGCCGCGCCGAAACCCGAAAAGAAGGCATTGCTGTGGCGCGAGCGCTTCGATCCATCCATCACGAACAGGCCACCAGCACGAAAGCCGCAGCGCGCCAGCAGGGATTCGATGGCCGATTTGAGCCTGCCTTCTTCAAGCGGCGTGAATTTGTTGAAAAGCGGCATGATTACGGTGGGAAACAGAAACAGCACCAGCAACTGAAAGGCGCAATAGGCAAGCCAGGCATACAGCCACCACCAGTCGCCGGCGCTGTTGATGAACCAGAGGATCGCCAGCACCAGCGGGGCGCCGAGTGCCGCACCCAGCAACACGCCCTTGATCGCGTCGGCTACAAACAGTTGGCGTGTCATCTGGTTGAAACCGAAACGGGCTTCGATGCCGAAGGTGCGATGCCAGGTAAATGGCAGTCCTGCCACGCCCAGCACGGCGGCCACCGCCGCCACCAGCGCCAGTTCGCGCGCATAGCCGGCAGGCATGGCGCCAAGCGCGAGCGCGATCAACTGCAGCCCGCCGCCCACAGTGAGCGCAAGCAGCAGGGCGCTATCGACCGCCGCCTCCAACATGCCCAAGCGGGTGCGTGCCACGGTGTAATCGGCGGCACGCTGGTGGGCCGCCAGATCAATGCTGCCGGCGAATTCGGCAGGCACTCGGCCGCGATGCGCCAGCACATGTGCGGCATGGCGGCGCGCCAGCCACAAGGCAAGGGCCAGCGAGGCCAGCGCGGCGCCGAGAAACAGCAAAGTCAGAGCGTGCATCGAGGGAAACCCGGAAGCGGTGTGCGACAATCGAGCGGACTTTCATTATCGCGCAAAGCCGATGGCTCAAGACCAAAACAACCTGATCTGGATCGACATGGAGATGACCGGCCTGGTGCCGGAATCTGACCGCATCATCGAGGTGGCGATCGTGATCACCGATTCCAACCTCAATATCGTGGCCGAGGCGCCGGTGCTGGTGGTACATCAGGCCGATGCCGTACTGGCCGGCATGGACAACTGGAACAAGTCGACGCACGCCAAATCCGGACTGATCGACAAGGTCAAGGCATCGACGCTTGACGAGCGTGCGATCGAACTGCGCATGCTTGACTTTCTCAAACTGCACGTGCCAAAAAGCGCCTCGCCAATGTGCGGAAACTCGATCTGCCAGGACCGGCGTTTCATGGCGCGCGGCATGCCCGAACTCGAGAGCTGGTTCCATTACCGCAATCTCGATGTCTCGACCTTGAAGGAACTGGTCAAGCGCTGGAAGCCGGAGCTGGTCAAGGGGCTTACCAAGCACGGCAAGCATGAAGCGCTGGCCGACATCTACGAGTCGATCGCAGAACTCAAGTATTACCGCGAGCACTTCATCCGCATGTAGGTGGCGACAGTGGCAGGTGCGAGCGCGGTGTTCAGGCCTTGTTGCGCGCTTCGATCGCGCGGTTTCTTGCACTCAGAACCTTGATCAGGCCTTCAATACCGTCGGCTACGATGACGCCGTTGAACTGGTTCTTGTAGGTCTCGATCAGGCGCGCGCCCAGCACGTTGATATCGACCACTTTCCAGGTGCCGTCGCTGCGCTCCAGGTAGTAGTCGAGTTGCATCGGCTCACCGCCCTTGGATTTCACCAGCGAACGCACCACGACGTCGGTGTCGCCTGTCTGCATGCGCAGTGGCCGGTACTCGATCACCGTGTCGGGCTGATAGTTGGCAAACGCGCCGGCATAGGTGTTGGTCAGCAGCCGGGAAAATTCGCGTATCAGCGCTTGTTGCTGCTCGGGCGTGGCACGCGGCCAATGGCGGCCGGTAGCCGTGCGTGTCATGCTCTGCAGATTCATGTGCGGGAAAACCCGGGTTTCGACCAACGCGATGATTTTTTGACGATTGCCCGAGGCAATGTCACGGTCGGCATCGATGGCGGCGGCAACTTCGGCGACCGCGCGTTTGATGATGACGTCGGGCGCTTCCTGTGCCCAGGCCGTGCCGCAGAACATGCTGGTGGCGAGCGCGAAAACGAAAAACCTGAGCGACAGGCGGCGGGCGCCTGCTTGAACAGCAGGGCTTGCGGGATACTTTGGTTTCACGGCGGGCTCCATGGCGCGTTTTCAATGGCGCAAGGCGCGCCATTGCCTTTAGAACGCACGAATGGCAAAAAGGTGCGCAGGAATTTGCGGGATTCTTGAAAAAAATGCTGGCTCTCGGTGCCGGAACGCCAGAAATCCGATCTCAGTTGCGACAAGCGCGCGATTGGCGATCGAGTTTACGCAGCAGCGCACGCCACTCCAGCGCTGCGTATTTGCTCATCCCCGGCCCTCCGCGCGGATAGCGCTGGGCTTGGTGGATGGCCAGTGCGCTCCACGCCGGTGTACGCGCCAGCGTTGAGCGGCACATTGACTTGCACCTTGCTGGCGCTCTGCAGCCAATACTTGCGGTTGGATGTCGTACCGATATCGCGCCTGCGGCCGATCGAACCGGCTATAATCGCTACTTTCCCGAATCAACGGACGACAATTAATCATGGCCGAACGCAAACGCACCCGCCGCAACACGCTTGAGCGTCGTTGCCTTTCCAAGGTTTTCAAGCGCATGTTTGCCGGCGCCCCGAAAGCTACTTTCAAGATGCTGGAAAAGATCAAGCGGGTCTGACAAGTCGTTGTTGCTGAAGAAAGGGCCGCTTGCGAGCGGCCTTTTTTTCGCATGGGAATCGCTCGCGCGATTTTAGGCGAACAGATGCACGTCGCCGCGCAACGGCACTGTCACATGGGGCCAATTGAGCGTTGTGCGGATCGTTTCGGCAAATGCAATGCCGTTCGCATGCTCGCCATGTACCACGAAGGTCTGGCCGGGTGGTCTCTTGAACGCCCCCAGCCAGGCTAGCAGGCCGGCGCGGTCGGCGTGCGCGGACAGGCCGCCGATGGTGTAGAGCCGGGCTTTGACCGGCACCCGTTGGCCGAACAGGCGGATTTCACCGGCGCCGTCCACCAGGCGCCGCCCGAGTGTGCCCTGCGCCTGAAAACCCGTGATCAGCACTGCCGACTGCCGGCGCGGCAGGTTTTGCGCCAGATGGTGCAGGATGCGGCCGGCGTTACACATGCCGGAGGCGGCGATGATCAACCGCGCCGCCGGCGATCTGGATGAGCGCCATCGACTCACGCACTGTTGCGGTGAATCGCAGGTTGAAATGTGTCTTGTGCCGCATCATCGAGTCACTCACCAAGTGCGCCTCGTCGTCGAGCAGGCGCGAGAATTTCGACGTCGCCGCAGAGGCGGCAGTTGCCATCGGCGAATCGACAAACACGGTGAGTTTGGGCAGGCGCGCGCGGCGTACCAGGTCGGCCAGCACGTGAATGACTTCCTGGGTGCGCCCCACCACGAAAGCCGGAATCACCAAATTGCCGCCACGCGCGAACGTTTCGGTGACCTCGGCGACAAGTTCCTCCTCGGTGTCTTGCAGGGTCTTGTGCAGGCGATTCCCAAAGGTCGACTCCACCAGCAGGACGTCGGCGCTGCCAACCGACTGCGGGTCGCACATCGGAGGCAGAAGCATGCGCGCCGCATGCGCTCCCTGGTTATGGATGCGGCGTGACAGGCGCGCCGGTTGCGTCACGCAATATTCAGGATGCGCCCTACTTCGTGTACGAATCCTTGAGCGTGGTGATGCGGTTGAACACTGGCCTGGCCGCGCTGTGATCCACGCGGTCTGCAACAAAATAGCCGTGCCGCTCGAACTGGAAGCGCTGGTCGGGCAGCGCGCTTGCCATTGAGGGTTCAAGATAAGCCATGACCGTTTTCAGGCTGTGCGGATTCAGGCTGGCCTTGAAATCCTTGCCGCCGGCGTCCGGTTGCGGGTCGCTGAAGAGCCGCTCGTAAAGCCTGACTTCAGCAGCCAAGGCATCCTGCACGCTAACCCAGGTGATGACGCCCTTGACCTTGATGCTGCCTGATCCGGGCGTGCCGCTTTTGGTATCGGCGACTACCCTGGCCAACACCGCTTCAACCTTGCCCGACTCGTTTTTTTCGCAGCCGGTGCATTCGATGACGTAACCGTACTTGAGTCGCACCTTGTTGCCGGGAAACAGGCGAAAGAAGCCCTTGGGGGCAACCTCGGCGAAATCCTCGTTTTCAATCCAGACTTCCTGACCAAGCTTGAAATTCCGTTGCCCGCGTTGCGGCAGATGCGGATGGACCGGCGCGCTGCAGTCTTCGATATGATCCGTGCTGCCGAACACGTGGGCCCAATTCGTCAGCTTCAGCTTCAAGGGGGCGAGCACCGCCATGGCGCGCGCCGCTTTCGGATCGAGATCATCGCGTAGCGCGATTTCGAGGGTCGAGTAATCGATCCATGAATCCGCCTTGGAAACGCCGATGCGCTCGCAAAACAGCTGGATCGCCTCGGGCGTGTAGCCGCGGCGTCGCAGCCCGACGATGGTAGGCATGCGCGGGTCGTCCCAACCCTGCACGATGCCCTCGTCCACCAGGCTCTTCAGGCGCCGTTTGCTGGTCATCACGTAGGTGAGATTCAGGCGGGCGAACTCGTACTGGCGCGGTAGCGGGCGCGCCAGCAACCCGCAATCGGCCAGGCGTGCCAGCACCCAGTCGTAGAAAGGGCGCTGGTCTTCGAATTCCAGGGTGCAGATCGAGTGGGTAACACGTTCCAGTGCGTCCTCGATCGGATGCGCAAAGGCGTACATCGGGTAGACGCACCATTGATCGCCGGTGCGATGATGCGTGGCTTTGCGAATCCGGTAGATGGCCGGATCGCGCAGGTTGATGTTGGGCGAGGCCATGTCGATCTTCGCGCGCAGCACCATGCTGCCATCGGCATGTTGTGCGGCACGCATTTCACGAAAACGTGCCAGCGAATCGGCGGCCGTTCGCGCGCGATACGGGCTGTCGCGGCCTGCTTCGGTTAGGGTGCCGCGCATGCTGCGCATCTGATCGGCGCTTTGTTCGTCCACATAGGCATGGCCGGCATTGATCAGGGCCTCGGCTGCGGTGGCCATGAAACCGAAATAGTCGCTGGCGAAATACAGATGCGATTGCCCGAAGGCATCCCAGCCAAAGCCCAGCCATTTGACCGCGTCGAGAATCGAATCGACGTATTCCTGCTCTTCCTTTTCAGGATTGGTGTCGTCGAACCGCATGTGGCACACGCCGCCGTAATCGCGCGCCAGGCCGAAGTTGAGGCAGATGCTCTTGGCGTGGCCCACATGCAGATAGCCGTTGGGTTCGGGCGGAAAGCGGGTACGAATCCGCGCCGCATCGACAGATGCGTCGGCGTGCGTCCGCGCCGCCCCGGGGGCGCCGCCCCAGCCCCGTTGCGCGTAGGTGCCCCGGCTCAGGTCGGCGTCGATGATGCTGCGCAGGAAATTTCCGGCGTGTGCTTCGGGATTGCTGTTGTCGGCAGACATGAATGGCGCCTAGGTTAAGGACCGCATGCAATTTTACCGTCCGGGTCGGGTCATCGCCGTAGTCGATCGCCGCCATGCAATTGGCCCGCGCCCTGAAGCGCCCGCGGTCGCTGTCTGTGGTGCGAGAATAGGGCTTCGAGCGACCACCACCGATAACACCGATGACCGCGACCGACCTTGAACTGAATTTCGCGCCTGAATGGGATCAGCCGATTGCCTACATCGCACGTACCCACCAGTGGTATGGCATGCTGGGTTACGGCAATCCGTACCGCTATGCGCAGTACAGCAAGGTGCCGTTTGCGCGTCTGGAAAAAGCGCTTGCGCAAAGCCGGGTGGCTCTCTTGACCACTGCGGCGCCTTATCAGGCGGACAAGGGCGATCAGGGTGTGCGTTCTCCCTACAACGCGGCAGCCAAGTTCTTCAAGGTTTATTCAGGCGACTGCGCGCTCGACCACGATTTGCGCATATCGCATGTGGGGATCGATCGCGCGCAGGCGGTGGATGACGCCAACACCTGGTTTCCGTTGCCGGCGCTGCGTCGGGCGGCTGCGGCAGGACGCATTGGCGCGGTCGCGCCGCGCTTCATCGGGGTACCGACCAACCGCAGCCAGCGCCACACGCTGGAGGTCGATTGCGCGGACGTGTTGGCCTTGTGCCGCGCCGACTTGGTCGACGCCGCCGTGCTGGTGCCGAATTGCCCGGTATGCCACCAGACCATGAGCCTCACCGCGCGCCACCTTGAAGCCAACGGCATCCCCACCATCATCATCGGTGCTGCGCGCGATATCGTGGAGTTGTGCGGGGTGCCGCGCTTCCTGTTCAGTGATTTTCCGCTCGGCAATGCGGCGGGTTTGCCCTTCGATGAGTCAGCTTGCGATGCCACCCTGGAACTTGCCCTGGCCGTGCTGGAGAGCGCGGTGGCGCCGCGCACCACGGTGCAAAATCCTTTGCGCTGGAGTGGCCCCGCAGACTGGCGCCTGGATTTCATGAACGTGGAACGTCTCGCTGCCGCCGAAATCGCGCGCCGCCGTGCCGAAAACGATCGCATCAAGGCGCTGGCTCAGGGAGTGCGGGACTCGACCCTGGCCTGATCGGCGCCCCCCGGCGATCCCTGGCCGCAGGAGACGTGTGGCGGCAGCAGGGCGCCAATTCTCTTTCAGTCGGACTTGATGTTGGCTTCCTTCACTACTTTGCCCCAGGTTGCCACCTGTTCGCGGATCTGGCGCTCGAATACCTCCGGGCTGCCGCCCACGATCTCGATGCCGGACTGGCTGAAACGCTCCTTGACCTCGGGCAAGCCGATCACCCGATTGATCTCGGCATTGAGCCGGGCCACCACATCCTTCGGGGTCGCGGCAGGCGCGACCACGCCAAACCAGACAGAGACCTGGTAGCCGGGCACGCCGGCTTCATCCACCGTCGGAATCTCGGGCAAGGCAGCCACGCGCCTGGGCGTGGTGATGGCAAGCGCGCGCAGGCGCCCGGCCTTGACATGCTGTATCACGTTGGGCACGTTGTCGAACAGCGCCTGCACCTGGCCGCCGATCAGGTCGGTGACCGCCGGCGCACTGCCCTTGTAGGGAATGTGCGTCAGGTTGGTGCCCGACATCACCTTGAACAATTCCATCGACAGGTGGTTCGAGGTGCCGTTGCCGGTGGAGGCGTAAGCAATCTTGCCGGGTTCGGCTTTGGCCGCTGCCACCAAGTCCCTGACCGACTTGTAGGGGGAGTTCGGGTTCACCACCAGCAGGTTGGGCGTCGAGCCAACCCAGGCCAGGGCCGCAAAATCGCGGGTGACGTCGATCTTCGCTTGCGCGTGCAGGCTGTTGAGCAACGCAAACGGGAAGGCAACCACCAGGATTGTGTGGCCATCCGCGACGGATTTGGCGACGAAATCGGTGCCGATCACGGTGCCGGCGCCGGGCTTGTTGTCGACCTGCGAGCCGGGCGCGAAGCCCTTGGAAAACTCCTGCGCCAGGGTGCGGCCCAGGGTGTCGTTGAAAGCGCCAGGTGGAAATGGCACGACCACCTTGATCGGCTTGGACGGGAAGCCCTGGGCGAACGCGGCCAAGGGGGCGATTGCCGCCAGAATGGCGATAGTCAGAACGTGCTTCAGGATGGTTTTCATTGCTCTCCTCTGTTGTTTTTTGATCGGCTAAACGTAGCTCGGGCCTTCGATTACCGGGTGCCGGATCAGGAAATCCTCATCCACTTCCAGGCCCAGACCCGCAGCCTCAAGCGGACGCACATTGCCGGCGCTGTCAACCAGGTAGGGCAAGGGACTCACCATCACATCGCGAAACAGGTTGTTCTTCGAGACGTCACCTTCGAAATAGCCAGGCTGGTCGAGTGCCGCCAGCACGTGGACTGAGGCCGCCATGTTGAGGCCGGTCATCGAGGTGTGCGGATGCACCGGCAACTTGTGGGCTGAAGCCATCGCGGCGATTTTCATCACTTCGGTGACGCCGCCGGTTTTCGACAGGTCGGGCTGCAGGATGGTGACGATACCTTCGTCGATCAGGCGCGAGAACTCGAAGCGCGTGTAGTGGTTTTCACCGGCCGCCAGCGGCACCCGGCCGAAGGCCTTTGCTTCGCGGTAGCTGCGATAGTCGTGCGCGGGGAACGGCTCCTCGAGCCAGGCCACGCCGTTGGCGTCCAGCCCCGGCATGACCTCACGCGCGTTGGCGACCGAGTAACCGATGTTGGCGTCGGTGAGGATCACCAGGTCGTCGCCAAACGCACGGCGGATGGCTGCCACCCGCGCCAGGTCGTCTTTCGGGTTGTCGCCCAGCCGCAGCTTGACTGCCTTGTAGCCGGCGGCGACATGCAGCTGCGCTTCCTCGATCAGGGCCGCGGGGTCCTGAAATCCCAGGGAAATGCCGCCTGCATAGGCGGCAATCGGCTTGCAGGCGCCGCCCAGGAGTTTGTAAAGTGGCCAGCCTGTGGCCTTGCCACGAATGTCCCACAAGGCCATGTCGATACCACTCATCGCCATCGCGGTGCCTGCACCCAGACCGTGGCTGGCCAGTTGCTTGATGTAGATTTTCTGCCAAATGCCTTGCACATCGGCGGCGTTCTCGCCGACCACCAGCATCTTCAAAGTGGTCTCGATCAGTTTGGCGATGGTCGAGGGCGCGCGTGCGTGGTGTGATTCACCCCACCCTATGAGCCCGCCGGCGGTCGTGACCTTGACCACCACGGCGTCCTTCTTGATGGCGCGACCGATTCCCAGGCGCACGTTGCCATCCTTCGGCAGAGGGAACGATGTCGCATAGGCCTTGATGTCGGTGATGGCAAGGTCGTGATTCATGGCGTCGGCAGTTCGGTTGGAAGGAGCCGCGCTCGCCGGCGGATCAACCGGCGGCCAGCGCGCATCGGGTCGCGTGGCAGGACTCGCACGGCTTGGCGCTTACTTGCGCAGCCGCTTGATCAGGCTCGATGTATCGAAACGCCGGCCGCCCATTTGCTGGACGTCGCCGTAGAACTGGTCGACCAGCGCGGTCACCGGCAGCGCTGCGCCGTTGCGCCTGGCCTCATCGATGCACAGCCCCAGGTCCTTGCGCATCCAGTCGACAGCGAATCCGAAATCGAATTTGTCGTCAACCATGGTCTTGCCGCGGTTTTCCATCTGCCACGAGCCGGCAGCGCCTTTGGAAATGACCTCGAGCACCTGTTTCATGTCCAGTCCGGCGGCGATGCCGAAATTCACCCCCTCCGACAGGCCCTGCACCAGTCCGGCGATGCAGATCTGGTTGACCATCTTGGCCAACTGCCCCGCGCCTACCGGCCCCAGGCATTGCGCGATGCGTCCGTAGGCCATGATGACCGGCTTGATTTCGTCGAACGTGGCTGCATCGCCACCGCACATGATGGTCAGCATGCCATTCTCGGCACCAGCCTGGCCGCCGGACACCGGTGCGTCGATGAAGCGCAGCCCGAGCCTGGCGGCCGCGGCGGCGAGTTCGCGCGCCACGTTGGCCGAGGCCGTGGTGTGGTCGACCAACACCGCGCCCTTTTTCATGCCGGCAAAGGCGCCGTTCTCGCCCAGCACCACCGCACGCAAATCGTCATCATTGCCCACGCAGCAGGCGACGATATCGCAGTCGCGCGCAGCCTCGCGCGGTGTGGCGGCATGGCTGCCCACATGCCGGGTGGCCCAGTCGGCGGCCTTGGCCGCCGACCGGTTGTAGACCACCACAGAGTGCCCTGCCTGCTTCAAGTGACCGGCCATGGGAAAGCCCATGACGCCCAGGCCCAGGAATGCGGTCTTGCGCGGGGTTATGGGTTCGTATTGTTTGCTCATGATGTGGGGAGTTCCCGGAAGGGTTGGGTGGCGATTACTGCATCGAACACGATGGGGCCTGTTGCGATTTTACTTGATGAGGTTTTGGCTGCGACGCCAATGGCCTGCGGCGCCGCGTGACAGTGTGGCTGGGCTGGCCCGAGCCGCTGTCAGGCAACGGTCTGCCAGACGCCATCGATCAGGCCTTCGATCGGCGCGAAATTCGCCTTGTAGGCCATCTTGCGGCTGCTGCGGATCCAGTAACCCAGGTAGAGGTAGGGCAATCCGAGGCGCTTGCACTGGTCGATCTGCCACATGACGCCGAAGGTGCCGAAGCTGGCTTTCAGGTCATCCGGATCGTAGAAGGTGTAGACCGAAGACAAGCCGTCGTTGAGGATGTCGATGATCGACACCAGCTTCAACGGCCCTTCCTCGGTGGCCACGCCTTCGACCGGATCACGAAACGCGATCAGGCGGCTGTTGATGCGGCTCTGCAGAAGGAAATGCGCGTACTGGTCGCGGCTGTCCTGGTCCATGCCGCCGCCGGCGTGCCTGCTTGCCTGGTAACGCAGGTAGAGCGCGTAGTGCTCCGCCAGGTAACCCAGGCCGGTGACCGAAGGCCGCAAGTGTCCATGCTTTTTCCAGGCGCGCACCTGCGAGCGGCTTGGTTCGAAGGTGGCGACCGGCACCCGCACCGGCACGCATTCGCGGCAGCCGTCGCAATGTGGGCGGTAGGTGAAGATGCCGCTGCGCCGAAACCCGGCGCGTACCAGTTCCGAATAGGCGTCGGCATTGATCAGGTGTGAGGGCGTGGCCACCTGCGAGCGCGCCAGGCGCCCATTGATATAGCTGCAGGGGTAGGGCGCGGTCGAGTAGAACTGCAGGACCGAGAACGGCAGCTCGTTAAGCTTGGTCACGCCGCATGCTCCACGCCAAAGCGGCGCGCGAGCGATGACCAGCCGGTCATCGGCGCCTCAGAAGTCAGGGCGCGCAAGCGGGAAGTGAACTCGGCGCGCGGGATTTCGCGGGCACCGAGCGAGGCGAGATGGCTGGTTTGCATTTGGCAATCAATGATGCCACAACCCGCTTCGCGCAGGAAATCGGCCAGATGCGCGAACGCGATCTTGGAGGCGTCGGTGACATGCGAGAACATCGATTCGCCGTAGAACGCACGGCCGATCGCAACGCCGTAAAGGCCGCCTGCCAGCCGGCCATCGATCCAGGTCTCTATCGAATGCGCGTGTCCGGCGGCATGCAATGCGCAATATCCATGCACGATCTCGTCGGTGATCCAGGTGCCGTCCTGACCCGCGCGAGGCTTGTCACCGCACTCGCGCATGACGGATTCAAATGCCGAGTCGCAGCGGACTTGGTAATTCTTGTTGCGCAAGGTCTTGGCGAGCGAGCGGCGTGGCGTGAATTCCGCCGGAAACATGACCATGCGCGGGTCCGGGCTCCACCACAGGATCGGCTGCCCGTTCGAGTACCAGGGAAAGATGCCTTGCCGGTAGGCATCCAGCAGGCGTCCGGGCGAGAGGTCGGCGCCGGCTGCCAGCAGGCCGTTTGGTTCGCGCAGCGCGCGAGACGCCGGCGGAAATGCCGAACCGGGATCTAGCCAGGGGATCATGGTCTATACCTGTGCTGCGCATGGTCGAATGTGATGCACGACAAGCCCGACCAATTCGGCGACTGCATGCAACGCGGGCAGAGCGCACCGAAGGAAACACTGAACAAGTCCGTAGGTCGGGAAAGTCGCTCTTGCAAGATGTTGAATCAAAAAGGTACTTCGTTCGAGAATCCGCATTCCAGGGACTTGTTCAGCGTTTTCATAAGGGAAACACTGAACAAGTCCGTAGGTCGGGAAAGTCGCTCTTGCAAGATGTTGAAT
>CAYYFR010000124.1:0-16732 GCA_964470865.1 uncultured Burkholderiales bacterium | reverse complement strand
CCATGCAGGCAATGATCGCCAGCGGCGAAAGCCCCAGGCCAAGGATTAATTCCTGCATGCTGCCCACCACGCCACCCATCGCCAGCAGGCGCGAATACATCTGCGCGCAGATCAGGAGGAACAGCAGCGGCGCGGAGGTGCGACCGGTCTCCGAAATCGCATCGACGACGTCGCGCCACTTGAGCCCCTTGATCAGCGCCAGCGCCAGGGCCATCAGCGCCCCGATGCCCGAGGCTTCGGTCGGCGTGAACATGCCGCCCCAGATGCCGCCCAGCACGACCACGATCAACAACACCGTGCCCACGGTGCCGGTAATCACTGCCGCGTCGATCGGCGTGTCGTCGATGGCGGCGCGCTGGCGCATGCCGTCGATCGCGCGCTTGCCCTCGCCGAACAATTCCGGCTTCAACAGCGCCAGCACGATGCAGTAGGTGGCATACAGCGCAGCCAGCAGCAATCCCGGCAGGAAGCCGGCGAGAAACAGTTTGCCGATCGACAGCTCGGTGAGCACACCCCACACGATCATCAGCACCGAGGGCGGGATCAGCATGCCCAGCGAAGAACTGCCGGCGATGCAGCCGAGCGCGACGGTCTTGTCGTAGCGCAGTGCCACCATCTGCGGGTAGGCGATGCGCGAGAAGGTGGCTGCGGAAGCGATCGAGACCCCAACCACCGCCGCGAATACCGCGTTGCCGATCACGGTGGCCACCGCGAGGCGGCCCGGGACGCGAATGAGCAAGCGATTGAGCACCACGAACAGGTCCTTGGCGGCGCCGCTGCGTGCGATCAGTTCGCCCATCAGGATGAACATTGGAATCACCGCGAAGACGTAGTCGCGCAGCACCTCGTACGAGGTAGAGGAGAGGATCGACAGCGCGACGCTGGTCTTGCCGGCGAGGATGCCGACCCCCACCACGCTGGCCACCGCCAGCGCCACGTTGATGTGGAAGCCCGCGGCGATCATGAGGAGCAGGATGACGATCATCATCCCGGCGAATGCGGTCGAGCCCATCAGGGAGCTCCTCCGGGTTCGGCCGCGCCGCCCCCGGGTTGCGCATCCGGCGCCGCCTCGTGCTCGCCGCGCAAGCCGCGCGCGAACAGTGACGCATACGAGCACGCCGACAGCACACTCATGGCGACGATGATCATGCGCACCGGATAGGTGGGTACCCGCAGCGCGCCGTCGCCCTGGTACTCCTTGATTTCCCAGGCGTTCAACATCGGCTCCCAGGAGGCATAGGCGATGGCGAGGAACAAGGCAACCGCCACCAGGTAACCCAGCATCGAGAAGCCGCGCATCACCCAGGCGGGCAGGTAGGCGTCGAGGAATTCGGCGCGCAGCATGCCGCGCATGCGGATCGAGTGCGACAGTTGCAGGAAGGCGATGGCGACGATCGAGTTCGATACCAGTTCAGCCGTGCCCTGAATCGGCGCATTGAAGATGCCGCGCCCGACCACATCGGCCAGGATCAGGAAGGCCAGCAGAAACAACCAGATCGCCGCAAGCATGTGCATGTTGCGGGCAAACCTGCCCAGCCACTGGTCGATATTGACCATCGTCTCTCTCCGGTTTACGCCACACACATCTACGGCGCGTGCGAGGCACTCTTGTTTTGTTGTTGTAGTATCGGCGCCCACTTTCTTGGTGCGGGATTGCCATCGAAAGAGTCTAGCGCAAAGGCGTACTTTTGGATATGGTGTTGCACGCGGTGGTCGGCACCGAGGGGACAAAAATGTTTTTTGGCGAAATCGAAGGCAGCGGGTTCGAGGTGATCGAAGTGGAATTCGCGCGCTGTTTTGTTGGCCACGCCCGGGTCGAGCGCTTGTGGACCGGCTGCCGCTGGGCCGAAGGGCCGGCGTGGTTCGGCGGCGGGCGCTATCTGCTGTGGTCCGACCTGCCCAACAACCGCATCCTGCGCTATGACGATACCGACGGCTCGGTATCGGTGTTTCGCCAGCCTTCCGGCTTCGCCAACGGCAACACCTGCGATCGCCAGGGGCGGCTCATCAGTTGCGAGCACCTGAACCGGTGCGTCACGCGCACCGAGCACGACGGCACGCTCACGGTGCTGGCGCAGCGCTTCGACGGCAAGCGCCTGAATTCGCCCAACGACGTGGTGGTCAAGTCCGATGGCTCGATCTGGTTTACCGACCCCGACTACGGCATCATTGCCGACTACGAGGGTGCGCGTGCACCGCGCGAGCAGGATGGCTGTCACGTTTACCGCATCGATCCTGCAAGCGGCGCGCTGACGCGCGTTGCGACCGACTTCCACCATCCCAACGGGCTGGCATTCACGCGCGACGAGAAGCACCTCTACGTGGCCGACAGCGGCGCTTCCGAAGACGCAGCCGGGCCGCGCCACATTCGCCGCCTTGCGGTGGGTGCCGACGGTCGCACGCTGGGCGCATCGAGCGTTTTCGCCACTTGCGACGCCGGCCTGTTCGACGGCTTTCGCGTCGACTGCGACGGGCGGGTGTGGAGCAGTTGCGCCGAGGGCGTGCATTGCTATCGCGCCGATGGCACCTTGATCGGCAAGGTGCGGATTCCCGAACTGACAGGCAACCTGACTTTCGGTGGCTTGCAGCGCAACCGCCTGTTCATCTGCGGCACGACTTCGCTTTACGCGGTGTACCTCAAGGTGAATGGCTGAGGGTAGGGCAATACGCCACTAGCCCCGAGCTGTTGGTGGTGCCGCTGCTGCGGCGCAGGCTCTCAGCGCTCGCGGCGCCCCGAGACCTCGGCGCCGGCGTTGGGTGCCAGGCGCAGGTTGAACCAGAACGACAGCGAGGCAACCGCGCCTACCACCATGAAGGCAACGCTGAAATCGGCGGCTTGGACCGTGGCATGGCCGCGCCAGCCGGCGCTGGTTTCAAGCACCCAGGCGGCGATGGTCACGCCCAGGCTCAAGGCCAGCTGTTGGGTCACGTTGGCCAGGCTCGATGCCGGGCTCATTTCGGCGCGTGCGATATCGGCATAGGCCAGCGCGTTCATCGCGGTGAACTGCAGCGAGCGGAAAAACCCGCCCAGCAGCAACAGGCCGACCATCAGCGCGTAGGGCGTGGTCTGGGTAAACAGGCCGTAGCTGGCGATGCTGCCGGCGGCGATCACGGCATTGCAGATCAGCACGTTGCGAAAGCCGTAGCGCCTGAGAATCGCCACCGCCATGGTTTTCATGAACATCGCGGCCAGCGCCGAGGTGCAGGTGAGCAGCCCTGATTGCAGCGCCGAGTAGCCGAAGCCCATCTGCATGACCAGCGGCAGCAGGAAGGGCATGGCGCCCACGCCGATGCGAAACACCGCGCCGCCCACCACGCTGGTGCGAAAGGTCGCAACCTTGAGAAAGCGAAAGTCCAGCAAGGGATGCTCGCTTGCGAACGCATGGCGCACGTAGAGCGCCAGAGAAATGCCGCCGGCCACCACGCAGGCGATCGACATTTCCCTGGAGAGCAGGTGCTGGCCGGCGGTGGCCAGGCCCAGGGTCAGCGCCGACAGGCCGAAGCCGGACAAGACGAAGCCCGCGAAGTCGAGCGGTGCCAGGTCCGGCTCGGTGATCTGCGGGACGTGACGGGTTGCCAGGTAGATGCCCAGGATGCCGATCGGAATGTTGATGAAGAAAATCCAGCGCCAGTGGAAATAGGTGCTGATGAAGCCGCCCAGCGGCGGCCCGATCACCGGTCCCAGCAAGGCGGGGATGGTCAGGTAACTCATGGCTTGTACCAGCTCGTTCTTGGGCACGCTCTTGAGCAGTATCAAGCGCCCCACCGGCACCATCATCGCGCCGCCCATGCCCTGCATGAAGCGCGCTGCCACAAAGCTGCCGAGGGAAGACGCAAAGCCGCAGGCGAGCGAGCCCAGCATGAATACGCCGATGGCCAGGCGAAACACCGTGAGCGAGCCGAAGCGGTCGGCCATCCAGCCGCTGACCGGGATGAATACCGCCAGCGACACCAGGTAAGCGGTGAGCGCCAGCTTGAGCGAGATCGGATTGACGCCCAGGTCTTCCGCGATCACCGGCAGCGAGGTGGCGATCACCGTCGAATCCATGTTCTCCATGAACAATGCACAGGCGATGATGAGCGGCAGAAGCAGGGCGCGACGCATGGTCAAGTGGCCGTTTGGCTACGCGAACTGTCGGGGCGCCGGCGTTTCATGACGCGGCGCCGCCTGCGGCGCGGGCCAAGGTGGCGCGCACGCCGTCGAGCGCGAGCGGGCGCAGCCAGCCCAGCAGCGCATCGACAAAGCGCGGGTCGTGCGGCAAGTCGTCGCCGAAAATCGACGCCAGTCCCAGCAGGCCGCGGCCGAGTGCGTCGCAGTCACCATTGGCCACCGCGGCGATGGCGGCGCACTGCGTGGCCAGCGGGTCGCGCACGTCTATGTTGTTGCCCTGGTCGTCGCGGCCGGCCACGTAGCGCATCCAGCCGGCGACGGCAAGGGCAATGCTGTCGACACCCTGGTTGTGCAACAGGCGCTCGCGTGCCGCGTTCAACAGGCGCTGCGGCAGCTTTTGCGAGCCGTCCATCGCGATCTGCCAGGTACGGTGTTGCAATGCGGGGTTGCGAAAGCGCTGCATCAGGGCGCGCTGGTAGGCAGCGATGTCCACGCCGGGCATGCTCGCAAGCGCCGGCGGCAGGGTCGGCACCAGTTCGCGCCACAGCCGCTCGATGGCCGCAGCGAACAGCGGGTCACTAATGACCTGGTGTACGTACTCATGTCCGGCCAAATGACCCAGGTAGGCCATGCAAGAATGCGCGCCGTTGAGCAGGCGCAGCTTCATCAGTTCGAACGGCGCCACCTCGGTCACCAGTTGCGCGCCGGCATCCTGCCAGGCCGGGCGTCCGGCGGCGAAATGGTCCTCGATCACCCATTGTGAAAAAGGTTCGGTCGATACCGGTATGGCGTCGTCAAGGCCGAAGTCGCGCGCGATCGCGATGGCGTCGGCGCTGGCAGCCGGTACGATGCGGTCGACCATGGTCGAAGGAAAGGTCAGCTCGGTTTCGATCCAGCGCGCCAGTCGCTGGTTGGTCATGCCGGCGAATTCGAGTACCAGGCCGCGCAGCGTGGCGCCGTTGTGCGGCAGGTTGTCGCAACACAATATGCTCAGCGGTGTGCCGTGCGCCATGCGCGCGGCGAGACCGCGCAGCAAGACCCCCAGTGCGCTCTGCGGCCAGGCGTCGCGATCGCCTGCGTGCGCCAGGTCGTGCGCGATCTGCGGATGCGCGGTGTCGAGGCGGCCGGTAGCAGGGTGGTGACAGTAGGCTTTTTCGGTAATGGTGAGGCTGGCGATGCGGGTGGCTTGGGCGGCGATACGCCCGATCACCGCCTGCATGCCGTCGGCCACGCCGAGCGTCCGATGCACGCTGCCGATGATGCGCGCTTGCGTGGCCTCCGGGCCGCGCGCAAGCAGGGTGTAGAGATGGTCCTGGCGGCGCAGCGCATCCACCACGCCAGCGGAGCGCAGGCTGACGCCGCAAATGCCCCAGGACGAGTCTTGCGCCAGAGTCGCATCGGTGTACATTGCCTGGTGCGCGCGGTGGAAGCTGCCCAGACCGAGGTGGATGATGCCTGTAGCAACGGCGCGCCGATCGTAGTCCGGGCCGCGCACCCGGCCGCCTGCCGCATTCAGTTGCGCGAGATCGCTCGGCATGGCACCGATGTGTTGCCAATCACGGCAGCGTCACGATCTCGACCCAGTTCGGGTTCTTGCCCATGGCATATCTTTTCAACTCGGTGAGGCGGCCGCTGGCGGCATCGATGGCATGGCTGGTCATCGAATTCGAAGCCTGCCCGACCGCCAGAAGAAAGCGCCCGGAAGGGTCGATGGCGAAGCCGCGCGGTTCGCTTTCGGTGGCATGGTTGGCGACATGCTCGATGCGACCGTCGGCGCCGACGGCGAACAGCGCCAGCGTGCTGGAGCGGCGTTCCGAGGCATACAGATAGCGGCCATCCGGCGTCAGGTGGATATCGGCCGCCCAAGGCTGGCCGGAGAAGTTCCTGGGCAGGATGCTCAGGTTCTGCAACTGGGTCAAAAGGCCGCTGTCGGCATCGAACGCGAAGCTTGATACGCTGGCGTTGAGCTCGTTGAGCAGATAGGCATGATGGCCGCCGGGATGAAACGTGAAATGGCGCGGCCCGGCGCCGGGTGGCTGGGCGATCGCGGCCGGCGAATTGGGCGTGAGCGTGCCGCTTGTCGCATCGAACTTCCACTGCATCACGATGCCGCCACCCAGGCACGGCACGAATACATAGCGCCCGGAAGGGTCGGGCACGATCGCGTGGGCGTTGGGTTCGGTTTCGATCACCTGATGCGCGGCTTCAACCAGGCCGTCGCCGCCAATCGCGCTGACACCGATCTTGTGGCCGCTGTAGGAGGCCCACAGCAGATAGCGGCCGCTGCGGTCCTGCGCGATGTAGGGTGTGCTGTCGGGCAGCGGCCCGCTGCCCAGTGCCTGCAGGTGGCCCGAGAGCGGATCAATGGCAAAGCTGGCCACACTGTAGGGCTGCGAGCGCAGCGCCGCGAACAGACGCCGCCGGTCATGGCTTGCCGCCAGTGGCATGACGATGCCGCCGGCCGGCATTTTCTGGATCAGCGCGAGCTCGCCATTGCTGTCGTCGAGCTGGAGTACCAGGATTTCACGGCTGTCAGCGCAGGCGACATAGGCGCGAACACGGTTTGATGTGCTTGTCATCAGCGGGGTCTGGCGGGATCGGGAAAATGGCGGGCTAAGGCAGGTCGGGGCGCGTCAGTATAGAGTCCGGCGTGCCAGGTCGTGCACGTGCCTCTCGGCGTGCCTCTCAGCGTGTCTATCAGTGCGGCGGGAGCCGATGGGCGACGCGGCTCACTTCATCAGGCCCGGCAGCCACAAGGAGATCGCCGGCACGTAGGTCACCAGCAACAGCGCCAAGCACATCGCGCCATAGAAAGGCCATAGCTCCTTCGACACTTCTTCCATCGACACTTTGCCAATGGCACAACCGACGAAAAGCGTCGGGCCCACCGGCGGGGTGATCAGCCCGATACCCAGGTTGAGGATCATGATCATGCCGAAATGTACCGGGTCGATGCCCAGCTTGACGATCACCGGCATGAAGATCGGGGTGCAGATCAGGAGCATCGGCGCCAAGTCCATGAAGGTGCCGAGCAGCAGCAGAAGGATATTGACCAGGAACAGGAACACGTACTTGTTGTCCGAGATCGACAGAAAGAACTGCGTGACCTTGGCGGGGATCTGCATGATTGCCATCATGTAGCCGAAGGCGACCGAGAAGCCGATCAGCATCATCACCATCGCTACGGTCTTGACCACCCGGTGCACCAGGTGCGGCAGGTCGCGCCACTTGTAGTCGCGATACACCAGGAAGGTGACCAGGAAGGCGTAGACACAGGCCACCGCCGCCGATTCGGTCGGCGTGAAAACCCCCGAGAGGATGCCGCCCATGATGATGAGCACCGTGACCAGACCCCACAGGGCCTCGACCACGATCTTCGGTACATCCTTCAGGGCCACTGCCTCACCCTTGGGGTATTCGCGCTTGTGCGAAATCCACAGCACCAGGCCGATCAGGCACAGGGCGAACAGCATGCCGGGAAAGATGCCGGCCAGGAACAGGTGTGCCACCGAGACGGTGCCGCCGGCGGCCAGCGAGTAGATCACCGCATTGTGCGAAGGCGGGATCAGCAGCGCCTGCACCGAGCCGCAGATGGTGACGTTGGTAGCGAACACGCGCGGAAAGCCGGCCTTGACCATCTGCGGGATCATCACCGAACCGATCGCCGAAGTATCGGCCACCGATGAACCGGAGATGCAGCCGAACAGCGACGAGGCCATGATGTTGACCAGCGCCAGGCCACCGCGGATGAAACCTACAAAGATGCGCGCCAGGTTGATCAGCCGCGCCGCCATGCCGCCTTCGGCCATGATGGCGCCGGCCAGCACGAAAAACGGGATCGCCAGCAGCGCGAAATCGTCGGTGCCGTCGGAGATCTTGAGCATCACCGCTTCAAGCGGGATGTCGACCCACAGCGCGCCACAGATGGCGGCAAGTCCCAGGGCGTAAGCCACCGGTACGCCGAGCGCGCACAAGAGCGCGAAGGAACCGAGCAGGATCAGGATGTCCATGGGCTCACTCCAGATCGCTGGCGGTATCGCTGTACATGATCGAAGTGGCCGGTGGCGGGCCCACCCAGACGCGTTCGATCAGGAACAGCAAGGTGAGAAAGCCGCCGATCGGGATCGGCATGTAGACCACCCCGACCGGCAGGCCGGGAAACTCGGCCACCGACTGGTTCCAGGTGATCTGGCACAAATGCGCGCCGTAGCCCGTCATGAACAGCGCCGTGGCCGCCATGCAGAGGTCGACGCCGATCAGCATCAGGCGTTTTTGCGGCGCACTGACCGCGTTGAGAAGCGCTTCGACCGCCACATGCACGTTGGCGCGAAATACCGCCGCGCCGCCCACGAACGAGAACATCACCATCATCACAACCGAGGCCGGCTCCGGCCAGGATTGCGGGTTGTTCATCACGTAGCGCATGAACACGCCGAAGGGGATGATCAGCGTGATCACCACGATGGCAAGACCCGAGGCCACGATGCAAGCCAGGTACAGGCCTTCCATCAGCCGGGCGTAGAGTTGCTTGACGGTCAAGGTAATTCCTCGCGACAAAAGGGCTTTCCCGCAGCGGCGGGAAGCTTGCCAACCGCCTTTTTCCAAGCAGCGGGAAGCGACCCAAAAAAATCACTGCCGCGCAAGCGGAAACCCGGCGCCGTCGGCTGCGCCGGCGCGGATTTCCGCCTGTGCGGCAAAGGCTAAGGCTAACGGCCTACTTGGTATCTTCGATGCGCTTGAGCAACGTCGCGTACTTCGAGCCGTATTTGTCGCGGATCGATTGCGTCGCCTTGTAGAAAGCCGGCTTGTCGGCGTTCACGAACTGCACGCCGGCGGCCTTGAGCTTGGTCTCGGCTTCACCGGTATAGGCGTCCCACAGCTTGCGCTGCTCGATCTGGGTCTCCGCCGAGAGCTTTTTCACCAGGGCCTGGTCGTCCTTCGACAAGCCTTCCCAGGTGCGCTTGGAAAACACGAAAATCTCCGGAATGACCAGGTGACCGGTCAGGCTGTAGACCTTGCTGACGGTGTAATGGTTTTGCGCCAGCAGGGTCGGCGGGTTGTTCTCGGCACCATCGACCACGCCGGTTTGCAGGGCGGAGAACAGTTCGTTGAAGCCCATCGCCACGCCATTGCCGCCCATCGCGTTCATGGTTTCCACAAACAGCGGGTTGCCCATCATGCGGATTTTCATGCCCTTGAGGTCGGCTGGCGTTGAAACCGCTTTCTTGGCATACACGTTGCGCGTGCCGGCGTCCATCCAGCCCAGCGCGATCAGGCGCGAACCGGGGCCGTTGGACATGCGCTCCAACATGTCCTGGCCGATCGGGCCATCGATCACCTTGCGCATGTGCGCCTCATCACGGAACACGAAGGGCAGGTTGAACACGTTCAGGTCGTCGACCACCGGGCCCATGGCGCCTACCGAGATGCGTGCGATCTGCAGGGCGCCGACCTGCGCCTGCTCGATCATTTCCTTTTCGCCGCCCAGTTGCATGGCCGGGAACATCTGGATCGAGATGCGGCCATTGGTGGCGGCTTCGAGCTTCTTGCCCATGCGCACGATGGCTTCGACCGTCGGGTAGCCCAAAGGATGTACGTCGGAGGCCTTCCACACCACCTTTTGCTGTGCCAAGGCGCCGCGCGCCGGAATGGCGGCGGCCAGGGCGCCGGCGGCGCCGGCGCGGATCACATCACGTCTTTTCATGCTTGTCTCCCGGGTTGTTTGTAGAGATGATGGACGGGAATGCGCCGTCCGCGCTTGCGGATGGAAACACTGAACAAGTCCGTAGGCTGCGAAAGCTGCTTTTGCAACCGGTCGAATTGAAAGAGACTGCCGTTCGACAGCATGCATTCCAGGGACATATTCTGCGTTTTCAAAAAAAACCTGCATCATCGGACAACATGTGCATGCTTTCAGACCGCGATGGCGCCGCCGTCCACGGTCAGCATGGTGCCGGTGGCGAATGAGGATTCATCGCAGGCCAGGTAGAGGATCGCATAGGCGATTTCGCCTGGCTTGCCGGTGCGCCCCATCGGCTGGCGCGCATCGAGCACCTTGCGAAACGCCACCGGATCGTCGACCTGGGCCAGCATCTTGTCGAAGTAGGACGACATGGTCACCCCGGGCGCCACGCAGTTGACGCGAATATTGTCGGCCACGTGATCGAGCGCCATCGAGCGTGTCAGGGCCGCCACCGCACCCTTGGAGGCGACATAGGCCGCGCGGTCCTTGAGGCCGACGCTGGCGACGTTCGACGCGGTGTTGACGATCACGCCGCCACCCTGCGCGGCCATCAGCGGCACGGCGTACTTGGAGCACATGAACACGCCCTTGACATTGACCGCCAGGATGCGGTCGAGCACCGCCTCGTCGGTGGTCACCACCGTTCCGAGCGCGCCGAAGCCGGCATTGTTGACGAGGATGTCGAGGCGGCCGAAATGCGCTTGCGCGAATTCGATCAGGGCCTTGCATTGCGCTGAATCGGCGACGTCGCAGGCGGCCGGCGTGGCGGCCGCGCCGAGCTCCGCGCAGGTCTTGCGGGCGGCTTTCAGGTCGACATCGGCCACGATCACGCGCGCGCCTTCGGCTACGAACAGCGCGGCGGTGGCGCGGCCGATGCCTGCGGCGGCACCGGTGATGACCGCGGTCTTGCCCTCAAGGCGCATGCCAAGCTCCGCTGCGAGTGGTGCGGCGCAGTGTCCGCGTGGCTGACCGGGCCGGCCTCATGGTGTGTTCTAGCGAACCGCGATCACGCTGTTGGCTTCGATCGCCACGATGTCGGCCGGGCGCGCAAACGGTGCCGGCGCGGGCTCACCGGCATGGCGCTTTGGACCAATGGCTGCGAAAAACGTTTCCAGGCCGCCGGGCATGAAAAACCAGACCCATTGCAGGTCTTCGTGCCCGTCGTTGTGAAAGGTATGGGCGCGGTTGTGACCCAGGTAGAGCGTGGTGCCCGGGTTCATGCGGTAGGTCTTGCCTTCGATTTCCGCGCTGCCTGTGCCGGAGAGCACGTACAACACCTCTTCGGCGCGTTCATGCGCATGTGGGCGCACGCGGCCGCCGGCAGGCAGCAACTGCCGGCCCATCGAGAAGCGGTGCACAGTGTCGATGTTTTCCGGGCTGAGGATGACTTCGGCGTAGCCATTGGCCGGTTGCGGTTGCCAGTAGCTGACGCAGTGGTCATGCGCGGCGACGCGCAGGTCGCCGGCCGGGGCATCGAAATCCAGAGGCAGTTGTCGGTTCATGAGGTGCACCTCGGGCGACAGGCAGGCATCATTACACCACGGCGCGGCACGCCTGTGGCCGCGCCAGCGGCCTGGCAGGCATGGGCGTGGACGTCAATTCTCATACGGCCCCATCTTCACATAGGCGCCACCCTGAAACAGCTCCGCGGGATCATTCGGGGCGCCTGCCGGCATGGCTTCGATGGCAGCGCGAAAACGCTCCGAACTGTCCCTCGGGGTCCAGCCCAGATGGGCTGCCGCATGGTTGTCCCACCAGCGCTCGCGATTGGCCGAGGCGCCGAAGACGATGGTGTGTTCGACCTTGGGCGCACACAGGGCGCAGCGCACCAGTTCAGCCAGGTCCGCATACGAGAGCCAGGTGATGAGCATGCGCCGGTCGCGCGGCTCGGGAAACGAGGAACCGATGCGCAGACATACCGTTTCGATGCCGTAGCGATCCCAGTACAGGCGCGACAAGGCCTCGCCGAACACCTTGGACACGCCATAGTTGCTGTCCGGGCGGGTCGGGTCGTTCGCATCGATGCGCCGCGTGCGCGGATTGAAGCCGATGGCATGGTTCGAGCTGGCGAAAACAACGCGCTTGACACCCTGCCGGCGCGCCGCTTCATACAAATGGTGCAGGCCGATGATGTTGGCCGCGAGGATCGGTTCCCAGGGGCCGTCGACCGAAACCCCGCCCATGTGGACTACCGCGTCAACGCCTTCGAGCAAGGCATGCACGGCCGCGCCATCTGCCAGGTCGCCGTACACGATTTCTTCGCCATCCTGTGCGCCGGCGATCTCGGCTACGTCGGACAGGCGCAGCATTTGCGTCAGGGTCTTGAGTGGCGCGCGCAAACTGCGGCCGAGGCCACCGGCGGCGCCGGTGAGCAGCAGGCGCTTGAACTGTGCAGTCATGGGCTGGGACAAGGCTGTGTCGATGGGTGGGCTTGCCGGTCGTTTACTAATATGACATCATACAACTGGATCAATTATCAAGGTGGATCAGGCGGCATGTCAAGTACCGAACCGGGGTTCCCGGCGATAACGCCAGCGATGCGCCGCGCGCCGCTGCGGGCACGGCGCGCCGTATCGCTGACGCAAAAACTGGTGGATCGACTGACCGAGCAGATCCGTAGCGGCGCGATTGCGCCGGGGTCCAAGCTGCCGACCGAAGCCGCGATCATCGCAGCGCACGGCGTGAGCCGCACGGTGGTGCGCGAAGCCATCTCCCGCCTGCAGGCCGGCGGCCTCACCGACACCCATCATGGGATCGGTACCTTCGTGCGTGAGCCGGCACCGGGCGCCGATTTCCGTATCGATCCAGCCCGGTTGGCAACCATCGTTGAAGTCCTGGCGCTACTCGAGTTGCGCATGAGCATGGAAACAGAAGCTTCCGGGCTTGCGGCATCCCGCCGTAGTGAGCACCAACTTAACGAGATGCAAAAGGCGCTTGAACGCTTCGAGGCCAGCGCCCACGACGCCGGCTTGTCGGTCGAGCACGACTTTCAATTCCATTTGCAGATTGCCCTGGCCACCGGCAATCGCTACTTTTCGGAATTGATGGGCTATTTGGGCACGATGATGATTCCGCGTACCCGCTTGAACACCGCGGACCTGGCCCAGGAAGATCGCAGGGCATACCTGCAGCGGGTGCATCGGGAGCATCAGGAGATTTATGACGCGATTGCGCGTCAGGACGGCGAGGCTGCCCGTGCAGCCATGCGAACGCACCTGGCCAATAGCCGCGAGCGCTTGCGCAGGGCCCACGAGGCGGCGACGCGCAACGCCCAGGGCGAGCCTGGCTGAAGCTCCAAAGTGAAGTGAAGTTGTATGATGACATATGTCTAATTGTCAGCATGGTTTCAAGATATTGACTTTGGCCATCAACACAAAGGATTGATCAGGCATGTCGCCGCGCCACCGCATCGCAATGATCGGCCTGGGCATGGGCGCCACGCCGCACGCCCAAAGCCTCATCGACTTGAAGCTTCGGGTCGAGGTTGCCGCCGCTTATACCCGCTCGCCGGCACGCGCGGCCGCGTTCGCCGAGCGCTTTGACTTTCCGCTCACGCACGACCTGGCCGCGATCGAGCGCGATGCGAGCATCGGCTGCGTGCTCATCGCGGCTCCGCCCAACGCACACCTGGAACTGGTCGAACGCTTCGCCGCCGCCGGCAAGCACATACTGCTGGAAAAGCCGCTCGAGGTTTCGCCGGCGCGTTGCGAGGCGCTGGTTGCGGCTTGCGCCCGATCCGGCGTGCGCCTGGGCGTGGTGTTTCAGCACCGCTTCCGCGTGGGCGCCCGGCGCCTGGCCGAATTGCTGGCGCAGGGCAGTCTGGGGCGCATCGCCGTGGCCAACGTATCGGTGCCCTGGTGGCGAGCGCAGTCGTACTACGATCAACCCGGCCGCGGCACGCTGGAACGCGACGGTGGCGGGGTGCTGATCACCCAGGCGATCCACACGCTCGACCTGTTCCTCTCGCTTGCCGGTACGGTTACGGAGGTCACTGCATTCGCCGGCACCACGCCATTGCACCAGATGGAAACCGAGGACCTGGTCGCCGCCGCCTGGCGGCTGCAAAGCGGGGCCATTGGTACCCTGATGGCTACCACCGCCCTCTACCCGGGCTTCGGCGAGCGTATCGAACTGGCGGGCGATGCGGGCAGCGCGATCCTGGCGGATGGCGAACTGGTGGTGCATACGCACGATGGTCGCAGCGAACGCGCGGGGCAAAGCGGCGGCGGTGGCGGTGGCGCCGACCCGATGGCCTTTAGCAACCACGCCCATCGCGCCGTGCTGGCGGATTTTCTCGACGCGATCGAGGCCGGGCGCGACCCGATGGCCAGCGGTCGCGCGGGGCTGCTGGTGCATCGGCTGATCGAGGCGCTGCTTGAGTCGGCTCGCACGCAGCGTCCGCTGCGGCCGCGAGAGTCCTGAACCCGCGCGCCTTGCGGCGCCGGCCCCACGCTTATAATGATTCGCTTATAAGCCGATTGCCGTACGCATGCATCACCTGACTCCCAAAGAGACCTTCGAGTATCTGGCAGCGCATCCCGAGGCACTGCTGATTGATTGCCGCAGCGAGATCGAGTTTTTCTATGTAGGGCATGCGGTGGGCGCCATCCATATCGCCTGGCACGAGGCCCCGGATTGGGAGGTCAATCCCGACTTTGCCAGAGAGGTGTTGCGCGAGTCGCGTGACCGTGACCGGCCGATTTTGCTGATCTGCCGCTCCGGCAAGCGCACCCTGGACGCGGCACGCGCCCTGGAGCATGACGGGTTCACCAATGTGACCAACGTCCTGTTCGGTTTCGAGGGTGAACTCGACCGTAATTTCCAGCGTGGCAAACTCAACGGCTGGCGGCACGATGGCTTGCCTTGGGAACAGATGTAGCGCCTGCCGGGCGCGACAACCGGCTCCTCAGACCTGGCTGTGGCCACGCTTGAGGTAGATCAGCCAGACGCAGGTGCCTGCCGCACAGAATGCGGCCGTCGTGATCGCCAACTGCAGGGCGGTGCCCGATACCAGCGGAGCGATGATGCCTGCCACCAGGGTCGAAAGCATCACCTGGGTGAATCCCTGGGCGGAGGACACCATGCCACGGTTCTTCGGGAACATGTCCATCATCAGCAGTTGCGCCGAGGGGGTGATCATCGACTGGCCGACCGCCGAGAGTACCAGCGGGGCGATCGAGGTGAAAGTCAGCGTGCCGCCGGGCGCCAGCCTGGGCACCAGCAGCCACTGCAGGCCCAGATTGATCGTCATGCCCGCAGCCATCAACACGAAGCCGTAGTTGGCGGCACGCCGGCGCGAGACGCGCCCGGCCATGCGCCCGGAGATGGTCGAGCCGATTACCATGCCGACGACGATGGGGATGAAGAACCAGCCGAAGTCGGTGGCGGTGAGGCCCAAGTGCTGCATGATGAACGCCGGCGATGCCATGATGTAGACGAAGAAGGTCGAGAAGTTGAAGGCGATGGTGGCCGCCAGCAACTGAAATTCAATGCGTGAAAAGACCATCCGGTAGTCGCGGGCCATGCGGCGTGCATCGAGAGCGCTGCGTTGCGCCGGCGGATGGGTTTCCGGCAGTGCGCGCCAGGTCCAGATCCACAGCATGACCGCGCCCGCCAGCATGAAGCCGAACACGCTGCGCCAGCCCGCCCATTCGTGAAGGTAGCCGCCAATGATGGGCGCCACCCCCGGTGCGATGGCGAAGATCAGCATCACAGAGGACATCAGCCGCTGCGCCTGCGGCCCCTCGAAACAGTCGCGCACGATGGCGCGCGAGACGATCGCGCCGGCGCCGCCGAACAGGCCCTGCACCAGGCGCGCGGCGATCAGCACCTCAATGGTCGGTGCCAGGGTACAGACCAGCGCCGCCGCGGCATAGACCGCCAGCGCGACCAGAATCACCGGCCGCCGCCCGACCGCGTCCGAGATCGCGCCATGCCACAGGCTCATCAGGCCAAAGCCCAGCAGGTAGAACGACAAGGCCTGCTGCGCCTGTACCTGGGTGGCGCCCAGTTGTTCCTGCAGCGCGGGCAGGCTGGGCAGGAAAGTGTCCATCGAAAACGGCCCGAGCGTCGCCAGGGCCGCGATCAGGACGATGAACGAGCGCTTCTCCGCGAAGTGCGCGACGGGTTTGGGTGACGGGGAAGATTGCACCACGGAAGGCTTGCTGAAAAGCAAAAACGCCCGGGGCGCCGGGCGTTGATTTGATGCCAATCATTGTACAGCGACGGCACCCCAGGCTGTCACGCACGCGCACCGAAGTGCGCAGGCGATAGGCGCGGTCGCTCCCGCACAGCAGTGCTAGTGAAACACCACGCGCTGCATCAGCAAGGCGTCGAAGCCGCGAATGAATTCGTCGACGTCGTCCGGGGTCACCTCGCGTTCGGCATCCGCAGCCATGGCCTGGAACGAGGCGCGCATCCGCAGCGCCACCGCGCCGTCGATGAAAGCGCCGCGGCCGCTGAATTTGTCGACGACCTCGAAGCCCTGCAGGCTGCGACCCTGCGAGACCTCCGCCACGTAATAGTTCGCGCTGTTGAACAATACGTTGGTCAGAATCGCAGGTGCGTTCGAATGCAGCTGGATGCTCATGGTGATCTCCGGTTGGGGCTATGCGACGGGTTCATGGCAAAGGACAGCGACCCTGGCTTGTCCTGCTTCAGCAATATCCGGGCCGAACCGGCGAATTCAAGTGGCCTTGGCCCTTCAATTCGCCGGCTCCAAGGCTTTAACGCGCCAGATCCGATTCGGTTGATATCGCAGGGCCAAGGGCCACAGTGCCTTAACGACCACGCGCCTGGCAACTTGAAGGAGCTGCCGACTGCCCGGGGCCATTTTGCGTGGCTGCTTGCCTGAGCGAATCACAAGAGGCGCGGAACCA
>CAYYFR010000123.1:0-17077 GCA_964470865.1 uncultured Burkholderiales bacterium | reverse complement strand
CCGATTCAAAGACAGGGCGGCTGCTTCGTCCAGCAACGCCTTGCAAACGCGGGCTCTCGCTGCACAGGCTCGCCAAATGCGCTCAAAGGATCGCGCAACGCCATCGATAGTAGCGCAGGGCTTGTCGCACATCGGCCCGGCGCCACGGCCCGTAGCGTATACTTTTGTGCATGTCGTTGACCGCCTTTCGCAGCAGCACCGTCGCAGCGCTAACCCTGGCCCTGCTGCTGTTTGCACAGGCGGCCACCGCGTTCATGGGCTGTGCAGCATTGGCGGCTGACCCGCGCGGCACAGGCGTGGCGACCATGCCATCGGGGGAGCCCTGCGACATGCTGGGCCAGGCCCCGGCACCGCTGGTACTCAAGCATTGCCTGCCGGGCGACGCCGGCGTGGGGGTAGATGGCGCGCTGCCGCTGCCGGCGCTATCGACCACCGGCTGTATCACCGTGTCGCCGCCGGCGGCCACGACATCGCCCGCCACGGCGCATGCGGACACGGCGCGCATCCTCGGCCCGCCGCCGTTCCGTCTCACCCAACGCCTGCGCATTTGATCTTCCGCTGACACGTTTCGGCCGGTGCGCGCTCGCGCCCGGCACGTTTGAGTTGTCCAGCGGAGGTCTTCATGCTTCATATTTCACCGGTCCGCGCCGCGCGCGGATGTAGCGGCGCCGCGCTCTTGGCTGCCGCACTGTCGGTCCACGCGCAATTGGCTGGCGAGACCGCCCCATCCCTCACGGTATTCGAGGCGATGCAGCTGGCCGAACGCAACGCGCCGGCCATCGACGCGCGCAAATCGCAAGTCACGGCTGCCGCGGCGATGGCCGAATCGGCCCTCGCCCTGCCCGACCCCAAGCTCAAGATCGGGCTGGACAATTGGCCGATTGAAAGCGCCGACAAGTTCTCGACCGGGCGCGACTTCATGACCATGCGCCGCATCGGTATCGCGCGTGACATGCCGCGCGAAGAAAAGCGCGAGCTGCGCTCCCAGGCCCACAAACTCGATGCCAGGCGTGAGGAGGCCATGCTCGAGGACGCGCGCCTGGCGCTGCGCCGCGATACCGCCCTGTCGTTCGTCGAGCGCCAATACGCGAAGGCCGCAACTGGCCTGATCAACGAACTCAAGGGCGAGGCACGCATAGCCTACGACGTGCTCATCGGCCAGGTGCGTGCCGGGCGCGCGCAACCGATCGAAGCGGTGACTGCGCAATCGCAGTTGCGTGCACTCGATGATCGCGCCGCGGAATTCGCCCGGCTGGCCGCGCGCGCGGGATTGCAACTGGTGCGCCTCCTGGGCAGCGACTTGGCGGCGCGCCCGCCGGCGCCGTGGCAGCTCGCCGACGCCCGCCTCGAACGGCACGCCTATGCCGCCGGCGGCCATCCGCACCTGGCCGCCTTCGCGCAGGCCGAGGCGCAGGCCGACAACGGCATTGCCCAGGCGAAGGCGCAGGAAAAGGGCGATTGGGGCTGGGAAGTGGCCTACCAGAAGCGTGGCGCCCAATTCACCGACATGGTCTCTTTCGGCATCGCCATCGACCTGCCAGTCTTCGGCGAGAAGCGCATCGCCCCCGAAGTGCGCGCGCGCCAGGCGCAAAAGCAGGCGGCCGAGCAACGGCGCGAGGATGCAGAGCGTCAGCACGCGCTGGAGATCAGCCTGGCCCTGGCCGACTGGGATGCCGCCAATACGCGGCGCGCGGGCTTCGACGACACCTTGTTGCCCCTCGCCCAAGACCGCATAGACCAGGCGCTGGCCGCCTACAAGGGCGGCGCCGGCAAACTCGCCGATCTGCTCGAAGCGCGCCGCCAGTGGCTGGAGACCCGCCTGGCGCAATTGCAGTTGGAGCAGGACGCGGCCCGTGCCTGGGCGCAGTTGCAGTACTTCGCGCACGGCGCCCACACGGGAGTGACGAAATGAAACAGCGCCTCGTAGTCATCCTTCTCGTTGCACTCGTCTTCGCGGCCGCCGGCGGCGCTGGCGGCTGGTGGTACGCGAACATGCAGGCCCAGATGCGCGAATTCGACCGCCAGGCCGCGGCACCGACGCCGCCGGGCAAGAAGATCCTCTACTACCACGACCCGATGGTCCCGCAGAGCAAGTTCGACAAGCCCGGCAAGTCGCCTTTCATGGACATGCAACTGGTGCCGGTGTACGCCGATGACGATGGCGACGCCAAGGGTCCGAAAGAGGGCGTGAAGATCAGTGCGCAGGCTTCGCAAAGCCTGGGGGCGCGCACGGCTGAAGCGAAGATGACGCAACTCGCGCGCGCAATCGAGGTGGTCGGCAACGTGGCGTTCGACGAAAGCGCTATCGAGATCGTACAGGCACGCGTGACCGGCTGGATAGAAAAGCTCTACGCGCGCACCCCCAACGACCCGGTCGCACGCGGCGCGCCGCTGGCGGCGATCTACGCGCCCGAATGGCTCGCCGCGCAGGAGGAATACCTGGCCGTGCGCAAGCCCGGCAACGCCGATCTCGCCGCCGCGGCGCGCGCGCGGCTTATCTACCTGGGGATTCCCGAGGCGAACATCGCCGCACTGGAACGCGACGGCCGCGCCGATCCGCGCGTAACGCTTACCGCCCCGGCCGCCGGTGTGCTGCTGCCTCTGGGAACGGACATGAACGCGGCCATGGGTGCCTTCGCGCGCGAAGGCATGCAGGTCTCGCCCGGCGTGACGCTGTTTCGCATCGCCAGCCTCGCTACCGTGTGGGTGCTGGCCGACGTGCCTGAAGCTGCGATCGCGGCTGTTCGCGTGGGCAGCGCCGTGACGCTGCGCACGCCCGCGCTGGCCGGCAAGACCTTGAAAGGAGTCGTCGCCGCGCTCTTGCCTGAGGTCAATCCGGCCACCCGCACGGTGCGCGCGCGCATCCGCATCGCCAACCCGGACGGTGTTCTCAAGCCCGGCATGTTCGCCACCCTGTCGATTACGGGCGAGGCGGCGCGACGCGCCCTCGTGGTGCCATCCGAGGCGGTCATTGCGACCGGCGCGCGCAAGCTCGTCATGCTCGCGCTGGCGGACGGACGCTTCGCCCAGCGCGTCATCGAAACCGGCATGGAGGCGCGCGTGGACGGCCAGGACGTGACCGAGGTCGTGCGCGGCCTCTCGGCCGGCGAACGGGTGGTGGTGTCGGGCCAGTTCCTGTTCGATTCCGAGGCCAGCTTGAAGGGTCTGGGGGCGGCCGCCGCGCCCGTGGTCGATGCCACCAAAAGCGCCGCCGCCGGCACGCCGCCGCCCAAGGGCGCCGAGCATCGCGGCGAAGCGCGGGTCGAGAAAATCGCCGGCGACGCCGTCACCCTGTCGCACGGCCCGATCGCGTCGATCAAATGGCCCGAGATGACCATGGACTTCAAGGCGCCCAAGGGCGGCCTGCCGCGCAATGTGGCCCGCGGCGACAAGGTCGACTTCAGTTTCGTCGAAGACAAGGACGGCGACTATCGCATCACCCGCATCGCGCCACTCGCGCCGCCCCCCGCCAGGCCGGAGGCGAAAAAATGATCGCCGCGCTCATTCGCGCGTCGATCGCGAACCGCATCCTGGTGCTCATCGCCGCCCTCATCTGCGCCGCCTGGGGCGTGTGGTCGGTGATGAACACCCCGCTGGACGCGATTCCCGACCTTTCGGACACCCAGGTGATCATCCGCACTACTTATCCAGGTCAGGCGCCGCAAATCGTCGAAGACCAGGTCACCTATCCGCTCACCACCACGATGCTGTCGGTGCCGGGCGCCAAGACCGTGCGCGGCTATTCTTTTTTCGGCGACTCCTTCGTCTACGTGCTGTTCGACGACGGCACCGACCCGTACTGGGCGCGTTCGCGCGTGCTCGAATACTTAAACACGGTGCAGGCGCGCCTGCCGGCCCAGGCCAAGCCGGCGCTGGGGCCGGACGCGACCGGGGTCGGCTGGATCTACCAATACGCGCTGGTCGACCGCAGCGGCGCGCACGACCTGGCGCAACTGCGCGCGCTGCAGGACTGGTTTCTCAAGTACGAGCTCAAAACCGTGCCCAACGTGGCCGAAGTGGCGAGCATCGGCGGCATGGTGCGCCAATACCAGATCGTGCTCGACCCGGCCGCCATGCGCGCCTACAACATGCCGCACGCAAAAATCGTCGCTGCAATACGCAACGCCAACATGGAGACCGGCGGCTCGGTGCTTGAGCTGGGCGAAGCCGAATACATGGTGCGCGCGCGCGGCTACCTGAAGACGCTCGAGGATTTTCGCGCCATTCCCTTGAGCGTATCCGACAGCGGCACGCCGGTACTGCTCAAGGACGTCGCGCGCGTCCAGGTGGGTCCGGAGATGCGGCGCGGCATCTCCGAACTCGACGGCGAAGGTGAAGTAGCCGGCGGCATCGTGGTGATGCGCTCGGGCAAGAATGCGCTTGAAACTCTCAAGGCGGTGAAGGCCAAGATCACCTCGCTCAAATCCTCGCTGCCCAAAGGTGTCGAAATCGTCGAGACCTACGACCGCACAGGTTTGATCGAGCGCGCGGTCACGCACCTGCGCGACAAGCTGGTGGAGGAATTCATCGTCGTAGCAATCGTCTGCGCACTGTTTCTCTACCACCTGCGCTCGGCGCTGGTCGCGGTGATCACCTTGCCGTTAGGCGTCCTCATCGCCTTCATCGTCATGCGCCACCAGGGCATCAACGCCAACATCATGAGCTTGGCCGGCATCGCGATTGCCATCGGCGCGATGGTCGATGCAGCCATCGTGATGATAGAGAACGCGCACAAGCACCTCGAAGAATGGGAGATGCTCCATGCGGGTGCGAAACCGGCCGGCGAAGAACGCTGGACCGTGATCGCCGATGCCGCCGCCGAAGTCGGGCCGGCGCTGTTTTTCTCGCTCCTCATCATCACGCTCTCGTTCGTGCCGGTGTTCGCGCTCGAGGCACAAGAGGGGCGCCTGTTCGGCCCGCTGGCCTATACCAAGACCTATGCGATGGCCGCTGCCGCCGGGCTGTCGGTCACGCTGGTGCCGGTGCTCATGGGCTACTGGATCCGCGGGCGCATCCCGAAAGAGAACGCGATCTTCCTGAACCGCTTTTTCACCGCGGTCTACCGGCCTGTATTGCGCGCGGTGCTGGCATGGCCGAAGGCCACGCTGGTACTCGCTGCGCTCGGGGCAGCGGCCACGTTCTATCCGGCCACCCGGGTCGGCGGCGAATTCCTGCCGCCGCTGGACGAAGGCGACCTGCTCTACATGCCCTCGGCGCTGCCCGGCATTTCCCCTTCCAAGGCCGCCGAACTGTTGCAGCAGACCGACCGCTTGATCAAAAGCGTGCCAGAGGTCAAGAGCGTGCATGGCAAGATCGGGCGCGCCGAGACCGCGACCGATCCGGCGCCGCTGGAAATGGTCGAGACCACGATCCAGTTCAAGCCGAAGTCCGAATGGCGACCCGGCATGACCATGGACAAGCTCATCGAGGAGCTCGACAGCGTGACGCGCCTGCCGGGCCTGGCCAACATCTGGATCCCGCCGATCCGCAACCGCATCGACATGCTCGCCACCGGCATCAAGTCGCCCCTGGGCATCAAGGTGGCCGGCGCCGACTTGAAGGAGATCGACCGCATCGCCGCCGATATCGAGCGTGCCGTCAAGAACGTGCCGGGCGTGAGTTCGGCCTTGGCCGAGCGCCTCTCGGGCGGGCGCTATGTAGACATCAACATCGATCGTGCAAAGGCCGCGCGTTACGGCATGAACATCGCCGATGTGCAGGGCATAGTCGCGGCGGCCATCGGCGGCGAAAACGTGACCGAGACCATCGAGGGACGGCAGCGCTTTCCGGTCAACCTGCGCTACCCGCGCGAACTGCGCGATTCGGTCGAAAAGCTGCGCCAGTTGCCCATCATCACCGAGCGCGGCGCCTACATCACCCTGGGAGAGGTGGCCGAAGTCAAGGTGGAAGACGGCCCGCCGATGCTCAAGAGCGAAAACGCGCGCCTGTCGGGCTGGATTTACGTCGACATACGCGGCCGCGACTTGGTCGCGGTGGTCGACGATGCGCGGCGCGCGGTGGCCAGGGAGGTCGCCTTGACCCCCGGCTATTCGCTGGCCTGGTCGGGCCAGTTCGAATACCTGGAGCGCGCCAAGGAGCGCCTGACGGTGGTGGTGCCGTTCACACTGCTGATCATTTTCGTCTTGCTCTACATCATCTTCGGGCGCGCCGGCGAGGCCCTTCTCATCATGGCGACACTGCCACTGGCCTTGTCAGGCGGTTTCTGGCTGATGTGGGCGCTCGATTACAACTTCTCGGTGGCGAGCGCGATCGGCTTCATCGCCTTGGCCGGCGTCGCCGCCGAATTCGGTGTGGTGATGCTGCTGTTCCTCAAGCAGGCCGTCGAGCGCCACGCGGGCGCCTTCGACGCGCACAGTCTCGACGCCGCCATCGAAGCCGGCGCGGTGCAGCGGGTGCGGCCCAAGACCATGACCATCGCGGTCATCGTCGCCGGCCTGATCCCGGTGATGCTCTCGACCGGCACCGGGGCCGAGATCATGCAGCGTATCGCCGCGCCGATGGTGGGCGGCATGCTGAGCGCGCCGCTGCTCTCCATGTTCGTGATACCCGCGGCGTACAAGCTGATGCGGCGCCGAACAAGCATCGAGGCTGCGGTCGCACCGGCCGTGGGAGGAGTTGTGGCATGAAATTCCTTTGCGGGCTTTATGTTCTGGCGATTTCCTGTGCCGCGTCGGCGCAGCCGACTTTTACCGACACACCCTCGGCGGCTCCACCGGTAAAGATCGATGCGCCTGCCGCGCCGCCGCGCAGCGCCATTTGCGCCACGCCCCTGCTGACCGCGATGGTGACGGACGACCCGTACAACACGCCGGCCGACGCCGCCGAACGTTGGCGGTACTTGAAGATACCGGCGTGGCACGCCACCGCCAGAAAGCTGGCGGAGCAAAGCCGCTGCTTCAACTTGATCGACCCCGATCCCCTGTTGCTGGCGCTGCCCGGCGCGCCGCTGCCGGATGTGATCCTGCGCTTGCGGCCGGTCAAGCTGGTGCTGTACGAAAAAACCATCGCCGACAAGGTCGATGCGGGCGTGCGCGGCTACATCGAGAGCTACACCACCTGGCTTGGCGCCAAAAGCACCACCGACGGCCCGCCAATGTTGAGCGCGATCGAACTTACCTTGAGCGTGCTTTGCCCGCGTGAACGCCGCGTCGAGCGTGAACTGGCCGTCACCGACGACGCGCCGCCGCAACCCCTAATCAACCAGAACCGGGAGTACACCGGCGCGCAGCAAAACGCCGCCCGCGCCGAGCGTGCGATCGCGAAAGCGCTGGACGACATCAGCTACCGCCTGGCGCGTGGTGAAAAGCCATGCGCGCAAACGCAGATCGATCGGGCGGCGATGTCGCCGGCCATCGCGCCGCCAGGCCCGTCGCTGGCGCCTGGCGCCGCAGCGGCACCCGCCGTAGCTATGGATCCTGGCAAATGATCGAAGACCGCCGGACCCGCAGCGCGACCAGTGGCGCGCCCCGCCACACAACGTGGCTTTCGCGCGCGACATTGGCTGCCATCGCGTGGGCGCTGTGCGGTTGCACTGCCTGGATGCCGCGCCCGGCGCCGATAGGGAACGAACCGCGAGCCGTAGCCCCGCGACCATTAACGTCGCCGCGCCCGCTGGCACTGGTGCTCTCCGGCGACACAGGGGCGGCAGTGCGCGCCTCGAGCGCCGTGCCCGGCGTAGTCGCGCCGGTGCTTCTTGGCGACGGGTTGTACGTCGACGGCGGCCTGATAAGCCCGCCGCCGACCGCCACCGCACGCGCGATGGGTGCTACGATCGTCATCGCCATCGACGTCGTCTACCCGCCCGGCGACAGCGTGATCAGCAGCCCCTTGAGCGTGCTGTTCCAGACCACGCGATTGACAGCCGCACCCAAGCACGCGGCGCTCCGCCGTTGAACATCTTGAGGCGCGCGCGAACCGTCAGGTCCGACGGCACTTCCGACGCCAGTCCCGCCACAACCATAGCCAAGCCGCCGCCAGTGCAAGGTAGTTCATCAACATGAACAGCGGCGTGTTCCAGGCTATCCCGTCGAAACCCGCGCGCGTGATCGGGTACAGCACCGGCGATGGATAGTAGTCGGCCGAATGGGTGAATACGTCGATGACTACGTGCGACCACCATCCCGCAAGCGGCAGCCACAGCGAGTGCAGCCAGGCCCACAAAAGCACGGTGACCAAGCCTGCAACGAGCGCACTGTGAAAAGTGCAGTGCAGGGTGTGCGAAAGCGTCTCGACCATGGCTGGCATGACCGGTTCCTGGCCCGGCAACGCGTTGGCGTAGCGGCCCACCGCCAAGGCGCCGCCACCGCCGAACATCGACCAGCCGACGACCGGCAACAGATGAGGCACATCCGGTGCCGCCGCCAGCGCGACTGTGAGCATGGCCGTGCGCGGCCTGATGACCCGGCGCCGGCCGGCGAACACGACGGCGGCGCCAGCCCACAAGGCATGCGCGAAGATATCCATGTTGCTTGCCCTCTCGATGCGTTGGTTGTTGCAGTCCGGCGCGAACGCGCGACTTGACCCGGCGTGTCCTGTGGCAACAGCGCTCCGCAACAAACGCCGGGAGCGCATACTCTTGCAGCAGAGCCTGGCAAGCGTTTTTGGTCATGCAGCCAGCAACTGCCGCAGAACATAGGGCAGGATGCCGCCGTGCCTGTAGTAGTCGACCTCGATGGCGGTATCGATGCGCAGGATCACCGTGACGTTGCGCGCATTGCCGTAGGTATCGCGCACCACCAGCCGGGCTTCCGACAACGGCCTGATTTCGCCTTCCAGCAATACGTCGATGCTTTCGCGGCCGCTCAAGCCCAGGCTTTGCCAGGAGTCGCTGGGCTTGAACTGCAGTGGCAGCACACCCATACCGACCAGATTCGAGCGGTGAATGCGCTCGAAGCTCTTGGCCACCACCGCCTTGATGCCCAATAACTGGGTGCCCTTTGCAGCCCAGTCGCGCGATGAACCGGTGCCGTACTCCTCGCCGGCGAAAATGATCGTCGGCGTGCCTTCGGCTATGTACTTCATGGCCGCATCGTAGATGAACATCTTTTCGCCGCCGGGCTGAAACAGGGTTACGCCGCCTTCCTCGCGCGAACCGTCGCGTCCGGCGGGAATCATCAGGTTCTTGATGCGCACGTTGGCGAAGGTGCCGCGCATCATCACCTCGTGATTGCCGCGCCGGCTGCCGTAGGAATTGAAGTCGCCTTGGGCCACGCCATGTTCGATCAGGTATTTGCCGCCTGGCGTGGCTGCCTTGATCGATCCGGCCGGCGAGATGTGGTCGGTGGTGATGGAATCGCCAAACAGGGCCATGATCTGCGCGCCCTTGACGCCGGCCTCGGTTGCTGGCGGCTGCATGCTGAAGCTGTCGAAGAAAGGCGGCTTGGCGATGTAGGTCGACTTTGGCCAGTTGTAGACCTGACCCTTGACGCCCTTGACGGCGTTCCACAGTTTTCCGGGCTCGCTCCTGACCTTGTCGTAATTGGCCTTGAAGGCCGCCGGGTCCATGGCGAACTTCATCAGTTTGTAGATCTCGTCGGACGAGGGCCAGATGTCGCCCAGGTAGACGTCGCGGCCAGCCGTGCCCTTGCCTACCGGCTGGGTCATCAGGTCGACGGTGACGTTGCCGGCAATCGCATAGGCCACCACCAGCGGTGGGCTGGCGAGGAAATTGGCCTTCAGGTTGGGGTGGATGCGGGCCTCGAAGTTGCGATTGCCCGAGAGCACCGCAGCGCAGACCAGGTCGTTGTCGATAATGGCGGCGTTGATTTCCGGCGTCAGGTCGCCGGCATTGCCGATGCAGGTAGTGCAGCCGTAGGCGGCCACCGCGAAGCCGAGTTTTTCAAGGTAGGGCAGGAGTCCGGCGCGGGTCAGATACTCGGTGACAATGCGCGATCCCGGCGCCAGCGAGGTCTTGATCCTGGCATCCACGCTCAAACCGGCTTCGACGGCCTTCTTGGCCAACAGGCCGGCGGCCAGCAACACGCCCGGGTTGGAGGTGTTGGTGCAGGAGGTGATCGCGGCGATCAGGATGTCACCGCTCCTGACCCGCACGCCTGCGCCGGCGGGAAAGGTCTGCGTCAGGCGCGCCGCCGGCTGGTTGAAACCATTGTCGGCGATCGGTTGCGAGAACAATTCGGTGAATTTCGATGCCAGGTGCGTGATCTCGATGCGGTCCTGCGGCCGCTTGGGACCTGCCAGCGAAGGCACCACCGAGCCCAGGTCGAGCTTGACCACGCTGCTGTAGTCGATCTGACCTGCCAGCGGCACCCCGAACATGCCCTGCGTCTTGAAATAGGCCTCGAACGCATCGATCTCATGCGTGCTGCGGCCTGTACCCTTGAAGTATTCGATGGTGCGTTCATCCACCGGAAAAAAGCCCATGGTGGCACCGTACTCGGGTGCCATGTTGGCGATGGTGGCACGGTCGGGCAGGGCCAGCGAGCGGGTGCCGGCACCGAAGAATTCGACGAACTTGCCCACCACCTTTTCGCGCCGCAGGATATCGGTTACGGTGAGCACCAGGTCGGTGGCGGTGACGCCTTCGCGCAGGCGGCCGGTGAGTTCGAAGCCGACCACGTCAGGCGTCAACAGATAAACCGGCTGGCCCAGCATGGCTGCCTCGGCCTCGATCCCGCCCACACCCCAGCCGACCACGCCGATGCCATTGATCATGGTGGTGTGGCTGTCGGTGCCGACCAGCGTATCGGGGTAGGCCATGCCGTCTTTCTGGAACACCCCGCGCGCCAGGTATTCCAGGTTGACCTGGTGCACGATGCCGAAGCCGGGGGGCACCACACCAAAGGTATCGAAGGCCTGCATGCCCCATTTCATGAACTCGTAGCGTTCCTGGTTGCGCTTGAATTCCAGCTTCATGTTGAGATCGAGCGCATCGCGGCCGCCGTAGTGGTCGATCATCACCGAATGGTCGACCACCAGGTCCACTGGCACCAATGGCTCGATCGTCTTGGGGTTCTTGCCCAAGTCGGCGGCGACGTTGCGCATCGCCGCCAGGTCGGCCAACAGCGGCACGCCGGTGAAATCCTGCAAGACCACGCGGGCGACGACGAACGGAATCTCGTCGACCCGCTGCGCCTGCGGCTGCCAGTTCGCCAGTTGCCGCACATGCTCCGCTGTCACTTTCTTGCCGTCGCAATTGCGCAGCACCGACTCCAGCACGATGCGAATCGATAGCGGCAGGCGCCCGACACTCGGGAATTGCCTGGCCAGTTCGGGCAGCGAATGCAATTTGAGCGACTTCTTGCCGGCCATGAAGGTTTTCACGGTCTTGGCGAACGGGTGGGGCATGGCAGATTCCTCGGGGTGGCACAAAGGCATGGGAGCGGGGCAACGTGGTGAGGTACGGCGCGGCAGAGCCCGACCATTCCACGTTTGATCCAGTCTGCCACGGAGGCCGCCGGTTACGCAATCGGTATCGGCGCGGCCTTGCCGCAGCGGCGCGGTCGCGGGCAGAAAGTCAGGGCTGGCAGCCTGCGCTTGACGCGCTCAAAAAGGCCAACCACGGCCCGGGCGCGCAGCCGCGGTTCGCCGTGCAAGCGCGTACCGGCAACCGTTTTAATCGTTGCCGAAAACATGACAACCTCGCCCGAGGCAAGCTTTTGTCATGAATCATGCGATCCTCGGGAATTGGCTGCGGCGTCGGGCTCGTCGCAATGCGCGAGGATGTGCGCGCGCGCCGCGTCGCGCAACGCCACTGCGGCCGCAAAGTCGTCCGCGGCGGCAGCGGAGGGCGCCAACGGGCGGCCGATGTTCACCTCGATGGGGCCGCGTCGCAGCAGCCACTCACCGTCGCGCAACACCGAGCGCGCGCCGCGGATGGCCACCGGCAGCAGCGCCACGCCGGCCGCCGCCGCTGCCACGAAAGCCCCGAGGCGGAACGGGCCCAATCCGGCGGCGCGCGTGAAGGTGCCCTCGGGAAAAAAGCCCGACGAGGCGCCGGCTTTCACCGCCGCACCCAGGCGCCGCGCGTCCTCGATGCTCTGGCGGGCGTCGAAGCGTTCGACGAACTGCGTCCCCAGGCGCCGCAGGTAGATGCGGCTGATCGGGTGTTCGAGCAACTCGCGCTTGGCCACGAAGGCGAAGTGCATCGGTATGGCCGCGCACAACACCACTGCATCGAGGTAGCTGGCGTGGTTGGCCACCAGCACGCAGGGCGTGCGCGGCAAGTGCTCCAACCCATGCACCGCAAGGCGGATACCGCTCAGCCTGAGAAAAACCCGAGTGGCCACGCGGTTGATGCGCCATGCCAGTGCGGGGCGCGGGGCTGCGGCCGTCAGGAGCCAGGTCGTCGGCGCGATCAGGCCGAACAGCAGGGCGACGTAGAGCCCGTAGGCCAGGTCGGCGGCGGCGGCCGCATGTCGGCGCAGTAACGGACCCAGCGAACCGGCCGCCAGGCGCACCGCTTGCCACCAGACCGGCGGCGCACGCGCACCAATTCGACCGGATGCGTAGAGTTCGCGGCAGGCGGCACGGCGGATCTTGCCGCTGGAGGTCTTGAGTACCGTGTGCGGCGGCGCCAGCACCACGTCGTCGGGCGCTTCTCCCAGAACCGCCAGCGTCGCATCGACAATCCTGGCGTGCAGCGCCTCCCGCGCGGCGGCGCCTGTGGCCTGGGTCAGCCGCGTTTCGGCCAGCACCACCAGGCGCTCGGTGCCGCTGCCGGTATCGGTATTGCCGAACACCGCCACGCAACCGCGCCGCACGCCATCGATGGCACCCACTACATCTTCGAGCTCATGCGGATAAATGTTGCGGCCGGCGCGAATGATGATGTCCTTGATGCGGCCGGTGAGATGCACTTCGCCGCCGGCCACATAGGCGCGGTCACCGCTGTCCTGCCAGACGCCGTTTATCAGTTGCCGCGTGCCCGAGGGGTTGCGGTAGTAGCCGCTGGTGGCCGAAGGCCCCCTGAACTCCAGCCGGCCCTCGATGCGCTCGCTGCACTCGCGGCCATTGCTGTCGACGATGCGCACCTGATGTGCTGGCATGGCCACCCCGCAGGAAACGAACTGCAGGGCCGTGGCGTCATCGGCACTGGCGGGCAGGGCATGGCCGCCGGTGCTGAAGGGGCCGCGACGCACGCGGTCGATGCGCGGCCCGCGGCCCAGCGGCGGGCACAACAGGCCGACCGTGCACTCGGCCAGGCCATACACCGGTGTCAGCGCCGCAGGGTTGAAGCCGTAGGGAGCGAAGCGTTCGCCAAAGCGGCGCAGGGTCTCGGGCATCACCGGCTCGGCGCCGTTGGCGGCGATGCGCCATGAGGAAAGGTCCAGGCCTTCGATCTGTGCATCGTCGATACGCTTGACGCACAAATCGTAGGCGAAATTCGGTGCCGCCGAGATGGTGCCGCGATAGCGGGCGATGGCCTGCAGCCAGCGCTGCGGATGCGCGAGAAATCCGAGCGGCGACATCACCACCAGCGGTGCGGCGAAGGTGAGGCTGGCAAGCCAGGCGCAGATCAGCCCCATGTCGTGATACAGCGGCAGCCAGCTGACGAACACGTCGTCGGCAGCAAGGCCGGTCATCTGGCCGATGCCGCGGATGTTCGCCAGCAAGTTGGCGTGGCTGAGCACCACCCCCTTGGGGTCGCCGGTGCTGCCCGAGGTGTACTGGATCAAGGCAATGTCGTCGCGGCGGATCGCCACCGCCTGCGGCGCGCCGCTGCCGGCCGCAAGTTCAGGCACCGTCACGACCCGACGCAAGCCCGCCACGCGCGCTTCCAGGAGGCGCGCCACGGCGCGCGCCTCGGGCACGGTGATGAGCAGTGAGGTCTCGGCATTGGCAAGAATGCCGGCATGGCGCCGCACGTGCTCTTCGATCTGCGAGGCGCGCGCCGGCGGATAGATCGGCACCGGAATGCCGCCCGCGCGCAGGATGCCGAAATAGGCGTGGAAGTATTCAGGCGACGTGGGCAGCATGATCGCCACCGTCTGGCGCGGCAAGAGGCCGGCGCGCTGCAGGCCGGCGGCCACTCGCTCGGCCGCGCGCCGCAGTTGCGCATAAGTGATGCGGGTTTCGCCGCTGTCGTCCAGGTAGATGATCTGCACCCGGTCGGGGTGCGCGCGCGCGTGCCAGTCGAGCACATCGACAAGCGTCGCGGCCTCGAGCGGTGCCGCCTGTGCCGGCGTGCCCCAGTGGGCGGGCAACTCGGCCTGCGCCGCGGCTTGCGCGATCGCGGGGGCGTTCTCGAGTGCGGCCAGCAGGTCGCGCAGCGTCACCGCCGTGCCCAGGGCCTGTTCCGGCAGATGTCCGCCGCTGGCGCGCTCGATGCGTACCGCCAGTTCCACCCGCGACAGGCTGTCGAGTCCGAGGTCGGCATCGAGGCTGCTGTCGAGCGTGAGCGGGCGCCTGATGGCGGCGCCGGGGTGCAACTCGGCAAGAAACTGCCGTGTCAGCGTCAATGCATCGGCGACCTGCACGTCAGCTCCGCAATCGCTGCTGTGGCGCCGCGTGTTTTGCCTGCGGGACGCAGACGATCGCGGCGCCCAGGCTGCGGTAGATCCTGCCCCGGCGAACCAATGGCCAGCAGTCGCGCAGGAGCACCTGCATCGGCCGCCACGTCGCGACCCGGCCGCCGATCAGGAGGCTCTCGTTGAATACCCGCAGGCAGGTGTTGCCGCCGCGTGCTGCGAGTGCATCTGCACCCGGCGCGAACGCGGCCGGAAAGAACAGCCCGTTCATCCGGTCGGCACCGGGCGGTCGGGCGCCGCGATCACCTTACGCGGCGACGCCTTTGTCCTTCGATTCACCATAGGGCGGCGAATAAATCACCAGCACCCTGACCGGCTCTTCGCTGATGCGCGTGAAGACATGCACCATGTCGGCGGGAAAAAAACAGGTGTCGCCGGGACCCAGTTCGCGCACCTGGCCATCGATCTCGGCGCGGGCGCGCCCGGACAGCATGTAGCACACCTGTTCGATGCCGGGATGCTTGTGCGCCAGCGCGCCACCGCCCGGGCCGCCGAGCGGGCCGCCGACGGTGCCAAGCACCACCTCGACGTGCTTCGCGCCAACCGTCTCCGGGCCGATCAGGCGGCGGTTGACTGTTTCGTCATGATTGGCCGGGCTGTAGGGGGTGATTTCAGATTCGTGGACGAAGTAGCGTCTGCTTTCCATGGCGTTCTCCTTAGGCGGGCTGGTCACAGCGCACTTGGTGCAAGGTGGCGCGGTTTGATCGATGCGTACTTTATCAGCATCGCGCGATAGCACCTGCCAAGTCCGTGTCTGGAACGGAAGCACTGAAACGCCTGCCGGCGTTGAGGTGCCTGCAACAACTGCGCGCGGCGCCGGCCCGGTGTTGACGGCATTCGGCCCTGAAGCTGCCTGTTGTTGAATTGAAGCAGGTTTCCCAACGCTCCTCAATGCGTCGCAATGGAAGCTACGCCCTTCTGCGCCGCCCGCTGCGGTGGAAACCTGTTCATGATGATCTCGGCCTCGCGGGTGGCGGGCGCCGCACATTGCGGCGAGGCACCGCTGGCCGCCAGCGACTTCAGCTTTTCGGCATCGACAATGCGGATATCCTTGCCTTGCACGTCGATGATCGAATCGCGCTGGAAGCTGGAAAACGTGCGGCTCACGGTTTCGAGCTTCAAGCCGAGATAGCTGCCGATCTCGGCGCGCGTCATGCGCAGCAGGAGTTGTGTTTCGGAGTAGCCGCGTGCGTGCAGGCGGGCGGCCAGGTCGAGCAGGAAAGTGGCGACGCGTTCCTCGGCGCGCATGCTGCCCAGCACCAGCATCACGCGATGCGTGCGCTCGAGCTCACGACTCATCAGGCGGCGCAGGCGCTGTGCCAGCGTTGGGATCTCGCGGCTCAATTCCTGCAATTGGGCGAACGGAAACCTGCAGACCTCGCTGTCCTCGAGCGCGACCACGTCGCTTGTGTGGTGGCCGGAGGCGATGCCGTCGAGCCCGAGCAATTCGCCGGGCAGGTGAAAGCCGATGATTTGTTCACGCCCCTCCTGATCGGTGACGGTGCTTTTCAGCGAACCGCAGCGCAGGGCGGACAAGGCCGGCAATTCCGTGCCGGCGCGGCTCAGATAGGTGCCGCGCCGCACGCGATGGCGCGGTGTGATCAAACCCTCCAGGCGCGCCAGTTCGCGCGCGTTGAGGCCGGCGGGAATGCAATCCGGGCGCGAGCTGCATGTCGCGCACGCACTGCGGGAAGTGGAAATCCATGAATCGACCATCGGTTGAACGCTACCCATGACGTACCTCCTTCAGCTAAAGGTTGTCGGAGAGCGCCGAGTCCGCCTGCAAGCAGAGGCATTGGCGCGATTGCTGCACGACCCACCTGGCACCGGAATCAAGATGCCCCGATCGGCCTGATGCCATTGGCTTTGCCGCCGCCACCGAGAGAACCGAGGTCGGTCATGACGCCGGCACTGTAAAGGAACGCGCGTGCCTCGCCAGAGGCGGTGGGGGACCAGCCGGCGACCTGTTTTGCTTCCGGCGCTGCGCAGCAAACCCTATAAGTCCAAGGCCGGCAAGCAACATCGCGTAAGACCCCGGTTCCGCGACCGCCATGACATGCGCGAACGCACTGAAATTGGGCTCGGCGTTGCTGCTCAGAATCGTGAATTCCGAGACGCCGAGTTCGCGTCCTTGCTGGTAAGCGTGCACCGAAGCGAGTCTGACGGTATCGCCCCAGGACAGATTTGCGTCCAGAACCCGCCCGCTCAAGCCCACCGAAATAGGCACGTAACTGCCGCTTTGAACCAGATAGTCCGGGTAATTTTCACCCGTTGAGCGAAGCGTCGCAGTCGTCGAGGTCGAGAACGTACCCGGCGTCGTCTGGTTCATCACTTGCAGACCATCCAGTAAGAACCGATAGTCCGGTGTGTAAAAACTGGACAGGGACAAGGACATCTGTGCGAATCCGCCGTTTGTGTTGATATTCCCTTCTGCTACGACCGAAAAACCGAATGCCAATTCGGCTGGCTGGCCGTTCTGCGTGGCGAAGTAGAGTTCGTCGCGGAAGTATCCACTCGCCCCCAGATTTGTTGGGCGCCGGCGTCTGCGCGGATCCCTCCCCTCAGAACAT
>CAYYFR010000122.1:0-17239 GCA_964470865.1 uncultured Burkholderiales bacterium | reverse complement strand
GGGGGGCTGAACACCTACAGCTATGTCAATGGGAACCCGCTGGCAAGGGTTGATCCAGAGGGATTGCAGGGCGTAGTTCCGGGTCCTGGTGGCATTCCATTACCGATCTTGCCACCGCCTTCTGGCCTTGAATCATCAAGGTCAATGGATCCGTTCGAACCTGGTCCCAGGTCGGCGAGTCCGCACTTGCCGAGTTTTGGCTTACCGACTCTGCCCCCGTTCTTGCTGCCTTTGGGGATTATTGGCAATGTTGTGCTCAATGCCTGTAAGGACGATGCGGAGGAGTGTCGGCGGAAGTGTGACGTGGCGTACAACGATCAGATTCGAATCTGCAAGATGAGTCCGACGGCGAAAGGGCGCGCGCAATGCTATGAGCGTGCTGCTGATTTGTACGGACAGTGCTTGAAGAACTGTAAGTAGGACATCCATGTCATCAGAGTTTGACCTAGTCGCGGAGCGGACCTTGATTCTCGTGGAAGCGGCTAGTGGCGCGCGACGAGAAATCAAGATACAGATCGGAAAACCTTATTGGACTGAGGCCGGCGTCGAAGCAGCGTGCCCAGTGGCCATACTCGGTTTGCTAGAGAGACGTGACGATATTCGAGGTGTTGATTTGGTGAACGCGATCGAATCGGCACTCAAATTCGTGCAACAGTACTTATCGGGACGCGAACCCGACGTGCAAGTTTGCTGGGCGGACGGTGAGCCTTACTTTGATTGATTACACGGGTCGGCCGATGGATATGCGTCTGCTTGAATAGCTCTTCGAAAGAGAGAAGCATCCCCCCGACGCCCGCAATGCGGGCGTTGTGATTTGTAGCGGTCGCCGCTGATCCTGTGGGGCGCGGCGAGGGCGGGGTTACCGCGCGCGTTGCGCGAGGACCCCATCGAGCATCTGCATGACGACCTGCTGTCGCGCCCTGGGCAACTGCGCGATGCGTTCGAGTTGTTTCTGGAACTTCGGCGCCGGGCCGCGCTTGCCGGCCCCGTTGCGCAGGCCCAAGAGTTCATCAGCCGCCACTCCGAAGAGCCGCGCCAACTCCGGCAACAGCGACACCGGCATGCGCGCGCGCCCCACCTCGTAATGCGCGTAAGTCTGCTGCGCGATGCCGAGTTGATCGGCGATCGCCTGCTGGCTCAAACCCTGCTCGCGGCGCAGCTCGGCGATGCGCACGCCCAGCGCCTTGAAGAACGCCTCGTCGTCGGAAGTCATGGACGTCATGGACATGAACGGTTGCGGAGGCGACAGCATAAGGGCGGATTTAAGGAATGCAGTTGACGATACTCACAATGTGAGTAATATACGCGGCAGTTATTTATTTGCAAACCCCCTTGACAGGGTTTGACCACAGGTGAGGACCGGATGGCGCGCATTCCCGAGAGTGAAATCGAGCGGCTAAAGGAAGAAGTCTCGGTCGAGCGCTTAGCCGAAGGCGCCGGCATCGTCCTGGTGAAGTCGGGCAAAGACCGCCTGGGCCGCTGCCCGTTCCACCAGGACGACCAACCCTCGCTCACCCTCACCCCGGCCAAGAACCTGTGGCACTGCTTCGGCTGCGGCGCCGGGGGCGGGCCGATCGACTGGGTGATGAAACTGCAAGGCGTCTCGTTCCGCCACGCGGTGGAGATCCTGCGCGAAGGCGCCGCGCCGCTACCCGCTTCCTCCTTAGCCGCTGACGCGGTGCCCGCCGCGTCGCCGGGCGCGCGCGCGGTGAAACGCTCGACGGTGCCCAAGCTGGCGGCGCCGGTCGCCTTCGACGCCGACGACCAGGCGCTACTCGACCAGGTGACGGACTACTACGCCGAGACCTTGAAGCAATCCCCCGAAGCGCAGGCCTACCTCAAGGCGCGCGGCCTCGACCACGTGGAGGCCATCGAGCGCTTCAAGCTCGGCTATGCCAACCGCACCCTGGGGCTACGCCTGCCGGAGAAGAACCGTGTCGCCGGCGAACTGATACGGACCCGCCTGCAAAGGCTCGGCCTGTACCGCGAGAGCGGCCACGAACACTTCAACGGCAGCCTCATCGTGCCCGTGCTGGATCCGACCGGCCACGTCAGCGGCCTGTACGGCCGCAAGATCCGCGACGACCTGCGCGCCGGCACCCCGAAGCACCTGTACCTGCCGGGGCCGCACCGCGGCGTGTGGAACGTCGAGGCCTTGGCCGCGAGCCGGGAAATCATCCTCTGCGAAGCCCTGCTCGACGCCCTCACGTTCTGGTGCGCCGGCTATCGCAACGTAGCCGCCAGCTACGGCATCGAAGGTTTCACCGACCAGATGCTGGACGCCTTCAAGGCGCACGGCACCGAGCGCGTGCTGATCGCCTACGACCGCGACGCGCCGGGCGAGCGCGCGGCGGAGAAGCTGGCCGGGCGCCTGATGACCGAGGGCATCGAATGCTTCCGCATCCAGTTCCCCAAGGACATGGACGCCAACGCCTACGCCCTCAAGGTGACACCGGCGGCGAAGTCCTTGGGTCTGGTGATCCGCAAGGCCGTGTGGCTGGGCAAGGGTGCGCCCAAGAGCGCGGTCACGAGCGCTGCGGCGCTTGTCACGGCGCCTGCTGCCGTGCCCGCCGTGGCGCCCACCGTGGCGCCGGCATCGCCAGCGGCCCGGCCTGCTGCGGCCGAGGTGCCTGTGGTCGAGATACCGGCTGCACCCGTCGTTGCGTCCGTCGTCGTACCCACTGCCGCCGCTGCGGCCCCCTTGCCGGCCAGTCCGATGCCGGCACCGGCGCGCGACATCCCGGTCGAGGTCGGCGACAAAGACCTGACCCTCACCCTGGGCGACGGCGAAGCGGCGCGCCGCTACCGCGTGCGCGGGCTGGCGAAGAACCTCGCCGTCGATGTGCTCAAGGTCAACCTGATGGTGAGCGTCGGCGGTGGCGCGGGCGATGGCGGTGGCGATCCCGGCGCAGGCGCGGGGTCGTCGGCGCTGTTCCACGTCGACACCCTCGACCTCTACAGCGCCAGGCAGAGAGCGCACTACGGCGCCGAAGCCGCGCGCGAGACCGGCCTCGATGAACGCCTGCTCAAGGCCGACCTGGGGCGCGTGCTGCTGGCCCTCGAAGGGGTGCAGGATCAGACCATCGCCCGCGCCCTGGCCCCCGAGCCGCAGCCCGGCATGGACGAGGCCGAACGTGCCGCGGCGCTGGCCTTGCTCAAATCCCCCGACCTGATCGAGCGCATCCTCACCGACTTCGCCGCCTGCGGCATCGTCGGTGAGGCCACCAACAAGCTGGTGGGCTACCTCGCCGCCGTATCGCGCAAGCTCGACCATCCGCTGGCGGTGGTGATCCAATCCTCCAGTGCGGCCGGCAAGTCCTCGCTGATGGACGCCATCCTGGCCCTGATGCCCGAGGAGGAGCGCATCAAGTACAGCGCCATGACCGGGCAGAGCCTGTTCTACATGGGCGAGACCAACCTGCAACACAAGATCCTCGCCATCGTCGAGGAAGAAGGCGCCAGCCGTGCCAGCTACGCGCTCAAGCTGTTGCAGAGCGAAGGCGAACTGACCATCGCCAGCACCGGCAAGGACCCCGCCACCGGCAACCTGGTGACCCAGCAATACAAGGTGATGGGGCCGGTGATGATCTTCCTCACCACCACCGCCATCGAGATCGACGAGGAGTTGCTCAACCGCTGCCTGGTGCTGTCGGTGGATGAAGACCGTGAGCAGACCCGCGCGATCCATCGTCTGCAACGCACCAAGCGCACCCTGGCCGGCCTTGAGGCGCGGCAGGAGAAGGCGCGCCTTCTCAACCTGCACCAGAACGCTCAGCGCCTGCTGCGCACCCTTGCCGTGGTCAACCCCTACGCCGACCAGCTCACCTTCCTCGACGATCGCACCCGCACGCGCCGCGACCACGAGAAATACTTGACCCTGATCGACGCCATCGCTTTGCTGCACCAGCATCAACGGCCGGTCAGGACCATGGCCGGCGGTGCCGGGGCCGGCCATGCCGCCATCGAATACATCGAGGTGATCCCCGCCGACATCGCGCGCGCCAACGCGCTGGCCCATGAGGTGCTGGGTACCAGCCTGGACGAGTTGCCGCCGCAGACGCGCCGGCTGCTCGCCGTCCTGCATGGCCTGGTGGCCGAGCGGATGGCTGCGGCGCGGATCGCGCGTCGCGACGTGCGCTTCAGTCGCGCGGACGTGCGCCGCGCCAGCGGCCTGTCGGACACCCAGGCGCGTATCCACCTGGAGCGGCTCACCGCGCTGGAATACCTGCTCATCCATCGCGGCATGCGCGGCCAGAGCTACGAATACGAGTTGCTGCACGACGGCGCGCTTGAAGTGCTCGGCGCGCACCTGTCCGGGCTGATCGATGCCGGGGCGTTGCAGGCGGCGCGCGCGTCCGGGCCGACATCGGAGTCGACTTCGGGGCCGACATCGGAGTCGACTTCGGGGCTGACATCGGAGTCGACTTCGGCGCCACCCTCCGCGACCGCCCGCGCGACTACGACGGCGAGTTCGCGGGAGCAGGTGGGTGGGTTGGCGGGGTCATCGCGCCCCCATCACGGCCCCAACGCGGCCCCTTCGCGCACCGAGGCGCCGGCCGGTGAAGCGCAACCACCAACGGTTTCGGACGATTCTCCCTCTGTGCCCCGTAAAACCCGCATCCACGGTGGCAACGGACAGACCCGGCTGTACCCGCAGCCCGCCGCGCTGCCGGCAACGTCCACACTTCCCGCATTCCCCTTAGCCGCCGGGGCGTGACATGCCGCGCCTGGGCCAGCGCTTAAAAACGCGCAAGCCGTCGGCCGTCAAGCCGCTGGGTCGGCCGCGGGCGCGCGACGACGCGCTCGCGCAGCACCGCCTGACCCGCTACATGGAAGAGCACTTCGAATGGATGCTGGCCACCGGCTACAGCGCCGACACGGTGCGCGCGCGGCGGGTGGCGCTGCGCCGCTTCATCCGCTGGTGCGACGAGCGCGGCATAGACGACCCGCGCGAGATCACCCTGCCGATCCTGGAGCGCTACCAGCGTGCGCTGTTCTACCACCGCAAGGAGGATGGCAGCCCCTTGACCCTGGGCATGCAGGTGCAGTACCTGGCGCCGCTGAAGACCTGGTTCAAGTGGCTGGCCCGTTCCCGCCACATCCTGGCCAACCCGGCGGCCGACCTCGACCTGCCCAGACAACCCAAGCGCCTGCCGCGCGCGATCCCCAGCGTGCAGGAGGTCGAGGCGATTCTGCGCGAGGCAGAGCCGGACACACCGCAGGGGCTGCGCGACCGGGCGCTGCTCGAAATCCTGTACGCCACCGGACTGCGGCGCATGGAGTTGCCGGGCACCAGCGTCTACGACGTCGACTTGAATCGCGGCCTGCTCTGGGTGCGCCACGGCAAAGGCCGGCGCGAGCGCGTGGTGCCGCTGGGTGAACGGGCGATGGCCTGGCTGGACAAGTACCTGACCGAGGCGCGCCCGCAACTCCTGGCCGGCGACACCCAGGCGCTGTTCCTGACCGACTACGGCGACCCGGTCGAGCCGCATCACGTCGCCGACAAGGTCAAGCGCTACATGCGTTTCGCCGGGGTCGACAAGCCCGGCAGCACGCACCTGCTGCGCCATGCTTGCGCCACCCACATGCTCGAGGGCGGGGCCGACATCCGCTTCATCCAGGCGATGCTCGGACACGCCAACCTGCAGACCACCGAGATCTACACCCATGTGTCGATCGACAAGCTGATCGCGGTGCACGGGGCGACGCATCCGAGCCGACTCAAGCGAGCTGCCGGGCACGCGCCAGGCGATCCCGGCCCGGTGACCGGGCCGAGGCTCGATGAGGCGGCCGCGGACGCCGCCACGGTCTTCCTGGAGGCGCTGGCGAGCGAGGATGCGGACGAAGGGGCGGGCGAGGTGGGCAAGGCGGCGCCGTAGCGCGTGAGCGCGTTGCCGTCACCCGCCTGTCACGCGGCTTGCCCGGCGTGCGGGAGGGAAGCCAGGGCACGGCAAGCCGCGCGCCAGGCTCCGCGCGCGCCGGGATCGCGGCACCGAGGCTCCGTTCACCCTTGCAAGGCCACAGGCCGGGCATCGAGCCCGTCCTGTGCCCGCAGGCGCGCCGGGGTGAATCGCCCGCCGATAAGGCCGGCGGTCGATGTCAACATAACGCCGCGTTCCGCGAACTTGCCCCAGTCGCGCGCTGCGCGCGCTTGGTGGGGCAAGCGCTACGCTTCGCTCCGCGCCCTGCGGGTTTGCGGAACAGGCGTTATGTCTTGCGCCCCGGCGCACCTGCCGCGTGGCCGCTGCGCCGCCCCGCTCAACCCCAAGCTCGTGTGCTCGCGTGTGCCACGCCAGCACAACGGGAAGTCAGGCGGCTGCGCCGCACGGTGGGACAACGAAGCCCCCGCCCGCCCAGCGTGGTCGCATTCGCGCGGCTTCAGCCCTGCGGGCTTGCGCTCTCGCGCTCGATGCGCCCGCGCTCCCGTCCGCCCCCGCCAGCGGGGGCTCCCCGAGTCGGAAGACGAAACCCCAACGGCGCGGCCGGCATGCAGTGCAAGGCCAACCCCTCGCCTTGCACCGCACGTCCGAGCGTGTTTCTTCGGCGGCCGTCAAGGGTGAAGGCTGCGCCCGCGTCGCTGTTGCACAGCGCCGCGCCCTTGACGGAAGCGAGCCCCATCGACGACGAACGCGCCGAAGCGGCGAAGAAAAAACGGCTTGCCTTCGCACGACCGCGAGGGCCAAAATGCGCCTCTACGGAAAAATTCTCGCTGGCATGGAGGTGCGTCTTCGTTTCTTCGCCGCAAGCCGCTGATGCGTCTGGCAAAAATGCCCTGAACTACGACGGAGGCGCGTCGGGGTTCATCATTTACAGCTATGTCAATGGGAACCCGCTGGCAAGGGTTGATCCAGAGGGATTGCAGGGCGTAGTTCCGGGTCCTGGTGGCATTCCATTACCGATCTTGCCACCGCCTTCTGGCCTTGAATCATCAAGGTCAATGGATCCGTTCGAACCTGGTCCCAGGTCGGCGAGTCCGCACTTGCCGAGTTTTGGCTTACCGACTCTGCCCCCGTTCTTGCTGCCTTTGGGGATTATTGGCAATGTTGTGCTCAATGCCTGTAAGGACGATGCGGAGGAGTGTCGGCGGAAGTGTGACGTGGCGTACAACGATCAGATTCGAATCTGCAAGATGAGTCCGACGGCGAAAGGGCGCGCGCAATGCTATGAGCGTGCTGCTGATTTGTACGGACAGTGCTTGAAGAACTGTAAGTAGGACATCCATGTCATCAGAGTTTGACCTAGTCGCGGAGCGGACCTTGATTCTCGTGGAAGCGGCTAGTGGCGCGCGACGAGAAATCAAGATACAGATCGGAAAACCTTATTGGACTGAGGCCGGCGTCGAAGCAGCGTGCCCAGTGGCCATACTCGGTTTGCTAGAGAGACGTGACGATATTCGAGGTGTTGATTTGGTGAACGCGATCGAATCGGCACTCAAATTCGTGCAACAGTACTTATCGGGACGCGAACCCGACGTGCAAGTTTGCTGGGCGGACGGTGAGCCTTACTTTGATTGATTACACGGGTCGGCCGATGGATATGCGTCTGCTTGAATAGCTCTTCGAAAGAGAGAAGCATCCCCCCGACGCCCGCAATGCGGGCGTTGTGATTTGTAGCGGTCGCCGCTGATCCTGTGGGGCGCGGCGAGGGCGGGGTTACCGCGCGCGTTGCGCGAGGACCCCATCGAGCATCTGCATGACGACCTGCTGTCGCGCCCTGGGCAACTGCGCGATGCGTTCGAGTTGTTTCTGGAACTTCGGCGCCGGGCCGCGCTTGCCGGCCCCGTTGCGCAGGCCCAAGAGTTCATCAGCCGCCACTCCGAAGAGCCGCGCCAACTCCGGCAACAGCGACACCGGCATGCGCGCGCGCCCCACCTCGTAATGCGCGTAAGTCTGCTGCGCGATGCCGAGTTGATCGGCGATCGCCTGCTGGCTCAAACCCTGCTCGCGGCGCAGCTCGGCGATGCGCACGCCCAGCGCCTTGAAGAACGCCTCGTCGTCGGAAGTCATGGACGTCATGGACATGAACGGTTGCGGAGGCGACAGCATAAGGGCGGATTTAAGGAATGCAGTTGACGATACTCACAATGTGAGTAATATACGCGGCAGTTATTTATTTGCAAACCCCCTTGACAGGGTTTGACCACAGGTGAGGACCGGATGGCGCGCATTCCCGAGAGTGAAATCGAGCGGCTAAAGGAAGAAGTCTCGGTCGAGCGCTTAGCCGAAGGCGCCGGCATCGTCCTGGTGAAGTCGGGCAAAGACCGCCTGGGCCGCTGCCCGTTCCACCAGGACGACCAACCCTCGCTCACCCTCACCCCGGCCAAGAACCTGTGGCACTGCTTCGGCTGCGGCGCCGGGGGCGGGCCGATCGACTGGGTGATGAAACTGCAAGGCGTCTCGTTCCGCCACGCGGTGGAGATCCTGCGCGAAGGCGCCGCGCCGCTACCCGCTTCCTCCTTAGCCGCTGACGCGGTGCCCGCCGCGTCGCCGGGCGCGCGCGCGGTGAAACGCTCGACGGTGCCCAAGCTGGCGGCGCCGGTCGCCTTCGACGCCGACGACCAGGCGCTACTCGACCAGGTGACGGACTACTACGCCGAGACCTTGAAGCAATCCCCCGAAGCGCAGGCCTACCTCAAGGCGCGCGGCCTCGACCACGTGGAGGCCATCGAGCGCTTCAAGCTCGGCTATGCCAACCGCACCCTGGGGCTACGCCTGCCGGAGAAGAACCGTGTCGCCGGCGAACTGATACGGACCCGCCTGCAAAGGCTCGGCCTGTACCGCGAGAGCGGCCACGAACACTTCAACGGCAGCCTCATCGTGCCCGTGCTGGATCCGACCGGCCACGTCAGCGGCCTGTACGGCCGCAAGATCCGCGACGACCTGCGCGCCGGCACCCCGAAGCACCTGTACCTGCCGGGGCCGCACCGCGGCGTGTGGAACGTCGAGGCCTTGGCCGCGAGCCGGGAAATCATCCTCTGCGAAGCCCTGCTCGACGCCCTCACGTTCTGGTGCGCCGGCTATCGCAACGTAGCCGCCAGCTACGGCATCGAAGGTTTCACCGACCAGATGCTGGACGCCTTCAAGGCGCACGGCACCGAGCGCGTGCTGATCGCCTACGACCGCGACGCGCCGGGCGAGCGCGCGGCGGAGAAGCTGGCCGGGCGCCTGATGACCGAGGGCATCGAATGCTTCCGCATCCAGTTCCCCAAGGACATGGACGCCAACGCCTACGCCCTCAAGGTGACACCGGCGGCGAAGTCCTTGGGTCTGGTGATCCGCAAGGCCGTGTGGCTGGGCAAGGGTGCGCCCAAGAGCGCGGTCACGAGCGCTGCGGCGCTTGTCACGGCGCCTGCTGCCGTGCCCGCCGTGGCGCCCACCGTGGCGCCGGCATCGCCAGCGGCCCGGCCTGCTGCGGCCGAGGTGCCTGTGGTCGAGATACCGGCTGCACCCGTCGTTGCGTCCGTCGTCGTACCCACTGCCGCCGCTGCGGCCCCCTTGCCGGCCAGTCCGATGCCGGCACCGGCGCGCGACATCCCGGTCGAGGTCGGCGACAAAGACCTGACCCTCACCCTGGGCGACGGCGAAGCGGCGCGCCGCTACCGCGTGCGCGGGCTGGCGAAGAACCTCGCCGTCGATGTGCTCAAGGTCAACCTGATGGTGAGCGTCGGCGGTGGCGCGGGCGATGGCGGTGGCGATCCCGGCGCAGGCGCGGGGTCGTCGGCGCTGTTCCACGTCGACACCCTCGACCTCTACAGCGCCAGGCAGAGAGCGCACTACGGCGCCGAAGCCGCGCGCGAGACCGGCCTCGATGAACGCCTGCTCAAGGCCGACCTGGGGCGCGTGCTGCTGGCCCTCGAAGGGGTGCAGGATCAGACCATCGCCCGCGCCCTGGCCCCCGAGCCGCAGCCCGGCATGGACGAGGCCGAACGTGCCGCGGCGCTGGCCTTGCTCAAATCCCCCGACCTGATCGAGCGCATCCTCACCGACTTCGCCGCCTGCGGCATCGTCGGTGAGGCCACCAACAAGCTGGTGGGCTACCTCGCCGCCGTATCGCGCAAGCTCGACCATCCGCTGGCGGTGGTGATCCAATCCTCCAGTGCGGCCGGCAAGTCCTCGCTGATGGACGCCATCCTGGCCCTGATGCCCGAGGAGGAGCGCATCAAGTACAGCGCCATGACCGGGCAGAGCCTGTTCTACATGGGCGAGACCAACCTGCAACACAAGATCCTCGCCATCGTCGAGGAAGAAGGCGCCAGCCGTGCCAGCTACGCGCTCAAGCTGTTGCAGAGCGAAGGCGAACTGACCATCGCCAGCACCGGCAAGGACCCCGCCACCGGCAACCTGGTGACCCAGCAATACAAGGTGATGGGGCCGGTGATGATCTTCCTCACCACCACCGCCATCGAGATCGACGAGGAGTTGCTCAACCGCTGCCTGGTGCTGTCGGTGGATGAAGACCGTGAGCAGACCCGCGCGATCCATCGTCTGCAACGCACCAAGCGCACCCTGGCCGGCCTTGAGGCGCGGCAGGAGAAGGCGCGCCTTCTCAACCTGCACCAGAACGCTCAGCGCCTGCTGCGCACCCTTGCCGTGGTCAACCCCTACGCCGACCAGCTCACCTTCCTCGACGATCGCACCCGCACGCGCCGCGACCACGAGAAATACTTGACCCTGATCGACGCCATCGCTTTGCTGCACCAGCATCAACGGCCGGTCAGGACCATGGCCGGCGGTGCCGGGGCCGGCCATGCCGCCATCGAATACATCGAGGTGATCCCCGCCGACATCGCGCGCGCCAACGCGCTGGCCCATGAGGTGCTGGGTACCAGCCTGGACGAGTTGCCGCCGCAGACGCGCCGGCTGCTCGCCGTCCTGCATGGCCTGGTGGCCGAGCGGATGGCTGCGGCGCGGATCGCGCGTCGCGACGTGCGCTTCAGTCGCGCGGACGTGCGCCGCGCCAGCGGCCTGTCGGACACCCAGGCGCGTATCCACCTGGAGCGGCTCACCGCGCTGGAATACCTGCTCATCCATCGCGGCATGCGCGGCCAGAGCTACGAATACGAGTTGCTGCACGACGGCGCGCTTGAAGTGCTCGGCGCGCACCTGTCCGGGCTGATCGATGCCGGGGCGTTGCAGGCGGCGCGCGCGTCCGGGCCGACATCGGAGTCGACTTCGGGGCCGACATCGGAGTCGACTTCGGGGCTGACATCGGAGTCGACTTCGGCGCCACCCTCCGCGACCGCCCGCGCGACTACGACGGCGAGTTCGCGGGAGCAGGTGGGTGGGTTGGCGGGGTCATCGCGCCCCCATCACGGCCCCAACGCGGCCCCTTCGCGCACCGAGGCGCCGGCCGGTGAAGCGCAACCACCAACGGTTTCGGACGATTCTCCCTCTGTGCCCCGTAAAACCCGCATCCACGGTGGCAACGGACAGACCCGGCTGTACCCGCAGCCCGCCGCGCTGCCGGCAACGTCCACACTTCCCGCATTCCCCTTAGCCGCCGGGGCGTGACATGCCGCGCCTGGGCCAGCGCTTAAAAACGCGCAAGCCGTCGGCCGTCAAGCCGCTGGGTCGGCCGCGGGCGCGCGACGACGCGCTCGCGCAGCACCGCCTGACCCGCTACATGGAAGAGCACTTCGAATGGATGCTGGCCACCGGCTACAGCGCCGACACGGTGCGCGCGCGGCGGGTGGCGCTGCGCCGCTTCATCCGCTGGTGCGACGAGCGCGGCATAGACGACCCGCGCGAGATCACCCTGCCGATCCTGGAGCGCTACCAGCGTGCGCTGTTCTACCACCGCAAGGAGGATGGCAGCCCCTTGACCCTGGGCATGCAGGTGCAGTACCTGGCGCCGCTGAAGACCTGGTTCAAGTGGCTGGCCCGTTCCCGCCACATCCTGGCCAACCCGGCGGCCGACCTCGACCTGCCCAGACAACCCAAGCGCCTGCCGCGCGCGATCCCCAGCGTGCAGGAGGTCGAGGCGATTCTGCGCGAGGCAGAGCCGGACACACCGCAGGGGCTGCGCGACCGGGCGCTGCTCGAAATCCTGTACGCCACCGGACTGCGGCGCATGGAGTTGCCGGGCACCAGCGTCTACGACGTCGACTTGAATCGCGGCCTGCTCTGGGTGCGCCACGGCAAAGGCCGGCGCGAGCGCGTGGTGCCGCTGGGTGAACGGGCGATGGCCTGGCTGGACAAGTACCTGACCGAGGCGCGCCCGCAACTCCTGGCCGGCGACACCCAGGCGCTGTTCCTGACCGACTACGGCGACCCGGTCGAGCCGCATCACGTCGCCGACAAGGTCAAGCGCTACATGCGTTTCGCCGGGGTCGACAAGCCCGGCAGCACGCACCTGCTGCGCCATGCTTGCGCCACCCACATGCTCGAGGGCGGGGCCGACATCCGCTTCATCCAGGCGATGCTCGGACACGCCAACCTGCAGACCACCGAGATCTACACCCATGTGTCGATCGACAAGCTGATCGCGGTGCACGGGGCGACGCATCCGAGCCGACTCAAGCGAGCTGCCGGGCACGCGCCAGGCGATCCCGGCCCGGTGACCGGGCCGAGGCTCGATGAGGCGGCCGCGGACGCCGCCACGGTCTTCCTGGAGGCGCTGGCGAGCGAGGATGCGGACGAAGGGGCGGGCGAGGTGGGCAAGGCGGCGCCGTAGCGCGTGAGCGCGTTGCCGTCACCCGCCTGTCACGCGGCTTGCCCGGCGTGCGGGAGGGAAGCCAGGGCACGGCAAGCCGCGCGCCAGGCTCCGCGCGCGCCGGGATCGCGGCACCGAGGCTCCGTTCACCCTTGCAAGGCCACAGGCCGGGCATCGAGCCCGTCCTGTGCCCGCAGGCGCGCCGGGGTGAATCGCCCGCCGATAAGGCCGGCGGTCGATGTCAACATAACGCCGCGTTCCGCGAACTTGCCCCAGTCGCGCGCTGCGCGCGCTTGGTGGGGCAAGCGCTACGCTTCGCTCCGCGCCCTGCGGGTTTGCGGAACAGGCGTTATGTCTTGCGCCCCGGCGCACCTGCCGCGTGGCCGCTGCGCCGCCCCGCTCAACCCCAAGCTCGTGTGCTCGCGTGTGCCACGCCAGCACAACGGGAAGTCAGGCGGCTGCGCCGCACGGTGGGACAACGAAGCCCCCGCCCGCCCAGCGTGGTCGCATTCGCGCGGCTTCAGCCCTGCGGGCTTGCGCTCTCGCGCTCGATGCGCCCGCGCTCCCGTCCGCCCCCGCCAGCGGGGGCTCCCCGAGTCGGAAGACGAAACCCCAACGGCGCGGCCGGCATGCAGTGCAAGGCCAACCCCTCGCCTTGCACCGCACGTCCGAGCGTGTTTCTTCGGCGGCCGTCAAGGGTGAAGGCTGCGCCCGCGTCGCTGTTGCACAGCGCCGCGCCCTTGACGGAAGCGAGCCCCATCGACGACGAACGCGCCGAAGCGGCGAAGAAAAAACGGCTTGCCTTCGCACGACCGCGAGGGCCAAAATGCGCCTCTACGGAAAAATTCTCGCTGGCATGGAGGTGCGTCTTCGTTTCTTCGCCGCAAGCCGCTGATGCGTCTGGCAAAAATGCCCTGAACTACGACGGAGGCGCGTCGGGGTTCATCATTTACAGCTATGTAGGGGGGAACCCGATTAGTTATGTCGATCCGACCGGGGAGATTGCGTTTGTTCCGATCCTGATTGGCATTGGCGTGGGTTACGCCTTTGACTACGCCCTTGAGCAGTACAAGAAGGCGCACTGCACATGCCAAGACACGCCGGCTGGCTCGGCGGGCAACGCAGCAGCCGGTGGCGCCGTTGGAGGGGCTGGCCCGTTTGCAAGCAAGCCGAGAGGTGGTATTGCAGGCGGTGGGCCTTCGGGTACGGCGACCTCCACGTTTAGCCAGATGAATCATGCGGCGGCGAGTCGCGGCTGGCACTCGGTTGCCACGCGGAACGGGATCACCAAGGCTCTACGGAAGATCCCGTATGCCGGTGCTGCCTTGGCTGCCTATGAGCTCTACGATGCGTTCTCCTGTGACTGATGCCAATGGCAAGCGAACTGTCACCGGAAATGCGCAGCTATCTCAAGCACTGCGGCCTGTCGGAAAGCAAGATCGCGCAATGCAGCGGCAGTACGCGCATGTATCACGACCTTGGTCTCTACGGCGACATCGCGGCGGCGTACATAGAGGTGCTGTCCGAGCGCTATCACGTTGACTCGAGTGACTTCGAGTTTGAGAAGTTCTTCCCGCATGAATTTGCGGGGAAAAGCGCGCTCGCTCGTGCGTTGCTCTGGATCTTGCCCTTTGCTAGCCGTGCGGCCAGGCAGCGCAACGAATACTTGCCGCTCACGCTGGAGAGGATTGATCGCGCCATGCGCGACAAGCGGTGGGACTGAACTGAAACTGGCCCTGAGCACGCCCGTGGGCAACCTGCCGACGTAAAGCCTTCCCGCAACGGCGCATCGAGCCCGCAATCAAAGGGGCCCGCAATCAAAGGGGCCAGGGTCGAATTGAATTTCGGGTGGTGCGAGAGCACCGTATACGAATAGTCCCTCAAGAGTAGAGAAGCATCCCCCCGACGCCCGCAATGCGGGCGTTGTGACTTGTAGCGGCCGCCGCTGATCCTGTGGGGCGCGGCGGGCGAGATGGACGCCGCGTTGCACGGCGAGGATGGCGCGGTGTTTACCGAGCCCGTTGCGCGAGGGCAGCGAAAAAGGGGCCAGGCTCGCATACTTTTCTGATAGAGTTTTGCAATGCCTCGACGCCCGCGAATTCATCTGCCAGGTCAGCCGCTGCACATAGTCCTGCGTGGTCACAATCGGGAAGCCTGCTTTTTCGCCGAAGAGGACTACCACGGCTTCCTGCACTGGCTGGATGAAGCGCTCAAGCCTTGCGGCGCGGCGCTCCATGCGTATGCGTTGATGACCAATCATGTGCACTTGCTGCTCACGCCAAAGGCGGCCGAAGATGTGGCGCGTATTGTCATCTCGCTGGGGCGGCGATATGTGCAATATGTGAACCGGACCTACCGCCGTACCGGTACGCTGTGGGACAGCCGCTACAAATCTTCCTTGATCGACACGGATCGCTACCTGCTCATTTGCCAGCGCTATATCGAACTCAACCCGGTGCGGGCGGCGATGGTGGACGATCCGGCGCACTACCGGTGGACCAGTTATCGGTCAAACGCACTGGGGAAAGCCGATGCGCGCCTGACGCCGCATGCCGTGTACCTGGCATTGGGCAGTGAAGACAGCCAGAGGCAGACGGCCTATCGTGCATTGTTCCGCAGCGAACTTGACGAAGAAGCGGTCGCCGATATTCGGCTGGCGCTCAACCAGAATCAGGCGCTCGGCGGCGCGAAGTTCCATCGGAAGATCGAGAAGGCCGCAGGAGAGCGGCGCGAAGCGCGTCCGCGTGGCCGTCCGCGGACGTCAGGAGCGGAGGGTGCGGGGATCACTGGGCAGGCGGAGTTGGGGCTGTGAATCAGGCGGAAAATATGAGCCTGGCCCCTTTTTCTATGTAAAAGAAATCGCGTGGGCAGATTGGCACAGGTAGATGGTCCGAACGGACCACCTCAGGTGTTCAAGTTTTCATCGCACTGTTGCGTAGCCCGAATAGCCTGCGCAGGTGCAAATTGTTGTCACAGGCGGGACACGCATTTTCGATGGCACTGTTAGGGCGGCGCGAGTTGTTCAAACAAACGGGACCACTTATTTGTACCGGCAATTGCGCGTCACACCGCGTTTGTCATCAGCGCGGCACATGCCCGGTGCACCATCCGCGTCACGGTTCATGCGAATTCCGACGAATACAGGTGCGCCATGCCAGAACTTGAATGCAAGGCCTGCAACTCCCCCGTGCCGCTACATGAAAGATTCTGCCGGCGGGGTGATGGCAGGCGCTTGGCGGCCAGCCTCCGGGCATCAAGCGGCTGGAACGCGAAACTGCGAACCTGTATCTGCCGCGGCGCTTTCAGGTGGCCGGCATGGTCAGCGATCATCGTCCGCCGGGTGCGCTATTGCAGCTTGCGGCAGATGCCGTGTAGTGACGGCTCGGTTGGCCGGGTGATAACGCAATGTCCATGAATGACCGATCGCGTCAGGCCGGCCGCAGGGAGCGCGCGCAAACCCGCGGCGAGGAAATCGCCAACAGCGTGAGCCATGGCGTGGCGCTGGCTGCGGCGCTTGTCGGCATACCGTTCCTGTTGGTCCCTGGCCATCCCGCACAGGCTGCCAATATCGTAGGCAGCGCCGTGTTCGCGACGACGATGGTGCTGCTGTACCTCACCTCGACGCTCTACCATGCCTTGCCCGCCGGTCGCGCCAAGGAGATCGTCCTCCGCTTCGATCATGGCGCGATCTACTTTTTTATCGCCGGCAGCTATACCCCGTTTGCGCTCGGCGCGCTGGGCGGCGCAAGCGGCTGGACCATGTTCGGTCTGGTGTGGTCGCTCGCGCTGGCCGGCGCGGGCCTGAAGGCGTTCGACCGGCTCGCGCACCCCTGGTTGTCCACCGCCTTGTACCTTGCGATGGGCTGGCTGGTGCTGCTGGCCGCCTTGCCGCTGGTCGACCGCGTGCCGAGCGCGGTGGTCGGCTGGTTGCTGGCCGGTGGCATCGCCTACAGCGCAGGCGTGGTGTTTTTCGTGCTTGATTCGCGCCTGCGTTACGCGCATGCGGTGTGGCATTGCTTTGTCGCCGGCGGCACCGTATGTCATTTCCTCGCGGTATTGAGCTTTGGAGTCTGAGTGGCAACAGCAAGCCGCCTGGATTTACGGATCGCCCGGCCAGCATCTCATGTGCGCCCGGGCAGCATCTCATGTGCGGCCAGCGCAATCAATGCAGGATGGGTTGCGCCGCCACCTCATCGCGACCGGCGCGCAATGCGCGCAACTCGGTCGCCTTCGCGCGGATCAGTCGCAACGAAGCGATGCCATGGCGCAATGCGCCAGACGTGCCGTGCGGTGCTGCGCGCTCCGTGGATTCGGCGTTGATGAAACCCATCGGCCAAGCGGCGAAGTTGCGTGCGTTGATCGCGGACCTGTAGAGCACGTCGATCCTGCTGTGACGCATGTCGGCATGGATTTTTCGCAGCAGGCGGACGTGAATCCTCTCAGCGCGGGCCGGTGGCGAACAGGCCGGGCAGGCCGGTGGCCAGAAAGGGCAATAGCGCAATCGCCAGCGTGCCCAGGAATATGGCCATCAGTGCCGGCAACACCGATACGGCGACCTCGCGCAAGGGCTTGCCGAACATGGCCGAAG
>CAYYFR010000121.1:0-17307 GCA_964470865.1 uncultured Burkholderiales bacterium | reverse complement strand
GCCTGCCGCGCGGCAGGCGTGGTTCAGCCTTTTCCTCTACGCCTACGCCGTGTTGCAAGTCGCACTGTTGGTCTGGTCACTCGGCGTGATCGCCGCCAAACCGAGCATCGAAGGCGCGCTCTGGCTTGGCGTATCGATCGGCTTGATCACAAGCGGCTTCGGCATCACCATCGCCCACGAGCTCGGCCACCGCCCCGGCCGTTTCGATCGCTTGCTCTCGCAGGTGCTGCTCATCACCGTGTGCTACGGCCACTTTTACGTCGAACACAACCGCGGCCACCATGCGCGCGTCGGCACCCCCAATGACCCGGCCAGCGCGCGCCTGGGTGAATCGTTCTACGCCTTCTACCTGCGCAGCGTGATCGGCGGCTTCGCCCATGCCTGGCGCCTGGAAGCGCTGCGCCTCGAAGCAAAAGGCCAAAGCGCCTTTTCACCCGCCAACCGCAACGTGGTGTACGTGGCCGCGCAACTGGCGCTGTGCGCCATCGCCTTCGGTCTGGCCGGGGTGGAGGGGGCACTTTTCTTCCTGTTCCAGAGCGTCGTCGCCTTCACCCTGCTTGAACTGGTGAACTACGTCGAGCACTACGGCTTGACGCGTCAGCGCAATGCCGACGGCCGCTACGAAGCGGTGCAGGCGCATCACTCATGGAATTCCGACACCTGGTTCGGCAATGCCCTCTTGATCAACCTGCAGCGCCACTCCGACCATCACGCGGACTCTTCGCGCCCCTACGAGGCCTTGCGTTCGATCGACTCGGCGCCGCAGTTGCCGACCGGTTATGCCGGGATGATTCTGCTGGCGCTGTTGCCGCCGCTTTGGTTTCGGCTGATGGATTGGCGGGTGCGGCGGGCTGGCGGGGCGTGCCAGACCGGATGATGCGCCGATATCAGGGCAGGGCCAGCTTAGCGAATGCTCTATTCGAGCCCGTTATCTGGAAAGTCACTTGGGAAAACGCTGAACAAGTCTCTGGAATGCGGATTCTCGAACGACGAACCTATTCGATTCACCATCTTGCAAGAGCGACTTTCGCGAGCTACGGACTTGTTCAGTGTTTCCCTAGGTCGATTGCCTTTGGCGGTTGCTGAGCGGCCCGTCGGGTTGGATTCGCACGCCGCCGAGAAGACTTCGGTCAGCGGGTAGCTGCTCCCAACACCTTTTCCGCCCACTTGTTCAGGCTGATGCCGCTGCGCCCGGCTGCCTTGAGGGCCGCGGCGTGGACCTTGGGCGCGATGCGCAACATCAGCCTGCCGCTGGCCGGCTTTTCGGGCTTGCTGCCCAGTTCCACGCACGCGGCAAGGTGGTCGTCGACGACGGCATGGAAGTTTGCCTCGAACTCGGAGACGGATTCCCCATGAAAGGAAATGATGTCATTGATATCAAGCACCCGGCCGACAATGATCTTGTCATCCGCATCGAAGCTCATGCTTGCCTTGTAACCTTTGTACTCCATCGTGTTGCTCATGACTTGGCCTCGATTCGGTGAAGGAACTCACGCACTGCGATGGCGCAAGGCTTCCTTGCCGGGATAGGGTCGCTGTATGGTTGTCTTGCAGTCCTGCGATTCGAACGTGACGGACGATCCCGCACCTTTGATGACGCGACAACCAAGCGCCTTGAGAAGGGCTTCGATTCGCGCCCATTCAAGATTGCCGTTTAGCGGCTCGACCCGGATCAGCGCAAGGGTCTTGCGATGCTTGTTGTTCACCACAATCATGATTGAAAATAGGTGCAATAGTGCAAGCATCTGCTTCGTGTGCCGAAATAGTGGCGACGGCAATTTTCGGCAAATTTCGGTTGCGCGAATCGAGTCTCCTGGGCAATTTGTCAATGCAGTCGAGTCGTGGGGTGCGTCCATTGATGCCCTCAGATCGATGCGCGCTCAAGGCGACCGCCAAGCAGCAGCAAGTGTTAATAATTGTCTACTGACTATACAAAAAAATGAACAATGACTAATCAAATAATGTAAACTAACAGCATGGCATCATCTCTTTTACCCAGGGGAGCCGTGCCGCAGCTTGAAAAGCTGCTGGCCGCTACGCCCGTGGTGATTCTCGAAGGCCCGCGTGCGTCGGGCAAAACCGCGATTGGCGAAATGCTGGTCGAATCCGGTGTGATGGCGACGCGGGCAGATCTGGGCGATCCGACTGTGCTTGCGGCGGCTGCGGCGTCGCCTACATCGTTCGTCGATAGCTTGCGCACTCCTGCATTTATCGACGAAGCCCAGTTGCTCCCCGAGTTGCCGCTGGCGATCAAGCGGCGTGTAGATCGCGATCGGGAGAAAGGCGCATTTGTGTTGACGGGTTCGTCACGCTTGGGGCGTACCCAGTTGGGTGGCTCCGATCCGCTCGCCGGGCGTGCGCTGCGGCTGCGCCTTTGGCCGATGACCCAGGGTGAGCTGGCGGGCAAGCCGGTCAATCTGGTTTCGCTTTTAGCCAGCGCCAGGCCGCTGCCGCCGGCATTGCCCAAAGCACAGATCAGCCGCGCCGATTTGATCGGGCGGATTCGCCGTGGCGGCCTGCCTGGCCTGGCGGGCGTGGCAGGAACGGTCGAACCCTTGCTGCGCGGGCAAATGGCGCAGGAGTATGTCGAGGGCGTGCTGTATCACGAGATTGGGGGGCGTCACGACCGCGCCGAGATGCTGCGCCTGTTCCGCTATCTTGCGGCGAGCACTGCGCGCATCGCCAACGTCAGTTCCATCGCCAGTGAACTCAAGGCTAATCGCGCCACAGTCAACGAGCGACTCGCTTCGCTGGACGCCAGTTTTCTGATTCATCTGTTGGCCGGACATCGTTCGTCCGCGCATCGCACGCTCACTGCGCACCCGAAAATTCACGCGGCTGATTGCGGTCTGGCGGCCTGGGCCGCGCGCCTCGATGATGAGCCGCCGGCCGCAGTATTTGGCGCCATGTTGGAGACGTTCGTCATCAACGAACTGGCGGCGCAGGCAAGCTGGTCTTACTCGGCAGAGGCAGTGCGCCACTGGCGCGACACCACACGCAAGCTCGAAGTGGACGCCGTGGTGTTGCATCCGGATGGCAGTTCGATTGCCGTCGAAGTCAAGGCGGGCGCTGATGTCCGGCCCGATGATCTGACCGGCCTGCGCGCATTCCTGGCGGACGCGCGCGAAGCGCGGCGCGGCGTGGTCTTCTACAGCGGCGCGATGGTGCTGCAACTGGATGAAAAAATTTGGGCGGTGCCGGTGTCGGCACTGTGGACGGGGCTGGCGACAGGGAAAAGTTAATGCGGGGCAGAGCACAACCCGCTCCCACAATCATGCGCCTGACCGGTACGCCGCACAGGCTCCGGAAGACTGTTGAACTTGATCAACGGATCAAAAAACAAGTTTGTTTTGAAACAATTGTGTTTTGAAACAACTGTGTTTTGAAACAATCCTGACTTCAAACCGCCGCTGGCGTGGTGCTCTGCCCGTTAGTTCACATCGATCCGCCGACGACCCTGCGCACAGGTAGCAGCCACGCGGTAGAATTTGTTGCATTGCAAAAATTCATGCTTGACACAAATCAATCGTTTGATTTAAAGTTCAATCGATTGATTTTTTTCACCACCACCAATGAACGCCATCCCGAATCAAGCCTGGTCCCGTCCGGAAGACGAGCATCCACGTAATAAGTTAGTGCTCGCTGCGTTGAAACTCTTTGCGGAAAAAGGTTTTGGCGGCGCCTCAACGCGCGATATCGCGGATGCCGCAGGCGCCAACGTATCGGCGATTCGCTATTATTTTGGCGACAAGGCCGGCCTTTATCGTGCCGCTTTTACCGAGCCACTCAACGAAGTGCCTGAACAAGGCTGCGCCGATATCGACCTGAGCCTGCCTTTGCATGACGCGCTGCAACAATTTTTTGCCGATTTCCTCGCGCCACTGAAGCGTGGCGAAGCGGTGCGCCTGGTGATGAAGCTGCATTTCCGCGAAATGATTGAACCCACCGGCGCCTGGGAACAGGCGATCGAGGCGGAGATCAAGCCGCAGCATGCCGCCATGGTGCGCCTGCTGCTACGCCGCTTCGACACGGCCCAGGCCGATCTCGACGTGCAGCGACTGGCCTTTGCGATTGTCGGCATGGCAGTGCAGTACTACGTGGGTCTGGACGTGGTGGCGGCGATCGCACCGGCGGTGTTGGCCGATGCCGAGGCTATCGACACACTGGCGTTGCGCCTGGCCGGTTATGCCGCGGCGATGATCGAAGCGGAAGCGGGGCGCCGCAGCGCGCATCTGGTATGAGGCAGACGGTCATGCAATGGAGCAACCCGGTCACCTTGCCGACTGCGCGCGGGCAGCGGCTGTTGCTCGCGCTCTTGGTCACGCTGCCGCTGGGCGGCTGCGCCCTGACCCAGGGCATTTTCACCACTCTGGGCCCGAACTATCAAGCGCCCGCAGCACCGGTAACGCGCTGGCATGCCCCGGCTCCTGCGATCGGCGTGCCGCAATTGCAGGCGCATGGCGGCAGCAACGAGGCATTGAAAACCTGGTGGCAACAGTTCGACGATCCGCTGCTGACCGAACTTCTCGGCGCCGCCCAGCGCGAAAGCGCAAGCCTGGCGCAGGCCGCCGCACGCATCGAGCGCGCGCGCGCCGATGCGGTGGCGGCGAACGTTGCCGGCAACCCTTCGGTCGACGCCACCGCTGGCGCGACCCGTTCGGCGTTTTCCTTCGGCGGCCCGGCGGTCTTGCGCAGCCAGGCGCAGGTCGGCCTGCAAAGCAGTTGGGAAATCGATTTGTTCGGCCGCTTGGCGCGGCAGCGCGAAGCCGCGCGCGCGCAACTCGAAGCCGACATCGCCGCCTGGCACGACGCGCGCGTGGCCTTGGCCGCCGAGGTCGCCAACGCCTATCTCAACATGCGCTTTTGCGAAATGCAGATCGCCCTGGCGCAAGCCGATGCGCTGTCGCGCGCCGAAACCGCGCGCCTGACCGGCATCGCCGCTGCGGCCGGGCTGCAGGCACCTTCGTTCCTCGCGCTGGCACGCGCCAGTGCCGCCGATGGCGCCGCCGCATTGGCCCAGCGTGGCGTCGAATGCGAGATCGGCATCAAGGGGCTGGTCGCGCTGACCGCGATGGGCGAACGCGCGCTGCGGGCCATGCTCGCCGGCGCGCCGCAACTGGCGGCGCGCTTGCCCAAACCGGCGCAATTCGCCATCGACGGCGTGCCCGCCGGTGTGCTGGCGCAACGCCCCGATATTGCGGCCGCCGAGCGCGCCGTTGCTGTCGCCAGCGCCGAGATAGGGGTGAGGGAAGCCGACCGCTATCCGCGCTTGACCCTGGCGGGCAACATCGCGCCCACCCGCTCCCGCCTCGACGGCAGCCCGACCATCAGCGTGACCACCTGGTCGATCGGGCCATCGCTGATCGTGCCGTTACTCGACGGCAACCGGCGTGCCGCCAATGTCGAGGCTGCGCGCGCGCAGTACGAGGCCGCCAGCGCGATCTACCGTGGCCGGGTGCGCAGCGCCGTACGCGAAGTCGAGGAAGCCCTGGTCAAGCTGGCCGGGGCCGCCACGCGTCTGGGGGACACGCGCGCCGCCGCCAGCGGCTATCGTGAGAGCCTGGAAGGCGCGCGCACGCGCCAGCGCGCTGGCCTGGGCAGCCTGATCGAAGTCGAAGACGCGCGCCGCATTTCCTTCGCCGCCGATGGCGCCGTCGCGGCACTCGACTATGAAGGCGTGAGCGCCTGGATCGCCCTGTACCGGGCGGTGGGCGGCGGCTGGGACGGCAAGACCGACCTGGCACAAACGCGCGCCAAGCCATAAGGATCATGAACATGAAACCCCCCATGCTGCAATCATCGACCGCGTTCGCCCTCTGTGCCGCGCTTGCATTTGGGTACGCCCAGGCCCAGGACAAACCCGCTGCCGACGCCAAGGCCGCGGCGGCCAAGCCCGGCAAGCCTGCCCTGAGCGTGACGCTGATCCAGCCGCAGGCGCGCGATGTGCCACTGCGCCTGGCGGCCAACGGTTCGGTCAACGCCTGGCAGGAAGCGATCCTGGGGGCCGAATCAAACGGCTTGCGCCTGAGCGAAGTGCGCGCCGAGGTTGGCGCCCCGGTCAAGCGCGGCCAGGTACTGGCGGTGTTTGCCGCGGAAACGGTGGCTGCCGATCTGGCGCAGGCCAAAGCCGCGGTCGCCGAAGCTGAAGCAACACTGGCCGAGGCGATTGCGAATGACCGCCGTGCACAGTCGATTGCCGGCAGCGGTGCGCTCTCGGCGCAGCAGGTGGCGCAATACGCCACGGCGGAAAAAACCGCGCAGGCGCGCCTCGCATCGGCGCGCGCGCAAGAGGCCGCGCAACAGTTGCGCCTGGCCCACACGCGGGTGGTAGCCAGCGACGACGGCATCATCTCGGCACGCAATGCCACCGTCGGCGCGGTGGTGCCGCAGGGGCAGGAATTGTTTCGCCTGATCCGCAAAGGGCGGCTCGAATGGCGCGGCGAAGTCACCGCCACCGAACTTGCCAAGCTCAAGCCCGGTCTGTCGGTAGCCATCAATGCCGCCGGCGTGGGCAGCATCGAGGGGCGGCTGCGGGTGATCGGGCCCACGGTTGATGCGGTCAGCCGCAACGCGCTGGTCTATGTGGACATGCCAGGAGCCACCGGGAAAGGCTTCAAGCCCGGCATGTTCGCGCGCGGTGAATTCGCCTTGGGCGGCACCAGCGGCCTGACTGTGCCGCAGGATGCCCTGGTGCTGCGCGACGGTTTCAGCTATGCGTTCCGCGCCGGCCCGCTGCAGGACGGCACCGCCAAGGTGGCACGCGTCAAGCTCGAAATCGGAAGGCGGGTGGAAGACCGGGTCGAAGTGATTGCCGGCCTCACCGCCGCCGACCGCATCGTCGCCAGCGGCGTGGCTTTCCTGGCCGACGGCGACCTGGTCAAGGTCGTCAAATGAACGTCTCGACTTGGTGCATCCGGAACCCGGTTCCGGCTTTGATGTTCTTCGTGCTGCTGTGCTTCGGCGGCGCCTTGTCGTTTTCGGCCATGAAGGTGCAGAACTTTCCCGATCTCGACCTGCCGACCATCAACGTGAGCGTCGCTCTCCCGGGCGCTTCGCCGTCGCAATTGGAGACCGATGTGGCGCGCAAGATCGAGAATTCGCTCGCCACCCTGCAGGGCCTGAAGCATGTCTATACCAAGGTGCAGGACGGCAGTGTCACCATCAGCGCCGAGTTTCGCCTGGAAAAGCAGGTGCAGGAGGCGCTCGACGATGTGCGCTCGGCGGTGGCAAAGGTGCGCGCGGACCTGCCGGGCGACGTGCGCGATCCGATCGTCACCAAGCTCGACCTGGCGGGCGCCCCAATCCTTGCCTACACGGTGGCATCGAGCCGCTTCGACGAAGAAGGCTTGTCCTGGTATGTCGAGGATACGATTGCCAAGCGCCTCTTGCTGGTACGCGGCGTCGGCGCGGTCAATCGTGTCGGCGGGGTCACGCGCGAGATCGGCATCGCGCTCGATCCGGCGCGCATGGCCTCGTTGGGCATTACCGCAGGTGAGATCTCGCGCCAGTTGAAGCAGATTCAGCAGGAGGCTGGCGGCGGCCGGGTCGACATCGGCAGCGCCGAGCAGGCGGTGCGTGCTTTGGGCAACGTGCGCTCGGCCGAAGAACTGAAGGGCATCGGGCTGACCCTGCATGGCGGGCGCCGCGTCCGCCTGGATCAGCTGGCGAGCGTGACCGACGGCATCGCCGAGCCGCGTTCGCTGGCCTTGCTCGACGGCAAGCCGGTGGTCGGCTTCGAGGTCACGCGCAGCCGCGGCGCCAGCGAGGTCGAGGTGGGTGCCGGGGTACGCAGCGCCCTGGCCGAACTGCGCGCCGCCGATCCTGAACTGAAGATCACCGAGGCCTTCGACTTCGTCAACCCGGTGGCCGAGGAATTCGACGGCTCGATGCTGCTGTTGTATGAGGGTGCGATCCTGGCGGTGATTGTGGTGTTCCTGTTTCTGCGCGACTGGCGTGCCACCTTCGTCTCGGCGGTGGCGCTGCCGTTGTCGGTGATTCCGGCCTTCATCGGCATGCACTACCTGGGCTTTTCGCTCAATGTGGTGACGCTCCTGGCGTTGTCGCTGGTGGTCGGCATTCTGGTCGACGACGCCATCGTGGAGGTGGAAAACATCATGCGCCATTTGCGCATGGGCAAGTCGCCGTTCCAGGCGGCGATGGAAGCGGCAGATGAAATCGGCCTGGCGGTGATAGCCACCACCTTCACGCTGATCGCGGTGTTCCTGCCGACCGCTTTCATGAGTGGGATCGCCGGCAAGTTCTTCAAGCAATTCGGCTGGACCGCTTCGCTGGCGGTATTCGCATCCCTGGTGGTGGCGCGCATGCTCACGCCGATGATGGCCGCCTACCTGCTCAAGGCTACCTCGGACCGGATCGAGAAGGATGGGCGTGTGATGCGCAGTTACATGGGCATGGCCGCTTGGTGCCTCAGGCACCGCTGGCTCACCATGTTTGCCTCGGCCGCGTTTTTCGCAGGCTCGGTCATGCTGATTCCCCTGTTGCCGACCGGCTTCATCCCGCCGGACGACCTGTCGCAAACCCAGGTGCATGTGGAGTTGCCGCCAGGCTCGACGCTGGCGCAAACGCGCGCGGCCGCAGAGCGCGCGCGCGCCCTGATCACGCCGGTCAAGTATGTGAAAAGCGTCTACACCACCATCGGCGGCGGTGCCGCCGGCAGCGACCCGTTCGCGCCGCAGGGCGCCGCCGAGGTGCGCCTGGCGACACTGACGGTGTTGCTGGAGGCGCGGCAGGAGCGCGCAACCCGCAAGCAGGTGACCGAACGGCAGTTGCGTGAAGCCCTGTCGGAGTTGCCCGGCGTGCGCACCAAGGTGGGCCTGGGCGGGTCGGGCGAGAAATATGTGCTGGTGTTGACCGGCGACGATCCGCAGGTGCTGGGCGATGCGGCGCTGGCGGTGGAGCGCGACTTGCGCACCTTGTCGGGCATCGGCAGCGTGGCGTCGTCGGCCGCGCTGATCCGCCCCGAGTTGTCGGTGCGACCCGACTTCGCGCGTGCCGCCGATCTCGGGGTCACCACCGCGGCAATCGGCGAAGCCTTGCGCATCGCCACCATCGGCGACTACGACGTCGCGCTGCCGAAACTCAATTTGCCGCAACGCCAGGTGCCGGTGGTGGTCAAGCTGGATGCAAGTGCGCGCAAGGACCTGGGCGTGCTCGAACGCCTGACGGTGGCGTCATCGAAACCGGAAGTCGGGCCGGTCATGATCGGGCAGGTGGCCACGCTGCAACTGGGCAGTGGCCCGGCAGTGATCGACCGTTACGATCGCGCGCGCAACATCAATTTCGAAATCGAAGTGGCCGGTACGCCCCTGGGCGACTTGACCGCCGCGGTGAAGGAACTGCCGTCGATCCGCGACCTGCCCGCCGGGGTCAGGCAGGTCGAGATCGGCGATGCCGAGGTGATGGGTGAACTGTTCGCCAGTTTCGGCCTGGCCATGTTGACCGGGGTCTTGTGCATCTACATCGTGCTGGTGCTGCTGTTCAAGGACGTGCTGCAACCGGTGACGATCCTGGCCGCCTTGCCGCTCTCCTTGGGCGGGGCGTTTGTTGCACTTCTTGTCACGGGAAAAAGCTTCTCGATGCCTTCACTGATCGGACTCATCATGATGATGGGCGTGGCCACCAAGAACTCGATCCTGTTGGTCGAATACGCGATCATGGCGCGGCGCGACGGCAAGACCCGGCAGGAGGCCCTGCTCGATGCCTGCCACAAGCGCGCGCGGCCGATCATCATGACCACCATCGCCATGGGGGCCGGCATGCTGCCGATCGCGCTGGGCAGCGGCGTTGCCGATCCATCGTTTCGCAGCCCGATGGCGGTGGCGGTGATCGGCGGCCTCATTACTTCGACGCTCCTGAGCCTGCTGGTGATTCCGGTGGTATTCACTTTCATCGACGACTTGGCGCAACTGGTCGTGCGGCTGTGGGGCCGGGCCCGCGGGCGCGCCGCGGCAAAATCGGCTGCGGAACTGGCGAAACCGGGTTAAGGCTGCCGGCCGGGACGCTCAATAGCGGCGGTAATGGCGGTACCCGCCGTTCCCAACCCAGGGGCGCGGCGGGCGCACCAGCACCGGCGGCCCGTAAATCACCGGTGGCCCATAAATCACCGGCGGCGGCGCCGCGATCACCATGGGTGGCAGGGTGATCACAGATTGCGGCGGATAGAAGACAACGGGCCGTGCCGGCACGATGGTGCAGCCGGCGGCTATGCTTGTCGCGAAAGCGGCAATGGTAATGGCCAGGGCGAGGGTTTTCATTTTGGGTCTCCTCGCACGTCAACGCCCGGGTGCGGCCGCGCGATGGCCGCGAGATGTTGCGAGATGTTCCACGGACCGGCAAATCGTGCAGCGCGGCTTGCCGCAGCGGCTCACATGTCGTTACAGATCCAGACCCGTTCGCCATGCGCGTGGCGGCCAACTACGCGAACGCTGGTTTTTGCGCCGTGACTGGCGCGTCGCGGCTAGTGTAGTGACGCGGTCAACGCGCGCTTCTGCCCGCTGCAATCGAAGGTGTCGCCGACCCGCGCCAGCGCGACATCGAGGCTCAACTGCGAGTTAGCCAGCGGGTGCAACAGTTCACCGGCGCGCGCCAGCCACACCGTGGTCAACAAGTTGCGCACGTCGGTGTCGATCTGCCCCAGGTCGCCAAGCCAGGAATTGCGCGCAAACTCCTCAAGGGCCATTGCGTTGAGGTCGGCGGCTGCCTCCTCAAGCCTGGTCAGGTTGTTGCGCACGTTGCGCATTTCCAGCTCAAGCAGCCGGCGATACAGGCAGGAACCCTGCGGAAGCTCCCTGGCAATGTGCACTTCCTGCGGCGTATCGCCGAGTATGACGACCGCGACAAAGCGCGCGCAATGCATGCCTGAAGCGGGGTCAAACGCCGCATGGCGCGTGAGCTCGATCTGCACCGTACCCTTTTGCTCGGTGGCGCTCAGCACCACATCATCCGGCGCCGCCGCGACGATGGCGCGCAGTTCGCGCGCGCTCAATCTCTGTTCGACCAGCGGCGCCACCCTGGCCACCTTGAAGCTGAGCTGCGAAGCAGGCAGATCCTCGCAGCGCTTGAGGAACTCGGCCGACATCTGCTGCGCCTGTAGCGAGCTTGCGACGCAAAGCAGGAATGCGAACAGGGTTTTCATGCATGCCCTCGGCTTGGTGGCGTGGCTTATCGGACCGGCTTGATGCTTGCGCGAACAGCCTTGCGCTGCGCGCGCAGCAATAATTGGCCTATAGCCTCGGTAACGGCGCAGCTGGCGCAAATGTGAGGGCGTGGTTGGTGATGCTCCGCATGGCGTCGGCGCGCTGCGAGCGCGCGCATACTCTCCCATAGCGCCCGCTACAGCTCGCCAACATGAGGAGGTTTCGTTTCCATGATCATTGCCGTTGTCCAAATTCCGATGCCGCGCCGGCCACGCGAGGCTGCCATCAAGGCGCAGATCAGGGCGCGCCGACCTTGCCACCGCGCAACCTGAGCCGCGCACAAAGGACATGACATGCGCAAACACGTAGTCGCCGGCGATCTCGAAGTGGCCTATGAAGAGGCCGGGCCAGCCGCCGGCCAGCCGGTCATCCTGCTGCACGGCTTTCCCTACGATGTACGTGCCTACGACGCGGTGGTGCCGCCGCTTGCGGCCGCTGGCTGCCGGGTCATCGCGCCCTATCTGCGCGGCTACGGCGCGACGCGCTTCCTGTCGGCCGCCACGCCGCGCTCGGGGCAGCAGGCGGCACTGGCCCACGATCTGCGGGCCCTGATGGATGCGCTGGCAATTCCGCAAGCAGTACTCGCCGGTTACGACTGGGGCGGTCGCGCGGCCTGCATCGTCGCTGCCTTGTGGCCGCAGCGCGCGCGCGGCCTTGTCACCGGCAACGGCTACAACCTGCAGGATATTCCCGGCGCGGTCAGGCCGCAGGCACCGGAGAACGAACACCGTTTCTGGTACCAGTATTACTTTCACGCCGAGCGCGGCCGCGCCGGCCTTGCGCAAAACCGGCACGCCTTGTGCAAGCTGCTGTGGCGCCTGTGGTCGCCCAACTGGCAGTTCGATGACGCCACCTTCGAGCGCAGCGCGTCGTCGTTCGACAATCCCGATTTTGTCGACGTCGTGGTGCATTCCTATCGCCACCGTTTCGGCCTGGTGCCGGGTGATCCGCAAGTCGAGGCGACCGAACGCTTGCTGACCGCATTGCCGAAGATCGGCGTGCCGACCATCACCCTGGACGGTGCCGGCGATGCTGTGATGCCCCCTGAGGGCGCGGTCCGGCATGCAGTGTTTTTTACCGGGCCCTACGAGCGACGCGTGATTCCCTCGGTCGGGCACAACCTGCCGCAGGAGGCGCCGGCCGAATTCGCGCAGGCGGTGCTGGCGCTGCTGTGACGCGCTTGCGCCGCAAGCCGGCACGCCTGGGGCTCGCGATGCCTGCACCGTTGGTGCGGCACCGCTGGCACAACGCACAAGTGGCTGCCGGCGGACCATCTGACGCGACTGTGCCATGGCGGCGGCATGCGCGATCAAATTCAAGTGGGCGGTGCTGGCGCGGGTTCAATGCATTTGCGCCTATAGTGCAGGGCAGGCGCAATGGCCTTGCGCACCCCCCCTTGATAGGCAGAGCAGGCACATGAACGACGAAAAAATCAGGGTCAAGGTCACCGACACCGGCAAGACCATGGATGTGGTGGTGCTCAGCAAGCGTGCGCAGGCGATCCAGATCGTGCTGGGCGAAGGTGTGCACAGCGTCAAATGCGATCTGGCGCCCACGCGCAACGGCAACGCCTATGTGGGCACGGCCATGGGCCGCGAGCTGGTGTATGAACGCAGCCGCGATCAGGTGCAGGCGGACATCGACCGTCTCAATCCGCATCTGCGCAAATCGCGTTGACGCTGAACCGGCTTAGGTTCGCCAGCGACCGGCGGCGCCTTTAAAATGCGTGGCCCGGCCCTGCCGGCGCAGGGCCGCGGGCATCCGGTCCGTCCCTTGCCGCCCGCCGCGCATTACCGAGCAGAAAGCGCATGTCTTCAAATTTTCCTTATGACCCTGCGGCAACGGCCATGGCCGACGCCATTGTCTCGGTCCGTGGCGTCGGCAAAACCTACGCCAGCGGCTTCGAAGCACTCAGGCACATCGACCTGGATATCAAGCGCGGCGAGATCTTCGCCCTGCTGGGGCCCAATGGCGCCGGCAAGACCACCCTGATCGGCATCATCTGCGGCATTGTCAATGCCAGCCGTGGCAGCGTCATCGCCGACGGTCATGACATCGCGCGCGACTATCGCGCGGCACGTTCGGTGATCGGCCTGGTGCCGCAGGAACTGCACACCGATGCGTTCGAGTCGGTGTGGGCCACGCTGCGCTTCAGTCGCGGCCTGTTCGGCAAGGGGCCCGACCCGGCCTACCTGGAGAAGGTGTTGCGCGATCTTTCGCTATGGGACAAGCGCGACGCCAAGATCATGACGCTCTCGGGCGGCATGAAGCGGCGTGTTTTGATCGCCAAGGCGCTTTCGCATGAACCGAAGATCCTGTTCCTGGACGAGCCCAGCGCCGGGGTCGATGTCGAGTTGCGCCACGACATGTGGCGCATGGTGCGCGAATTGCGTGAGCGCGGTACCACCATCATCCTGACCACTCACTACATCGAGGAGGCCGAAGACATGGCCGACCGCATCGGTGTGATCAACAAGGGCGAACTGATCGTGGTCGAGGACAAGAAGGTGTTGATGCAGAAGCTCGGCAAGAAGCAACTGACACTCACCCTGCGGCAGCCCCTGGCGCGGATACCGGCTGCGCTGGAGGCGATGTCACTGGCGTTGTCCGCCGATGGCGTAACCCTGGTGCATACCTTCGACACCCAGCAGGAGGAAAGCGGAATCGCGGACCTGCTGCGCTCTCTTGCCAGTCACGGCATCGATTTCAAGGACCTGCACTCCAGCGAGAGTTCGCTGGAGGACATTTTCGTCAGCCTGGTGCACCGTCCGACGGAGGCAAGCACATGAATACCCACAGCATCCGCGCGATCTATCGATTCGAGATGGCGCGCACCTTTCGTACCCTGATGCAGAGCATTGCCGCACCGGTGCTGTCGACCTCGCTGTACTTCGTCGTGTTCGGTGCGGCGATCGGCTCGCGCATGGGCGATATCGACGGCGTCAGCTACGGCGCCTTCATCATTCCGGGCCTGATCATGCTGACACTGCTCAACGAGAGCGTCTCCAACGCTTCGTTCGGCATCTACATGCCCAAATGGTCGGGCACCATCTATGAACTGCTGTCCGCGCCGGTGTCGTGGATCGAGGTGCTGATCGGCTATGTGGGCGCGGCGGCGACCAAGTCGGTGGCACTGGGCCTGTTGATTCTCATCACCGCGAGATTTTTCGTGGCCTACGAGATCGCCCATCCGCTCTGGATGTTTGCTTTTCTGATCCTCACAGCGGTGACCTTCAGCATGTTCGGCTTCATCATCGGCCTGTGGGCCGACGACTTCCAGAAACTTCAGGTGGTGCCGCTGTTGATCCTTACGCCGCTCACCTTCCTGGGCGGTGCGTTCTACTCGATCAACATGCTGCCGCCGGTGTGGCAGCAGGTGAGTCTGGTCAATCCGGTGGTATATCTGATCAGCGGTTTTCGCTGGAGCTTCTACGGTGTGGCCGACGTGCATATCGCGGTCAGCAGCGGCATCACCGTGGGCTTTCTGATCGCCTGTATGGTGTTTGTCTGGTGGGCGTTTCGCAGCGGTTACAAGTTGCGGAGTTGAAGTCGTTGCTGCGGCCTCGCAAGGCCGGTCGCCCGCCTGGCCGGTATCAGGCCGATGCGACCTCGCCTGCGACCACGGCCGAATCCGCAGGCAGCCGGAAGCGCACGGACCCGAGCCGGGCAAGGCCGAATTCTTCGAGCAGGGCCTGCAGACGCCTGGCCGCCGCAAGATTGGGCCGGCCGCCGAATCGCGCGATGATCAACTCGTTCTTCATGCTGTGCTCCCAGCCCACCAGTTCGGTCACCGTGACCTGGTAGCCGCAAGCCTCGAGGTAAAGGCAGCGCAACACGTTGGTGATCTGGCTGCCCAGTTCGCGCGTATGCAAGGGATGGCGCCACAGTTCGGCCAGCGCGGTGCGCTTGAGCGAGCTTGCCTTGTCAAGGTTGAGAGCGCGCGCCACCTCTGCCTGGCAGCAGGGCACCAGCACCATGCAGCGGGCCTGTTTGTGCAGGCCGAAGGCGATCGCGTCGTCGGTTGCGCTGTCGCAGGCGTGCAGCGCGGTGACAATATCGATGCGCTCGGGCAATGCCGTGGAACGGGTCGACCCGGCTACGCTGGTGGCAAGAAAGGACATGCGCGTGAATCCAAGACGCTCGGCCAGCTCGCGCGATTTCTGTACCAGGTCGGCGCGCGCTTCGATACCGTATACATGGCCACCGGCTTGCGTCTTGAAATACAGGTCGTAAAGAATGAAACCCAGGTACGACTTGCCGGCACCATGGTCGGCAAGTGTGATGTCGTGCGCGCCGGCGGACAGTTCCTGCAACAGTTTCTCGATGAATCCGGTGAGATGCTGTACCTGCTTCAACTTGCGCCGCGAATCCTGGTTGAGCCGGCCCTCGCGCGTCAGGATGTGAAGTTCCTGGAGCAAAGCCAGCGACTGGCCCGGCCTTAACTCCGCCGCAAGCGCTGCGGCCTCGTCGCCCTTGCCTTGGGTCACAATGGCGGCAGGGCGTGTGGCTATTTTCGATTTCATGCGCCGATTCTGCCACGCGGGCTCACATCCAGGTTTTCCTATCCACCATGCCGAACCGACGCGAGGCACCCAGCCGGGATGAAATGGCGCTGCTGCCGCTGTTTCCGGGTTTGGCGCTTGAACATATCCATGTACCGGCCACGGCGGCCGAGTTCGCCGCCGCCGCCGCCGATCTGGCGCAGCAGCGCTACGTGGGTTTCGATACCGAATCGAAGCCGACGTTCACCAAGGGTGAGATATCCGAAGGGCCGCATGTGGTCCAGCTGGCGACACTTGACAAGGCCTACATCTTCCAGCTGCACCGGGCGGGCTGCCGCGCCAGCGTGGGCCGGCTGCTCGAGTCAACCAACCTCGTCAAGGTCGGCTTCGGCCTCGAATCGGACCGCGGGCAACTGTTGCGCAAGTTCGGCATAACGCCTGGCGCTGTGCTCGATCTGGGCGCGGTGTTCCGGCGCGAGGGCTATCGCAAGTCAATCGGCGTACGCACTGCGGTGGCAATCGTTTTCAAGCAGCATTTCCGCAAATCCAAAAGCGTGACCACCACGGACTGGTCGCAGCCGGAGCTCAGAGATAGCCAACTGATTTACGCGGCCAACGATGCGTATGCAGCGCTGAAGGTGCTGCATGCCTTGCAGAAACCGGAGGCGGAACTGCCGATCAGCGGCTTGTCATCCAATTGAGGCCGGCGTCAATACTGTTGATCGTTGCCAAAAACAGGACAGCCTCGCCAGAGGCATATTTTTGTCATGAATGATGCAATTGTCAAAAATCGCTGGCGCCGGATAACCCGGTGGCGCAGGCTTGCCGCGCTACGTCCCGTCCGGCAGCGCCGCGCCGACTTCTTGGAACGGATACGGCCCGGCATAGGCGCCGAACACGCCGGTGTGCGTGACGAGTCGACCACCGCGCCAAAGATGCAGTTGATAGCCCGGCGGCTCCATCCGATAGCTTGATGGTGCGTCGGTGTTGAGGTCGAGGGTCACCTGGTGTGCCGGGCTGGGGCAGGTGGAGGCGAATGTATTGGCGAAGCGTGCCTGGATGTTGCGATGCAAATGCCCGCAGACAACGCGTTCGATGTTGTGGTGCCGGCGCAGCATCGACTCCAGTTCGGCGCCACCTTCAACCAGCCCCACCTTGTCCATGTGCGCGATGCCGGTGGCAAACGGCGGGTGATGCATGGCAATCACGGTGGGTGTGGTCGTGTCCAGGTGCGCGCGCAGCCAGTCGAGGCGCTCTGCATCGAGCACGCCATGCGCCTTGTGCGCGACCACCGTATCGAGTGCGATGAGCGCCAGGCCGCCCAGGTCGATGCGGTATTGCAGGTAAGGGCTGTCCGACTGCAGGTAGCGGGCCTCCGGAAAAGCCTGGCGCATGGCCGCGCGGTCATCATGATTGCCGGGCAAAAGGTAGGCCGGCTTGCCCAGCCGCGCGATGCCGTCCGAGAGCACCGCATATTCATCGGCGCGGCCGAAGTCGGTGAGGTCGCCGGTCAGCAGATAGGCGTCCGGCGCCGGCGCCAGCCGCGCCAATTGGGCGATCGCGCTTGCGAAAAAGCCGTTGGTGTCGAC
>CAYYFR010000120.1:0-17362 GCA_964470865.1 uncultured Burkholderiales bacterium | reverse complement strand
GTGGGCGCCTGGTCAGGCCATCGGTACAAGAAAGTCCTGCGCAATGCCGTTGCCCAAGGTCGCGATGCCGTCGAGGAACTCCGTCAGGTAGCCGTGCAGGCCGACTTCAAGGATATCGTCGATACGCGCATAGCGCAGCCGTGAGTACGCCAGCCCTGCCAGCCGCTGGGTTTCACTTGAGCGCGAATTGGCCACCAGTCCGAGAATCTGGTGCACTTCACGCAGGCAGGCGTGCAGCGACCGCGGCATGTCTTCACGCAAAATCAGGAGCTCCGCCACCCGGTTGGGCGTGATCACGTCGCGATAAACCTTGCGATAGATCTCGAAAGCGGAAACCGAACGCAGGAGGGCGCCCCATTCGTAGTACTCGTTGGCGTTCGACTCTTCCGGCGCCAATTCATCGTACTTGACATCGAGTATGCGGGCCGTGTTGTCCGCCCTCTCAAGAAACGTGCCCAGACGAATGAAATGAAATGCAACGTCCTGCAGCATGGTGCCTACAGTCACGCCGCGCGACAGGTGCGAGCGGAACTTGACCCATTCGAAATACTTGGTCAGTTCGCTGCCCTGCACCGATTCATGGGTCAACTGGGAGGCGGAATTGCGTGCTTCCAGCCATGTGGTATTGATGGTCTCCCATACCTCGGAGGTGACCGTGCCGCGCACCGCGTGGCAATTCTCGCGCGCCGAACGCAGGCTCGCCAGCAGCGACGAGGGATTGTCGAAATCCACCCCCATGAAGCGCACCACGTTGGCGGCGGAAATCTCGTCACCGTACTTGGCCTTGTAGCCGACCTCCAGCCCGGTGATGCCCAGCGCCGCGCCCCAGTAGCCGCCAGACGATCCGTGCATCTGCAGCGACATCCGGTAAGTGACGTCGAGCAACCGCGCGATGTTCTCGGCGCGCTCGGTGTAGCGTGCCATCCAGTACAAGTGATCCGCGGTTCGGGAAAGCATGCTCAGCTCTCCAGAACCCAGGTGTCTTTGGTACCGCCGCCCTGCGAGGAATTGACCACCAGCGACCCCTCCTTGAGCGCCACCCGGGTCAGACCGCCCGGCGCCATGCGTACCTCCTTGCCGGAGAGCACGAACGGCCGCAGGTCTATGTGTCGCGGCGCGATGCCCGCTTCGACGAAGGTCGGGCAGGCCGACAGCGCCAGGGTCGGCTGCGCTATGTACTTGTCGGGCGCGGCCTTGACACGCAGCTTGAAATCCTCGATCTCCGCGCTTGTAGATGCCGGTCCCACCAGCATGCCGTAACCGCCGGCGCCATGGGTTTCCTTGACCACCAATTGGGCCATATTGGCCAGCACATAGCCAAGCTCGTCGGCCTTGCGGCACTGGTAGGTGGGAACATTGGCAATGATCGGTTCCTGCGAAAGGTAGAAGCGGATCATGTCGGGCACATACGGATAAATCGACTTGTCATCGGCCACCCCGGTGCCGACCGCGTTGGCAATCGATACCCGCCCGGCGCGGTAAACCGACAGCAGGCCGGCCACGCCGAGCGTCGAATCGCGCCGGAACGCCAATGGGTCGAGAAAGTCATCGTCGATACGGCGATAAATCACGTCCACCCGCTTCGGGCCTTGCGTGGTGCGCATGAACAGCGTCTCGTCATGCACGAACAAGTCCTGCCCTTCCACCAGTTCCACACCCATTTGCTGCGCCAGGAACGCATGCTCGAAATAGGCGCTGTTGTAGGCGCCGGGCGTCAATACCACCACCGTGGGATCATCGCTGCCTGAAGGCGCCGCCTGGCGCAAGGTGTCAAGCAGCAGGTCAGGATAGTGTTCCACCGGCGCCACGCCGTAGCGGCCAAACAGTTCGGGGAACAGGCGCATCATCATGCGCCGGTCTTCCAGCATGTATGAAACACCGGACGGCACCCGCAGGTTGTCCTCCAGCACAAAGTATTCGGCCGCATCCGCACCGGCGCCCGGTAATGCCGCGCGCACGATATCGATGCCCGCAATCAGTGCATACAGGTTGTTGCGCACCGCGACGTCCTGCATTTCCGGTCGGTACTGGGCGTTGCAGAACACCTGCTCGGCCGGTATCAGGCCTGCCTTGACGATCCGCTGCGCCGAATAGATATCGTGAACGAAGGCATTGAGGGCAGCCACCCGCTGCTTCAGGCCGGTTTCCAGCATCCGCCATTCCGATGCCGGAATAATGCGCGGCACGATATCGAAAGGGATCAGGCGCTCGGTGCCCGCCTCTTCCCCGTAGACCGCGAAGGTGATGCCGTAGCGATGAAACGCGGAATCCGCCTCGGCGCGCTTTTGCGCGATCTCGGCCGACGGCATACCGGCCAGCCAGTCCTTGTAGATCGCATAGTGGCTGCGTACGCCATCAGCGGGCAAGTCCATCTCGTCGAAAATATTTTTCATCTTGGGTGGCATTGCGCTCACTGTAGCAAAAAGCAAACCCTGTGCCCGAAATCGGAGCATGCGAGCTTTTTCGGCGCAGTAGCCGGAATGCCCGCGAGGCGCGTCGAGCGTTTGGCGAGCGCGTGCTCCAATTTTGTGCGGATGGCGCTGGCACGCCCCCTTTTTCAGGGGCTCAGGCGCAGGGTGAACGGTCTACTGCCGCTTGATTCCGAGCACATCCTGCATGTCGAACAAACCGTTGCGTCGATCACGCAGGAAGCGACAGGCACGCATCGCGCCCTGAGCGTAGGTGGTGCGACTCGAAGCCTTGTGGGCAATTTCCACCCGTTCGCCCTGGCCCAGGAACATAACCGTATGGTCACCCACCAAATCGCCGCCACGCACCACCGCATAGCCGATGCTTTCGTCGCGGCGGGCACCGGTTTCGCCATGCCGATCGAACAGCGCCACCGCATCGTGGTCGCGACCCAGAGCGCGCGCCGCGACCTGGCCCATATGAAGCGCCGTGCCGGACGGCGCATCCACCTTGTTGCGGTGATGTGCCTCGACGATCTCGATGTCATAGCCTGCGCCCAGCGCACGCGCAGCCATTTCGATGAGTTTGAACGTCAAGTTGACGCCCACACTCATGTTGGGCGCGAACACCAGCGCCACTTCAAGCGCAGCGGCGTCGATCGCGCGCCTGCCCTCTGCATCGAAGCCGGTGGTGCCGATCACTGCATTTACGCCATACCTGCGACATGCCGCCAAGTGCTGCAGAGTGCCTTCCGGTCGACTGAAGTCGAGCAGGACATGCGCATCCCTGATCGCCGCTTTGACATCCGATCCGATTGCAACGCCGCTGGCCCGACCGAGAAACGCCGCCGCATCCTGCCCGATAGACGAAGACGCGGCAACGTCGAGCGCGGCCTTGAGTTCGCAATCATCGCTGGCAAGCACTGCCTCGATCAACATTCGCCCCATGCGACCGCCAGCGCCCGCGACCACTATCCGTTGCTTGCTCATGGATTCATTTCCAAAAAAGATTCGTCGCCGATGCGCCACCGGCCATCAGCCTGCACCAGCGCCAGGGTCTTGCGCCCGCTCTCCTTGGTTGCATCCGGCTCATGCATCCGGCTGAAAACACCAACCGCCGCGCTGTTGCCCAATACGTTTGAAGCCCCCGAGACCACCTGCGCAGCCCCCGGAATCGGGGCAGGTGCCTGCGCCTTCGGTTGCGGCTCTGCCACCGGCTTGTCGGGAACAGCCGGCAGCGGCGGTGGCAGATCGGCCTCCCAGCGCTCGACGCGCCCGGCCGCATCAAAATAGACAATCAACTTGCGTTTCTCGGCCTCGCTCCAGCCCTTGGACGAACGAAACACATAGTCCCAACGGTTGGCCCGGAAAATGTCAACCAGAAGCGGCGTGCCGAGAATGAATCGCACCTGCTCGCGAGTCTGGCCGACCGCCAGTTTCTGCACCATGTCCGGTGTGATGAAATTGCCTTGCTGGATGTCGATCCGGTAAGGCGTCACGATCAGCGGCACGTAGTTGCGCAACGACGATTCGGACGCACAAGCGGCCAGCAGCAAGGAGACGAACACGGCGACCAAACCTTTGGTGCGGCGCATGGCGATGACGAAATGTCTGGTTTTCAAAGCGTGCTTAGATACGCGTTTGGCAAACCCAGTATGATACTTCAATCATCTTGCGCTTTTCCGGGAGCGTGCGCGGGCGGTCCGACCACGGCGCGTACCAAACGGGAAGTTCCGCCTCGCCGTGCCGCCCCGGCGCCACGCCCATTGCAGACGACATGCCGCCCACACGCCAGACAGCTAAATCCGCCGCCGCCGCCGAAGGCACCCAGCAGAATCCGGACGGACTGCGCAACATCGGCCTGAAAGCCACCGGTCCGCGCCTGCGAATCCTCGATCTGTTCCAGACCAGCGGCGTGCGCCACATGAGCGCCGAAGATGTTTACCGTCAGTTGCTGGCCGAGAAAATCGAAGTGGGCCTGGCAACCGTGTATCGCGTACTGACCCAGTTCGAGCAGGCGGGCTTGCTTGAGCGCCATCACTTCGAATCGGGCAAGTCGGTATTCGAGCTCAACGAGGGTTCGCACCACGACCACCTGGTTTGCCTGCAATGCGGGCGGGTCGAGGAATTCTACGATGCCGAGATCGAGCGCCGCCAGAGCAGGATCGCAGCCGAGCGCGGGTTCGCGCTCAACGACCACTCGCTCTCGCTGTATGCCGATTGCGTCAAAGCCGAATGCCCGTATCGCGCCGCGCCTGGTGTCATCGCTGGCGCCGCCCGCTGACTTGCGCGCCGGCCCGTGATGGATGGTGTCCTGGCGGCATTCGCCACCTCGACCGCCCTGGTTGCCGTGGCGGAAATCGGCGACAAGACGCAGTTGTTGTCGTTCGCCCTGGCCGCACGCTATCGCGACCACGCTGCCATCATCTGGGGCATCCTGATCGCAACCCTCATCAATCACGCCCTGGCCGGCACACTGGGTGTAGTGATCGCCGCGCATCTGGCGCCCGGCACCACCATTTGGCTGGTGGGCTTGAGTTTCATGGCATTTGGCGTCTGGGCCTTGTTCCCGGACAGGCTCGATGATGGCCCCAAGAGCCGGGGCGGCGTATTCACCACCGCCTTGATCGCGTTCTTCATTGCAGAGATGGGTGACAAAACCCAGCTTGCCACGATCGGGCTGGGTGCCCGCTTCGGCATGCCGCTTGTGGTGACTCTGGGTACCACTCTGGGCATGATGCTCGCAAATGTGCCCGCAGTGCTTCTCGGGCAACGGCTGGCGCAGCGCTTCCCGCTTGGCGCGATGCGGTTTGTCGCCGCAGCCCTGTTTGTGCTGACCGGCATCGCGACGCTGTGGTTTGCCTGAAGGATTGCGCCGGCTTTACAAATCTTTACATGACACAAACATGCCGGCAACCTGCGCGGTCGATCATGTGCGTTGCGGACTGCGTCCGGTTCCCGTGTTCAGGCTAAAGTGCGGCAATGCAGCAAACCTTGCTCATGATCGAAGACGATCGTCGCCTGGCCGGGATGGTCGTCGATTACCTGACCCATGCCGGTTTCGCTGTCGCCCATGCCGAGCGCGCGGCCGATGGCCTGGCGTGGCTGGCGGCGCATCGCGCCGACCTGGTGATCCTCGACCTCATGCTGCCGGACGGCAACGGGCTGGACCTGTGCCGGACCATCCGCGCCGGCTCCGACCTGCCGGTACTGATGCTGACCGCGCGTGGCGATCCGACCGATCGCATTGTCGGACTCGAACTGGGCGCCGACGACTATCTGCCCAAGCCGTTCGAGCCACGTGAATTACTGGCGCGAATTCGCGCCGTGTTGCGTCGCCGGGGCGGCCCCGGCAGCGAACGCGCCGGTGCGGTGCTGCGCTTCGGCCAGCTCGAAATCGATCGCGACGCGCGCCGCCTGCGTATCGACGGCCAAACCTGTGACCTGACCGACCACCAGTTCGCCCTGGTCAACGCCATGGCCGAGCACGCCGGTCGCGTGCTGTCACGCGAGCAGTTGATGGATCTGGTCAGTGGCGAACCGCTGGACGCGTTCGACCGCTCGATTGACGTGCATATCGCGCGCATTCGCGCCGTCATCGAAAACGATCCGAAGCGACCGCTGCGCATACTGACCGTGCGCGGCGCAGGCTATGTGTTTTCAAGAGTTCAGGATGCCTAGGCGGCACCGAACAGGGCGGCATTTCGGCAAACGCCTGTACCTGCGCATCTGGCTGGCATTGCTGGCCGGCTTGCTTCTCACCGCACTGTTGGCCGGTGGTGCCTGGCGCCTTTATGGTGGCGCGGAGACGCCGCGTGAAATCAGCCTGACCGACGCCGCGGGTGCCGATGCCGGTCGCGCCCGCCTCGACTTTCGCGCAAACCCGGGCGCGCTGCGCATCGAAATGGACGATGGCCGCGTGCTGTTCGCGCGTTGGCGCGACTACGCCGGCCCACGCGCCTGGCCAGGTTTCGCCGGCTGGTTGCTGCTGATCGCCGCCGCCGTCGGTATCGCCGCCTACCCGGTGGTCCGACGCCTGACGCGGCGACTCGAAAGCCTGCAGCAAGGGGTCGATGCGCTGGGCGAAGGCGATCTGGCAGCGCGCGTGCCGGTGCGGGGCCATGACGAGATTGCCTTTCTGGCGGCGCGCTTCAACCACGCCGCCGAACGAATCGAGGCCCTGGTGGGCGCCCACAAGAGCATGCTGGCGAACGCATCGCATGAATTGCGCTCGCCACTGGCACGCATTCGCATGGCCGTGGAGATGCTGGACCGCAGCGACAATGTGACGGCGCGCGCGGAAATTGCGCGCAATATCGTCGAACTCGACGCTCTGGTTGAGGAGATACTGCTTCTGAGCCGCCTCCAGGCCCGCGCCATGCCGGACGAACCGTTTGGCGACGTCGACCTCACCGCCCTGGCCGCCGAGGAATGCGCGCGTGCCGGCGTCGAATTCACAGCCACGGCCGTGATTGTTGCACCGGGGAGCGCGCGGCTGCTGCGCCGCGCCCTGTCCAACCTGATCGAAAACGCGCGACGCCACGGCGGCGGACCAGCCGCGATCGACGTATCTCTTGAGCGTACGGGTACCTACATCGATCTCGCGGTATGCGACCGTGGCCCCGGCGTTCCGGCAGACCAGCGCGAACGCATTTTCGAACCGTTTTACCAGGTGCCAGGCGGGGCTGACGCCGTCGGCGGTACTGGCCTGGGACTGTCGCTGGTACGCACCATCATGCGCAAACACGGCGGCGACGCGCGCTGCGAGGCGCGCAGCGGTGGCGGCGCCTGCTTTCATCTGACTTTGCCGGCGCCGCCGGCAGCCGGGGAACCTGACTGACACGGGATGCACGGCCAGCGCCGCGCCTGCCATACTGACGGCCTTGCCTTCCAGCCAGGCTCTTGCACATGCCAGACTCAAGCCCGAAAACCTCAGCACCCACCGGCCAGTCTGCCACGGTGCGTCGCGTGCGCCTGTGCACCGGGCTGATCCTGTTTTTCTTCGTGCTCACCCATTTGCTGAACCATGCGCTGGGAATGATTTCGCTGGCGGCTATGGAGGCAGGGCGCGACGTGTTTCTGGCACTGTGGCGCAACCCCGTCGCCAGTGCGCTGCTGGCAGGCGCGATCCTGACGCATCTGGCACTGGCATTTTGGTCGATCTATCAGCGGCGCAGCCTGCGCATGCCGACAAGCGATGCCTTGCAGTTGCTGCTGGGATTGACGATTCCCCTGCTGCTGGTCGGTCATGTCCAGAACACCCATATCGCCAATCATCAATACGGGTTTCAGGATACCTACACCTTCCTGATGTTCGTGTTCTGGCTGCAGCGCCCCGACCTGGGGCTCAGCCAGGTCGCGCTTTTGCTGGTGGCCTGGCTGCATGGTTGCATCGGCATGCATTTCTGGTTGCGCATGCAGCCCTGGTACGCCCGCTACCCGCTGCTGCCATATACGGCCGCATTGCTGGTGCCACTAGGCGCACTGTTCGGCTTCGTCCAGGGCGGCCGCGAGGTCGCGGTTCTGGTACAGGACCCGCAGTTCAGGCAAGCGATGTTCGCATCCGCCAAGATCCCCTCGGCGGTGCTGCAGGCGGGCATTGCCGATACCACGCGCCTGATCCTCTCGGGCTTCGGTGCCCTGCTCGCCGCCACGCTGATGCTGCGCTGGTTGCGCCTGACGCAGGAGCAGCGCCAATCGGTACGCGTTACCTACCCCGGTGGCATGACGGTCAGCATGCCGCGCGGCTTTTCGGTGCTCGAATGCAGCCGCCACGCCGGCATCGCCCATACCTCGGTGTGCGGCGGCCGCGGGCGTTGCTCGACCTGCCGCGTGCGCGTGAGTTCCGGACTGCCGTCGCAACCGCAGGCCGCACCTGCCGAGGCGCGCCTGCTGTTGCGCGTGAAGGCGGGGCCGGAGGTGCGCCTGGCCTGCCAGTTGCGGCCGACCGCCAATCTGTCGGTGATCCCGCTGATCCCGGCCACCATCGACCCGGCGCAAGCGCTGAATCAACCGGAGCGCATGAGCGGCGAGGAACGCGAGATCTGCGTTCTGTTCGCCGACCTGCGCGGCTTCACCCGCCTGTCCGAGACCCGCCTCCCGTACGACGTGGTGCACTTGCTGAACCGCTATTTCGAAGCCACCGGCAGTGCCATCGATGCCGCCGGCGGCATCACCAACCAGTTCACCGGCGACGGCGTCATGGCATTGTTCGGCGTGCATGTAAGCGCGGAGGTCGGCGCGCGCCAGGCGCTCCAGGCGGCGCGCGACATGACGCGGGCGGTGGCCCGCCTGAGCGAGGAGTTGCGCGACGAACTGCCGGCGCCGCTGAAGATGGGCATCGGCATCCATTGCGGCCCGACCGTGGTCGGCCACATGGGGCGCGGTCTGGCCACCTATCTCACCGCCGTCGGCGACGCCGTCAACACCGCCAGCCGGTTGCAGGACCAGACCAAGCATTTCGCCTGCCAGTTGATCTTCTCCGAACGGTTGGCCGAGCGTGCCGGCCTGGATGCCTCGATCTACCCGCGCGAGGAAATCAGCGTGCGCAATCGCGATGCACCGATTTCCATCCGCATCGTGGCCGAGGTGGAAAGCCTGGCCCTTGACGCATCCGCCGGCGCCGGGCGGACGTAGAAGCAGCATGCCTGCATCTGCCACGGCAACCGATATCGCCCGCGTCACAGCGCCAGCCGTGGCTTCGATACGGCCCTGGCGCCGCGCGCGCGACTGGCTGTCAGGCAACGCCGGCGCCGTGCTGCCGATGCGGGTGCAGCGCGAACTCGATGCGCAGCGCCGGCACAATGAAATCCTGATCGGCTGGGTCCAGGCCGCGCTGGTGCTTACCTTTGCCCTGCTCTACGCGTTTTCCCGCAAGACCTTCGCCGTCGACGTGATGTTGCGGCCGGTGCCATGGGCGCTCGGCGTGTATGCAGTGTTCGTCGCCTATCGCCTGTACCTGGCCTACCGGGGCCGGCTCACCATCAACCGGCAAATCCTCTCGGTAATCGCCGACAACTGCGTGCTGATGGTCACCATCTGGAGTTTTCACCTGCAATACGGGCAGCCGGCCGCCTTTTCCCTCAAAGCGCCAACCCTGTTCTATGTCTTCATCTTCATTGCCTTGCGCACCCTGACCCTGATGCCGGGAATGGTGCTGCTGGCCGGCGCGGTCGCGGCGCTGGGCTGGCTTGGCCTGGTAGGCATCGCAATCAACGCGCCAGGCGGCATGGACCTGATCACGCGCGACTACGTGGTCTACCTGACCTCGATCAGTGTGTTGATCGGCGGCGAGGTCGACAAGGTCATCTCGATCTTGCTGGTCGCGCTGGTCCTGGCGATCGCCACCGCGCGCGCGGGTGCCCTGCTGCACCGTTCGGTGGCGGGCCAGGCCGCGGCAATGCAGTTGGCGCGCTTCTTCTCGCCGGAGATTGCGGCCACCATCGTCAACGCCGACGAGATCCTCAAGCCCGGCAGCGGCCGCCAGACTGAAGCGGCGGCCATGTTCATCGACATGCGCGGCTTTACCCGGCTGGCAGCCAGCATGACGCCGACGGAGCTGGTGGGGCTCTTGGGCGAATATCAGAAAGTCGCGGTGCCAGTGATCCAGAAGCACGGCGGCAGCGTGATCACCTATCTTGGCGACGGCATCATGGTCACCTTCGGCGCCACCCGCCCCAGCGCAAGCTATGCGGCCGACGCCTTGCGTGCCACCGCCGAACTGCTGGACGCGCTGGAAGCCTGGGCCGCCGCGCGGCGCGCGGCCAACCGGCCGGCACCGGGCGTGGGTATCGGCGTCGAAGTGGGCACCGTGACCTGCGGCGCGATTGGCGACGACCGGCGTCTTGAATACGCGGTAATCGGTGATCCGGTCAATCGTGCCGCCAAGCTTGAGAATCACACCAAGGTCGAGCAGGTCCGGGCGCTGACCAGTGCCGAAACACTGCAACGCGCGCTGGCCCAGGGCTTCGACGGTGCGCGTTGCACCACTCGGCCCGAACCCTGCAACGTCACCGGCATCGCCGATTCGCTAAACGTGGTGGTGATTGCCTGAAGCGGCAAGGGAAACAGTGAACATTTCCGCAGGTCGAGAAAGTCGCTCCCGCAATATCTTGGATCGAAAAGAAACTTCGTTCGCCAATCCATATTCCAGGGACTGGTTCAGCGTTCCACAAGCCCTACTTCCGATCCGGATAGCTCGCCGCCATGCCGGCACGCACGTCCTGCTGGATGCCGTACTGTGGAAACGGGTAGCGCAGGCCGTTCTTGCCCAGCGCCGCCATTCCGGCCAGGGCCTTGGAGAGCAGCTCGGGCGGCAGCGCCATCAGCATCTCGTCATCGAGCACCCCGCCATAACGGCGCTCGGCGAAACACGGGATCGAGAGACTCGGCTCACGCGTGGCCAGGGCCCGGCCCCAGGAATCGGCGCAGGCCGACTCGCCGACCACGCTCCAGTCGAAGCGCTTGTAGCCGGCCCACTGCAGGCCGTTGATGAAGTACATCATCGCACCGGGTGTGGCGTAGAACAAGGCGATGTCGGGCGGATCCAGGCGCCCACTGGCCAAGGGCGACACCGCCAACGCCTTGAAGCGGCCTGCCGGCACCAGATGCATGGCAGCCTGGTGCGCACGCGCGTCTTCGAGTGTGGCATACCAGACCCCGGTCATGTGCTTGCCCGAACGCCACTCCTCGCTCTGGCCACCCAGGCCGACCACCGAGCGACACTGGTCGCCGACCAGGTCCTCGGCGGTGATACCCGCGGTCCAGCCCAGGCGTGCGGCCTGGGCCACGATCTGGTCGAGCGTATGCACCGACTGGCGCGGCCGGCGGATGCCAGGCACCGCTGCCATGGCATCGACCGTTTCGAACAGCTTCATGCCGAATGGAATCGCGCGCAGTTTGAGCACGCGCTCCAGTTCGGCGGCAAGCCCTGCCATTTCTCCTGATGCGGCCATCGCGGTCTCCTTTAAATCGACGGAACGAAGGATTATCGGCGATCGTACCCAAGATGCAGCCGCGCGGCCCCAGCGCGGGATTTTGCAGTATCCTTCAAGCATCAAAGCAGGCCCCGCACCACCCGAGGAAGAGACAAAATGACCGTCCTGCATATCACTTCAGCGGCTATCGGCTTGCCGAGTCGCGGTACGCCTTGCCACTGAGAGCCTGCCATGCGACGCCTTGCATTGACCCTGGGTTTCTGGCTTTTCACCGCCGCTGCGCAAGCCATTGCACAAACCGGCGCTGGAGAACTGGTCAGCGGCATCATCGCCACCCTGAGCGCTTCGCTCAAGAGCGAGCAGGCAACACTGGCCGGCGAGCGCGGCCTGGCCGTCGCCAACGAAATCATTCGGCGCGATGTTGCGCCACACCTGGATTTCGCCACGATCACGCGTGAGGCGGTCGGCAATCGATGGGCCTCGGCAACCGTTGCACAGCGTGCAGCCCTGGAGCGCGAGTTTCGCCAGTTGCTGGTGCACGTGCTGGCGCGCCTGTTGGTGACCAACCGCGATGACCTGCTGGAAGCCCAACCGGTCAAGCTCGCGCCCGGCGCGACCACTGCGGTGGTGCGCGTCGCGGTCACCCGGCAGCGCGCCGCCGGCAATCAGGCCGGCGAGCCGATGCAGGTGACGCTGCGCCAAGGCGATGCCGGCTGGAAGGTGCACGAAGTACGTAGCGAAGGGGTCGACATCTTCAAGCTCTACGGCAGCAATTTCGCCGTGGTGCTCGAGCGCAACGGCGAGATCGAGGGACTGGTACGGGCCCTTAGCGAGCGCAATGCACTCAATGCCGCCGCTTTGGCGCCGAAGCCGCAGCCGGCAGTCGCCCCGGCAAATTGAAGCAGGCCCAGCCCGGTTCGAGGCAGCCAGACTTCGCCCCGTTTGCAGTGCCACTCGCCCGCGTCTGCGTCCGCCCGCGAACCTTGTGTAGTGCCCCGCAATTGCCGGTACAAAATGAAATCGATGGATTTTGGTCGAGGGCAAGGCGCAAACCGCAGCGATACCCGTAGGTATCGCGAGGAGTTGCAACGCCGCCATCGGCCGAAAGGCGCGATTTCATGTATCGGCAATTACGGGGCACTACACTGGCAGCCCTACCTTGCGCAGCCGTTGTTGGATCGCGGCAAAACCGGCAATTCCTTAACCACGGAGCATGCACCATGGGAAAACTCGAAGGCAAGGTTGCCATCGTCAGCGGATCAGGGCGCGGCATCGGCCGAGCCTGTGCGCTCAAACTGGCCAGCGAAGGCGCGCGCGTGGTCGTCAATGATCTCGACGCCGAACCGGCCGCCGAAGTCGTCGCCGCCATAAAGAGCGCCGGCGGCGAGGCCATCGCGGTTGCCGGCAGCGTCACCGCCGACGGCTTCGCCGAACGCTTCGTCGGCGCTGCCGTCGAAAATTTCGGCGGCCTCGACATCATCGTCAACAACGCCGGCTTCACCTGGGACTCGGTGATCCAGAAAATGAGCGACGAGCAGTTCGACGCGATCCTGGACGTGCACCTGAAGGCACCGTTCCGCATCCTGCGCGCGGCCATCGGCGTGATCCGCGACGCCGCCAAGCGCGATGCCGAAGCCGGACGCGAGGTGTTTCGCAAGGTGGTCAACGTGTCGTCAATCTCGGGCACTCACGGCAACGCCGGCCAGACCAACTACTCGACCGCCAAGGCCGGCATCACCGGCATGACGCGCACGCTGGCCAAGGAATGGGGCCGCTACAAGGTCAATGTGAACGCGGTCGCGTTCGGCTACATCGTCACCCGCATGACCCAGGCCACCGAAGCCGCCGGCACCACGGTGAATGTCGGCGGGCGCGATGTGCCGGCCGGCATTCCGGCGCAGCAGGTGCGCCTGATGGAAGCCGGCATCCCGCTGGGTCGCGGCGGCACGCCCGAGGAGGCAGCCAATTCGATCTATCTCTTGTGCACACCGGAAGCGAACTACATCAGCGGCCATGTGCTGATGGTCACCGGCGGCCTCTGAAAATCTTCCACCCGACAAGCACAAAAAAATGCGACAAACCAATTTCATTTTCATCCTGGCCGACGACTTGGGCTACGCCGACCTCGGCTGCTGCGGCGCGCGTGACGCCGCTCTGCCCGGCGGGGTCTCGCCGCATCTCGACCGGCTGGCGCGCGAAGGCATGCTGTTCACCGACGGCTACACCAACTCGCCCGTATGCTCACCGACGCGTTTTGCACTGGCCACCGGGCGTTACCAGTACCGCCTGCGCGGGGCCGCCGAAGAACCGTTGGCCGGCAGCGCCAAGGGCAACCCGATCCTGGGCCTGCCGCCAGAGCATCCGACCCTGCCATCGATGCTGCGCGACGCCGGCTATGCCACTGCGCTGATCGGCAAGTGGCATCTGGGCTATCGGCCGCACTTCGGGCCGGAGAAAAGCGGCTACCAGCAATTTTTCGGACCAATGGCGGGCGGTGTCGATTATTTTTCGCATTGCGCGCGCAACGGCGACCATGATCTGTGGGAGGGAGAACACCAGGTACAGCGCGAGGGCTACCTGACCGACCTGCTGTCCGAACGCGCTGCCCGATTCGTGCGCGACCAGAAGGACCGGCCGTTCCTGCTGTCGCTGCATTACACCGCACCGCACTGGCCGTGGCTGACGCGCGACGATGTCCTCGAATCAAGGCGCATCAATGGCGCCATCGCCCACCTGGATAGCGGCTCGATCGCCACCTACCGGCGCATGATCCACCACATGGACGAGGGCATCGGCCAGTTGATGGCTGCCCTGCGCGACAGCGGCGCCGACGACAACACCCTGGTGGTATTCACCAGCGACAACGGCGGCGAGCGCTTTTCCGACAACTGGCCCTTCATCGGCCAGAAGATGGATTTGCTCGAAGGCGGCATCCGCGTGCCGCTGCTGGCGCGCTGGCCGGCGCGCATCAAGGCAGCGCAGGTCAGCCACATGCCCGCGATCACCATGGACTGGACCACCACCATGCTCGCGGCTGCGGGCGTCGCGCCCCATCCCGCGTACCCGCAGGATGGCGTGAGCCTGTTGCCCCTGTTCGCCGACGCGGCGTGGCAAGCGCCGCGCAATCTTTACTGGCGCATGGCCCATCGCCACCAGCGCGCGATGCGTCAGGGCAAATGGAAATACCTGCGCATCGAGGAACACGATTACCTATTCGACCTGGCAACGGACCAGCGCGAACGCGCCAACCAGGCCGCCCGCGACCCGGGCCGCTTGGGCGCGATGCGCGCCGCATGGGAAGCCTGGGCGGCGACCATGCCGGGCATTCCGCAGGATGCGAAAGTGTCGCTGCTCTACGGCGAGGCGCAGATGCCCCGGTCGTGGCACTAGCAGCCTGTTCCGCATGTGCCCGGCGGGTCAAGCTTTTCGCGCGGGGCCGGCTTCGAGTTCAAGCCTGGCCTCGATCGCCGCCAGGCGCTCGCAACCACACGCGCAGCGTTTTCAACGAACATGCGCGCCGCCACCGCGCCGACATCGCCCACCCCTGCACCGCCAAGCGCGCGCCATGCAGGTGCAGCCCGAGACGGCGCGCCATCTCGCGCCCGATCACGTTCACACCGCGGCCGGTGGCCGAAGTCCCGGTGTTCATGGCGCAGGTGGCCATCATCCAGGCCATGATCTGCGCGTCGGTATTGACGTCCGGCACAGGGATGTCGCGATCGGGCCCGATCAGCAGCCCGATCTCGCTGGTATGGCGCCGCGTCAGGCGCTCCAGTTCCTTGCGCGAAAGGGTTTTGGGATCGACCCGGATACCGCCCTTGGCGCCACCGAAGGGCAGGTTGACTGCGGCGTTCTTGATCGTCATCCAGCCGGCCAGCGCCATCACCTCGTCCAAGGTGACAGCCGCGTCGTAGCGCACGCCGCCCTTGCCGGAGCCACGCGAGAGGTTGTAGTGCCCGCGGTAACCCTCGAAATGGGCGATGCGGCCATCGTCCATTTTGATCGGCATGTCGACTATCAGCGCACGACGCGGCGGGCGCCGAGTCTCGGCCAGGTATGCCAGCGGACCCAGGTAGGGTTCGATGCCATCGACAGTCGCCAGAAACGTGTCCCACGGGCCTTCCGCACGCGAGGCTACGAACGAAAGCGGCTGGTCCAGGGGCATGAGGGTGAACCCGATCGACGCGAGCCTGCGAGATCAAAAGTATAGGTTCGTGTCCCCGGCGCGGATTGACCTGCGTCAATCACATCCGACGCTCAAGGCAGGGCTGCCCTGCAACCCTCGGGCTTGAAAACACGCTCGGTCGACGCCGGATTCCTGGCCAGCTTTTCCGCCGGCCGACGCGGCCGCGCCACCAGTTCGCCGCCGCAGTTAGGGCATTTGCCCCTGAGCTTGCCCAAGGCACAGTCGCGACAAAACGTGCACTCGAACGAGCAGATCAGCGCCATCACCGTATCGGGCGGCAGGTCGCAGTCGCAGCATTCGCAGTTGGGGCGCAGTTGCAGCATGGGATTCTCCATGTAGGGCGGGCCGGGAATCGCAGCATACGCCGATGGTGCAGCCCCGGCTCCATAAGGATTGGAATTCCAACGGACTTTCGGAGAGAGTGCCCATCGCCGGATGCCGCAGTCAAGCGCCGATCACGCACCGGCATGTGTCATGATTTGCGGGAAGCAGCGCCGAACAAAACGGGTGAACGTTAGCGGCATCACCGTGTCCAAACGCCTTCCTTCACCTTTGGTTTCACCTGATCCCATGCTTGCTCGACCGATTTTTAGCGCCCTGGCGCTGTCGTTAATTTCTTTCGCAACCTTCCTCTGGCATGGCCACGCAGGCGCGCAAGCCGTGCCAGCCGATGCCCCTGCGCAGATCGGCCAAATCAGCAAGGATTCGGTATGGGTGCCGACGCCGGAACGCATGATCCGCCGCATGCTGCAGGTGGCCGACACCACCAAGGACGACGTTGTGATGGACCTGGGCTCCGGCGATGGCCGCGTGCCGATCCATGCGGCCAAGCACTTTGGCGCCCGCGCCATCGGCGTGGAACTGGAAGCCAACCTGATCCGCATTTCGCTGGAGGCTGCCAAACGGTCCGGCGTATCGCATCGCGTGACGTTCTTGAAGCAGGACCTGTTTGATGCCGACCTTTCCGATGTGACCGTGTTCGCGCTCTACATCAGCCCGGGCGTGATGGATCGCCTGCGGCCGAAACTGCTGTCACTCAAGCCCGGCACACGCATCACCTCGCACCACTTCACCCTCGGGGACTGGGAGCCGGACGAGAGTTTTCGGATCGAGAACCGCGCCGGTTACCTGTGGCTGGTGCCGGCCGACATGCGTGGCCAGTGGAAGGTATCGCTGGCCGGAGATGAGCTTATGCTCGACATCGAGCAGAAGCACCAGATGCTCGGCACCAAGGGCATGCGCGCCGGACAGGCAATCAACGTGATCGGCACGCGCCTGCGCGGCACCGAAATCAACTTTACCGCGTTTGATCGCGACGGCTCGTCGCGCCAGTTCACCGGCATCGTCAACGGCAACCGCATGTCTGGTCAATCCACCAGCGAGAACGGCAAGGCATTGCGCTGGAGCGCCACGCGCTTCTGAGCATGCGTGAACGTCGACGATTGATCGTTCCCAAAAACATGACAGCCTCGCCAGAGGCATGTTTTTATCATGAATTGCGGGGCAAGTCGCAGCGTTAGTTGAACACTTTTTTGACATCTGTGTGACAAAGTCTCCGCGTTAACGGAACCGTCATAGTGGACCTTTGAAGAGCTTGGTGCTGCCTCTGCTGTGTCCCAGGTGCGGTGGCGCGATGCGGATCATCGCCTTCATCACCGAAGCGGCGGTGATCCAGGCGATTCCCGGTCACCTGGGCGAGCCTAAGTCACCGCCGCGTCTGCGGCCGGCACGGGGGCCGCCGCTTTCGGAGATGCAGGACCGAGAATCGGACGCCATCAATCCGCAAGCGCAACCCATGCCGGACCATGAGTTCGGTAAGCGCGTCGCGTGGT
>CAYYFR010000119.1:5750-17487 GCA_964470865.1 uncultured Burkholderiales bacterium | reverse complement strand
AATTCCAGCGGCTTCAATTGCTCGATGTCGGCAGGCTTCAGGCGCATCGCATCGGCGACCGCCTTGATGTCTTGCGGATAGCCGCACAAACGTCTGATGAATCTGTTATAAATTTGGCCTCCATCACCCCCGGATCAGGAGACGACAATGGCGCTAGCACCGGAACAAGTTGCCTTCTTTCATCAGAACGGCTTCTTGCTGATCGATCGCTTTCTCGGTGATGGCGAGATTGAGCGGCTGCGCCAGGCCTACGGGGACACCGTCGAGCGGCTACGCGCTGAGGGCACGCTACGCAACGCGTCGACGGCTGATGACAGCGGTGACGGCAATAAGGTCTTTCAGCTCCGAACCGCCCATCTCCTGCATGCAGCGTTTCTCGATCACATCAGAAATCCGCTTTTTCTCGATATCGTCGAGGCGCTGATCGGTCGCGATATCCAGCTCGTGCACTACCAGGGCCTTTATAAACCGGCCCGCGCCGGTGGCGAGGTTGGCTGGCACCAGGACGACACCTACTGGCCGAGCAGCAACGCGCCCGAAGGCTCGGTGAGCCTCTGGGTCCCGCTCGACGATGCGAGCGTTGAGAACGGCTGCATGTGGTACGTGCCGGGCTCCCACAGCAAGCTCCTCGAGCACGGGAAACGCTGGGATCCAAAGGATCGAAAAGGCTTCTACTATGCCATTGAGAACCTTGATCCCCGCCTGGCTGAACGCGCCATCCCGGCCGAAGTCAAGGCCGGCGGCATCGCCATCCATTCGGGTGGCCTGGTGCATGGCTCACGAGCAAATCGCTCGGATCGGGAGCGCCGGGCCCTTGCATCGCACTTCATCAACCCAAAGGTTCGCGACGTGGGCGGGGTGTTCGAGTCGGCGGCGCCCGAGATCGTGCCGGTCTTGCGTCGCAGTTGAGCGTGAGCTGAACAGCTCACAACATTTCTCTAAAACACCGCAAGTCACGAGACAAAAGCCGCATTGTGCGGGCTCGACCAGGTTCGCCGACATGCGAACTGCCCTTTGCGGAAGCAAGGGGTCGTATCTCGCGGATGGCCTTGAGTGTGTGGTCAGGGTAGCGCCAGCGGCGCCTAACGGATAGTCAGGATAGCGCGGGCCTCGCCTCTGCGTTCAAGCAGCGCGGCCGTTTCGGCCACCATGCTCTCGATGAAGTTCGCCGCCGGCTTGATCGTGTGGATGAGCCCGGCGGCCTCGCCGAACCAGACGGCAGTGTTCTCCGGGTCGCCGGCCGCGAAGGCTCGGGCGTAGCGCGGCCGTGCGCTGCTGCTGGCGCGCATCTACGAGGAGCGGCCCCTGATGTGTCCCGGGTGCGGTGACGCAATGCGGATCATCGCCTGCATCATCGAAGCGGCGATGATGCAGGCGATTCCCGGTCACCCGGGCGAGCCCATGCAAGGGCCGCGTCTGCCCCCGGCGCGGGGGCCGCCGCTGTGCGAGATGCCGGACCGAGGAGCGGACGCCATCAACGGCCACGCGCAAACCATGCCGGACCAGGCGTTCGGTAAGCGCGTCGCGTGGCAGGGCACACGACGACAAGGCTCGCTCGTCGTAGGCGACGCGTGCCTGTGGCCACCTGCGCGACAAACTTCCGTCGCCCAGGTGGGCACAAGCACAGACAACGGGCGTGCCGGGCGGGGTTTCAGGGGCTTGCCAGGCGTCTTCGGCGCCACGGCGCATGGTCTCTTCATAGCGGGCCGCAAACTTGGCTGCGCCGGCCTGCTGCAAAAAATCCATCAACACCGGCGCACACTCGACCAGGTGGCCGTCGCCGTCGATCAGCGGATGCGCGAGGCGCGCGCGCATCGCCGCAGCCGAAAAGTGGCCGCTCTGGGCGTTACCAGGTTTTTCTCGGCGGCGTCTTGACCTCGATGGTCACGCATTCCTCGAGCGCCTCGCTGTGATGCGCCACGCCGCGCGGGTGGATCCAGGCGTCGCCCGGGCCGACCAGGGTCTCGCTGCCGTCGATCACCAGCCGCATGCGGCCGCGCACCAGGTAAATCAGCGACTCGTGGTCGTCATGCTGGTGCCTGGGCACCCGCACACCCTTGGCCTGCACGATTTCCAGCAGCAGTCCCTCTTCACCCACCAGCAGCGGCTTGACCGACACGTCGAGTCCCTCGCCGCGCCCTTCCACGCTGGCCAGGCGCTGTGCCGGCACCTGCGCGTTCAGGCCCACATAGCCAGCAGTCTTGGGCAGGGTTCGTTGGTTCATGACTCCTCCTTTGGTTGGACGCATCGAAGTGTTGAAGCTGCTGCGGGTGCACTTGGCACCGATTGAAATCGCGGCACGGGCGCCGGGCGCCAAGGAAAAGGTCGCAGCGAAGTACGCTCAGCCCTTCATGGTCTTGGGCAACCACATGATCATCTCGGGCCAGATCGTCATCACCACCACAAACACCAGCAGCAGCACGCAGAACGGCAACGAGGCCCAAGCCACCCGGGCCTGGGTATCGCCGGTCATCTGCTGGATGATGAAAAGGTTGAATCCCACCGGCGGCGAGACATTCGACAGTTCGATGGTCACCACCAGGAAGATGCCGAACCAGACCTTGTCGAAGCCGGCGGCGGCGATCAGCGGCAACGCCACCGGCAGAGTCATCACCATCGCCGACAGACCGTCGAGCGCAGTGCCCAGGATCAGGTAGACGATCAGCAACATCAGGATCAGCATCGAGGGCGACAGGTTCATCGCCTTGACCCAGGCCGCCACTGCGCTGGGAATGCCGAGCGTGGTCATGGCCTTGGCCAGGAACAGCGCGCCGCACAGGATCAGGCCGATCATCGAGCAGGTGCGAATGGTCGAGAGCAGCGCGCGCTTCATGTTGTGCCAACTGAGCGAGCGCTGCACGCCGGCCACCACCAGCGCGCCGCCGACGCCGATGGCCGCCGCTTCGGTCACGCTGGCAAGCCCGGAGTACATCGAGCCGATCACCGCCAGGATCAGGAACATCACCGGCACCAGATCCTTGATCGAGCGAAAGCGCTCGCCCCAGGTCACCGCTTCGCGGTTGGCCGGCACCACCGTGGGGTCGGTGAGCGCGCGAAACATGATCCAGCCGATGTAGGAAGCGGCGACAACCAACCCGGGAATGATGCCGGCGATGAAAAGATCGAGGATCGAGCACTCGGCCAGCACGCCATAGACCACCATCGGGATCGAGGGTGGAATCAGCAGGCCGATGGTGCCGGAGCCGGCCAGGGAGCCCATCGCCAGATCGCGGTTGTAGCCGCGCTTGAGCAACTCGGCCAAGGTCATGCGGCCGACCGTCGCGGTGGTTGCCGCCGAAGAGCCCGAGACCGCGGCAAACAGGGTGCAGCCCAGCACATTCACATGCAGGAGTCCGCCGGGCAGGCGGCTGACCCACGGTGCCAGGCCCTTGAACAATGACTCGGACAGCTTGGTGTGAAACAGGATGTCGCCCATCAGGATGAATAGCGGCAGGGTCACCAGTTCGTCCGCGCTGATGCGCCCCCACACATCTTGCGACAGCACGCGGTGAATCGGCATGTCGCGATACCATTCCAGCGCGATGATGCCGGTGCCGAGCAATGCGAAGCCGATCCACAGGCTCGACATCAAAAGAATCATCATCACCGTGAGGATGAAGATCGACGGGCCCATCATGGCGTGTGTGCTGCGCCGGGCTTGCTCATTCCGCCGCGCCTTCGCCGGCCGCGCGTTCCTCGATCAGGTCGGGGGCCTCGCCGATCAGGATGCGAATCGCGCGCGCGACCAGTGCGGCGAGAAGCAGGAACACGCCGATGGCCAGCATGCCCTGCGGAATCCACAACGGGGTCTGCATGGTGAAGTAGGACTTGCTGCCACGCTCGAAACTGCGCGCGGCCAGGTCGTAGAAGCCATAGGCCAAGATGCCGGTGATCGCAAGCGCTCCGGCGGTGCAGGCAAAATCGAGCACCCGCACCAGCGGTCGCGGAAAGTACTCGAGCGCCACCGCAACCCGGATATGCGAGGAATGCCGCAGCGCGTAACCGGCGCCGCCCAACAGCGTCACCGCACACAGGTAGGAAGCGTACTCGACCGCCCAGGGTTGCGACCAGCCGACCTTCGAGGTGACACCCACCTCGACGATCAGCATGGCGGCCAGCGCCGCGCAGCATGCCGCAGCGAACCAGGCGCCCCACTCGTTGGCCCGGTCGATCGCCGCGCACAGGCGCGAGAGTGCCGACTTCACCACGAAAGGCCGGGTTCCCGCCGATTTACTGTTTGCCGGTACGGGCGCGATAGTCCGCAAGAATCTTCGCGCCCTCGGCGCCATTGGCCTTGGCGAACTCGTCCCACATCGGGCGGGTCACAGCACGCATGCGCCCCAGCATTTCGGCTGACGCCGGCTCGACGGTCATGCCGTTCTTGCGCAGCTCTTCCATGCGCGTGGTGTGCTCGCCCTGGCTGACTTTCCAGAACTCGGGTTCCATTTCGCGCGCCAGGCGCTCGATGGCGCCACGGTTCTCGGCCGACAGCTTGTTCCACGTACCGCTGCCGATCACCATCAGGTTCGAGGCCCACAAATGGTTGGTGTTGTAGGTGTGCTTCAAAAACTCCCAGTATTTTTGCGACACCGCCGTGGTGCCCGAGGTCATCACCGCATCGAGGCGCCCGGAGGCCAGCGCCGGCACGATGTCCGGGTTGTTCATCTGCTGCGCCACCATGCCCATCTTGCTGACCATCTCGGCGGTGACGCGGTCGTAGGTGCGAATGCGCACACCCTTGAGATCGTCGATGCCCTTGGCGGTTTTCTTGAGAAAGAAATTCTGGCTCGGCCACGGCACCACATACAGCACCTTGTTGCCACGTTTGGCCAGCGCCGCTTCCCAGGCCGGGCGCGCGAAGCCGTGCATCACGCGCAACTGCTCGTAATCGTCGACCAGGAAGGGCAGGCTCTCGATACCCAGCAGCGGCACTTCGCCGACATTCTGGAAACCGGCGAACTCGGCCAAGCCGACCGTGCCGTCTTCAAGCGCACGGATCGATTCGTTGGCCTTGATGCCGAGCGAACCACCGGCGTGAACCGTGAGCACCACCTGACCCTTGGTGACCTCCGCCACCCGCTTGGCAAAATTCTGCGCATTGATGGTATGGAATTCGGTCGGCCCCCACGGCAAGCTGATGTCGAGCTTGGTCTGTGCCAAGGCCGGCGTGCAGGCGACGGCGAGTGCACCGAAAAGTGAAAACAGTCTGAACATTAACGATCTCCTGAAGGCTGAACAACGATTGAAGTCCAAGCAAAAAGCTTGCCGGACCATCAGCCCGACCGCCATTTTTTTGAAGTGTATCAGTGAAGCCGCGCAGGCTGCCTGCAGCGGCTTTGCGCATGCGCTCACGCCTGGCCCGACATTCCGCTGTTTCATCGGCTATCGAAAGACGGTGGCGCCAACTGGAGCAAGCCGGTGCGCGTCAACCGCGATAGCGATCGCCTGTCGGCGCATCATCCGGGCGAGAACCCCTCGAATCTGGCGGCCAACCGGGATGCAACGCATCCGCGCGTGGTGGCCACATCCAGGGGCACGCTTGCGCTGTGGTTCGAAGGTCAACCGTGGAACGGCGCGAAGCTCATGACCAACGGCCGTCCGATCGAGTCGGCGACGCCATAGGGAGCCGCGGCGAAGGCGCCCTGCGGCGCCTGCAATGCAGCGTGCCGCAAGCCTGGGCTGCAGCGGGCATCAAGATTGCGAAGCCGCTACGCGACTGCGCGCAGCGCCGGCTTTTTCGCGCACTCGGCCAGGTAATCCATTGCCGCCTGCGCGCCGCCCCTGGCGTAGGGTACGCCCGCCACCTCGAAGCCCATCTCGACCCCGCTCAAGGTGCCCATCAATGTCAGGTCGTTGAAGTCGCCCAGGTGGCCGATGCGGAATACCTTGCCTGACACCTTGCCCAGGCCCTGGCCCAGCGACATGTCGAAGTTTTCCAGGATCACCTTGCGCAGCGCATCGGCGTTGTGGCCCTGAGTCAGCAAAATCGCCGTGAGCGCGCCGGAATGCTCGCGCTCGTCCTGGCACAGGATTTCCATCGCCCCGGCCTGGGCCCAGCGGCGCACCGCGCGGCGGGTGGCCTCGGCATGGCGCTGGTGGCGGGCGAACACATTGGGCAGGCCCTCTTCATAGACCAGCATGTCGATCGCCTCATGCAGGCCATAGAGCAGGTTGGTGGCCGGGGTGAAGGGGAAGTAACCGTTCTTGTTGGCGGCAATCATTTCATCCCAGCCCCAGAAGGACTTGAGCGATTTTGAGGTCTTCGCCGCTTCCAGCGCCTTCGCCGAGAGCGCGTTGAACGACAGGCCCGGCGGCAGCATCAGGCCTTTTTGCGAGCCGCCCACGGTGACATCCACGCCCCATGCATCATGCCGGTAGTCGATCGAGCCGATCGATGAAATGGTATCTACGAGCAGCAGCGCGGGATGCCCGGCACGGTCGATCGCGGCACGGATCTCCGCAATGCGCGCGGTGCAACCGGTCGAGGTTTCGTTGTGCACCACCGCCACCGCCTTGATTGTCTGGCCGGTGTCTTCACGCAAGCGCTTCTCGATGGCTTCGGGCACGGCGGCGCGGCGCCAGTCGCCTTCGATGAATTCGGGCTTGAAGCCCAGTTTGGTGGCGATGTTTTTCCAAAGTGTTGCGAACTGCCCGCTTTCGTACATCAGCACCGCATCGCCCGGCGAGAGGGTGTTGACCAGCGCTGCTTCCCACGCCCCGGTGCCGGAGGCCGGGTAGATGATCACCGGCGCTTCGGTCTGGAAAATCTTCTGCATGCCGGCCAGGCATTTCTTGCCGAGCACGCCGAATTCCGGACCACGATGGTCGATGGTGGGGTGATCGATGGCGCGCAGGATGCGGTCCGGCACGTTGGTGGGGCCGGGAATCTGCAGAAAGTGGCGGCCAGCCTTGGCATTGCTGTACTTGAACATGGTTGCGGGTCTTTCAAGGGTTGAACGACGCGGCGGTTGCCCCTGCCGGGTTCATGAGAAACTAGTTTGTATGCAATTTACGCGAGCGAATCGACCGTGTCAATGGTGAGATTCAGTCTAGATGGTTGACATCGTAAAATTTTTGCATACAATCCATTCATGTTGCCCGAAACCGTCGCCGATACCGTCACCAGCATCGAGCGCTCCGCCCTGCATGCCGCCGTTGCCGCGCGCCTGAAGGCGATGATCATCGAAGGCGTGTTGGCGCCCGGTGCGCGCCTGAACGAGCGGGTGCTGTGCGAGCAACTCGATGTGTCACGCACGCCGCTACGCGAAGCCTTCAAGCTTTTGGCGGGTGCCGGCCTGATCGAATTGCAGCAAAACCGCGGCGCGGTGGTAGCGCGCCTGGTGCTGGAAGACATCGAAGCCACCTTCACGGTAATCGCTGCGCTTGAGGGTCTGGCTGGTGAGTTGGCCGCGCAGCACGTAACCGAGGCCGAACTCGCCGAGATTCGTGCCCTGCAGTTCGACATGCTGGCAAGCCACGCCAGGCGCGACCTGCCGGGCTATTTCAGCGCCAACATGCGCATTCACGCCTGCATCAGCGCCGCGGCCAGGAACCCGGTGCTAGCCGAAACCTTCGAGCGCCTGAATACCCGCATCTTCGCCACCCGCTACCGCTCCAACCTCACGCCCGAGCGCTGGGACCAGGCGGTGGCCGAGCACGCGGAAATGCTCAAATGCCTGGAAGCGCGCGATGGCGTAAAACTGCGGCAACTGCTGGAAACCCACTTGCACAACAAACGTGCCACCATCATGGTCGAACTCAGGGCACGGCCGCAGACCGCAGCCGCCTGACCGGGCGCGGCCGCAGGCCGGAGCCGCCTGACCGGGCGCGGCCGCAGGCCGGAGCCGCCTAAAATACCCCCCACCCCATTCCAATCGCAAGGAGCGCACCATGCCACTGACCATCGACATCATTTCCGACGTTGTCTGCCCCTGGTGCTATATCGGCAAGCGCCGCCTGGAGCAGGCGCTTGCGCAGTATGCGATCGACAACCCCGATGCCGCGCCGCCCGAGATCCGCTGGCGGCCGTTTCAACTGAACCCCGACATGCCGCTCGAAGGCATTCCGCGCCAGGAATACATTCGTCGCAAGTTCGGGCCCAATGGCGGCGCCAACTACAAGCGCGTGGCGCAGGTCGGCGCCGATGAGGGCCTGGAGATGGATTTCGACGGCATCGACCAGCAACCCAACTCGCTGCCGGCACACAGCATCATCGACCTGGCCGCACCTGGCCCGCAGCAAGACCGCGTGGTCGAAGCCATGTTCAACGCCTACTTTGTTGACAACCTCGATTTCACCAGGCGCCAGAACCTGATCGATGTGGCGGTGGAAGCGGGTCTGGATCGCGCCGAAGTCGAAGCCCGGCTGGACGACCCCGGTGCGGTCGAAGAAGTACGCGCCGCTGACGAAGAGGCGCGCGGCATGGGGGTCGAAGGCGTGCCGTTTTTCATCTTCAACCGCAAGGTCGCCTTGTCCGGCGCGCATGAGCCGGCCACCATGCTGGACGCGATTCGCCAGGCCGAGGCTGCCACTGCCGAAGAGCCTTGAGCGCTGCTGCGCCAGTGTGACGCAAGCGTCCCGAGCCCATCGATGAACGCCGCGCACCCGAAAACCGCGCTGGCACCGGCCGGCGCCGATGTCCTGTTGAAACGCAGCAAGTTAGGCGGCCTCATCAGGCGGCACAGCGGTTGCGAAGTGCTGTTCGACGCCGCCTCGCGAGGCCGCTATTCGACCGATGCCTCGATCTACCAGATCGAACCGGTCGGCGTGTGCATCCCGAAAACTGCGGACGATGCGCGCATGGCGCTGCACATCGCGCGCGACTTGGGCGTGCCGGTGCTGCCGCGCGGCGCCGGCACCTCGCAATGCGGTCAGACCGTGGGCGAGTGCCTGGTGATCGACAACGCCAAGTACCTGAACCAGGTGGTGGAATTCGACCGCGAGGCGATGACCGTGACGGTGCAGCCCGGCATGGTGCTCGACCATCTCAACGCCTTCCTCAAGCCGCACGGCCTGTGGTTCCCGGTGGACGTTTCGACCAGTGCGCAGGCAACGCTCGGCGGCATGGCCGGCAACAACTCCTGCGGCAGCCGCTCGATCCGCTACGGCAACATGGTGCACAACGTGCTGGCGATCGACGCGATTCTGGCCGATGGCAGCGAGGAACACTTCGGCCACTTCGGCGCGACCGCCACGAAAAAGCTGTCGCCGCGCATGAGCCGCATGGTGTCCGACCTGTTTAGCCTGGGGTCGCGCGAAAGCGGCGAGATCGAGCGCATGTGGCCGCGCGTGCTGCGCCGGGTGGGCGGCTACAACCTCGACATCTTTCACCCGATGTCCGAACGACCCTACACGGCGGACAACAGCGTCAACCTCGCGCACCTGCTGGTGGGCTCCGAAGGCACCCTGGCCTACACGCGGCAAATCACCCTGCAACTGGCGCCGCTGCCCAGGGCCAAGGCACTGGGGGTGGTGAATTTCCCGACCTTCTACAAGGCGATGGAGTCGGCCCAGCACATCGTCAAGTTGAAGCCGGTGGCCGTGGAGCTGGTCGACCGCACCATGATCGACCTGGCACGCGAAAACCCGGCCTTCCGCCCGGTGATCGACCGCGCGCTGCTGAACATGGCGTCGGGCGGGCCGCAAGCCATCCTGCTGGTCGAGTTCGCCGGCGAAGACCGCAGCCAACAACTCGCCGGCGTAGCGCAACTGGTCGAACTGATGGCCGACCTGGGCCTGCCCGGCAGCGTGGTCGAAATGCCCGACGAAGGCCCGCAGAAAGCGCTGTGGGAAGTGCGCAAGGCCGGACTCAACATCATGATGAGCATGAAGGGTGACGGCAAGCCGGTTTCCTTCATCGAAGACTGCGCGGTGCCGCTTGCGCATCTGGCCGACTACACCGCCAGGCTCACCGAGGTGTTCCACAAGCACGGCACCGAAGGCACCTGGTACGCCCACGCCTCGGTCGGCACCCTGCATGTACGGCCGATTCTCGACATGCGCCGGCCCGGCAACGAAGGCGGCGCGGCGAAGATGCGCGCGATTGCCGAAGAGGCAAGCGCGATGGTGCGCGAATACAAGGGCGCCTATTCCGGCGAGCATGGCGACGGCCTTGCCCGCGGCGAGTGGGTCGACTGGCAATTCGGCCCGCGCCTGGGGCAAGCCTTCCGCGAAATCAAGGCCTTGTTCGACCCCGACAACCTGATGAACCCGGGAAAGATCGTCGACACCCCGAAGATGGACGACGCCACCCTGTTCCGCTTCAAGCCAGGCCACACGGTGCAGGACTTGAAGACCGCGCTCGACTGGAGCCAGTACGACGTCCAGCGCGATCCGCTGAGCGGTGCGCAAACCGCCCCCGGCAGCGGCCACGACCCCGCGCAAGGCCTGGCAAAGGCAGTCGACATGTGCAACAACAACGGCCACTGCCGCAAGTTCGATGCCGGCACCATGTGCCCCAGCTATCGCGCCACCAAAGACGAGCAGCACTTGACCCGCGGCCGCGCCAACACCCTGCGCCTGGCGCTCAGCGGCCAGTTGGGTGATGCAGGCATCGCCTCACAGGAAGTGCACGACGCCCTCGAACTCTGCGTCAGTTGCAAGGGCTGCAAGCGCGACTGCCCCACCGGCGTGGATATGGCGAAAATGAAGATCGAGCATCTGCACCACTACAACAAGAAGCATGGCCTGACGCTCAAGGACAAGCTGATCGCCAACCTGCCGCGCTACGCGCCAATCGCCTCCACCTTCGCCTGGGCAATGAACCTGCGCGACACCATCCCCGGCATGGCCAAGCTGTCAGAAAAGATCACCGGCTTTTCCGCCCGCCGCACCCTGCCCCGCTGGGCAGCCAAACCCTTCATGAAAAAGGGCACCACGCCCATGGCTGGCGACGTAGTGCTGTGGGCCGACACCTTCAACAACTACTTCGAGCCCGAGAACCTGGCCGCTGCAAAGCAAGTGCTGGAAGCCGCCGGCTACAAAGTAACCATGAGCGTGCCGCAAGGCGAACGCCCGCTGTGCTGCGGCCGCACCTACCTGGCCACCGGTCAGGTCGATGAAGCTCGCGCCGAAGCCAGGCGCAGCATCGACCACCTGATGCCCCTGGTCGACCAAGGTGCCGTCGTCGTAGGCCTCGAACCCTCGTGCCTCTTCTCGCTGCGCGACGAATTCCTCGCCATGAACCTAGGCGCCGCCGCCGGCCGACTCGCCCTCGAATCATTCACCTTCGAAGAATTCATCGCCCGCGAAATCGACGCCGGCCGCTTCAAGGCCAAATTCAAGGCCCTGCCGCAAAAGAAAGCCCTGCTCCACGGCCACTGCCACCAGAAGGCCTTCGACGCCGTAAGCCCGATCCAGAAAGTGCTGGGCCTGATCCCCGACCTCAAGGTGGAACTGATCGAGTCCTCCTGCTGCGGCATGGCCGGCAGCTTCGGCTACGAAAAGGAGCACTTCGACGTTTCGATGAAGATGGCGGAGCTGTCACTGCTGCCGGCGGTGCGCCGGGCGGATGCAGATACGTTGATTGTGGCCGATGGGACCAGTTGCCGGCACCAGATTGCCGATGGGGCCAGGCGGCAGGCGGTGCATGTGGCGCGGGTTCTTTTGAATGCCATGGTGTTGCAATGAACATCTGGCTGGCCATGGAGATAAGGCCAACCCATAACCACCACCCGCACGCAGCCGCCTGAGAAAACGCTGAACAAGTCGCTGGAATTCGGATTCTCGAACGAAGAAC
>CAYYFR010000119.1:0-5650 GCA_964470865.1 uncultured Burkholderiales bacterium | reverse complement strand
CCGCCTGAGAAAACGCTGAACAAGTCGCTGGAATTCGGATTCTCGAACGAAGAACCTTTTCGATCCAACCTCTCGCAAGAGCGACTTTCTCGCCCTGCGGACTGGTTCAGTGTTTCCCTAATCCACCTGGATATTGCCGGCCTTGATCACCGGCGCCCAGACGCGCATTTCCTTCTGGATGAACTCGAGGAACTTGTCCGAGCCGCGCACCGGGAGCGTCAGGCCGAGAGCCGGATCGTGTCAAGATTCCCTATCGTCCAGCCTTTGCATTGGTCGATCCTCAGTCGGCGGTCAATGCCGGTCCGAGGCCGCGCGCTTGCGGGAAAAAGCTGCCGCCTGGCGTACCTGCGGCGGATCGAAGGCGAACAGCTTGGCGAAGGCGTTGACCACCGCGTCACCATATTCGCCGCGCAATTGCTGCTTCACCGAATCCGGCGCCGAGGCGTCGTCGCGTCCATCGGCCAGGCCGGTGATCACCGTCAATTGCACCGCATCGCCGGTACCGCAATTGTGGAAGCCGCGGTACACCCCCGGCGGGCAGGAAAATGCGTCCCACTGGTCGAGCGTGAGGGTATGCGCGACCGGGTCGCCGATGCGGTACTCGATCTGCCCTTGCAACACCATGAAAGTTTCGAAGGTGTCGTTGTGCGAGTGCAGGCAGGCGCCCTGCCCCGGCGGCATGATGGAGATGAACATGCTGCTGCGCGCCGCGCCGATGATCGGCGCGGTGCTGCCGAACGGGTTTTTGGTGTTGTCCAGGATCACCGGCAGGATCTTGCGTGCGAACACCACGTCGATCGCGCCCTGCGGCACTTGGGTCAAATCCTGAGTGCGGGTGCTCATTTCCTGCAACTGGCCGAAGCGGCTGACGCGGGCTTCGAGTTCTTCGCGAGTGGGGGTGACGATTTTGCGCATGGCGGCTTCCCAGGTAATTTGTCGGGGCACTCAAGGCAGAATGAAGTATCGCTGCCAGACTGCGGATGATATTCGACGTCGGCACCTGTGTCAGTGCGTCGCCGGCACCTCACCCGGCCAATCCCGCCAGGCACCCGGCATGTCGCCGCGCCTGCATGCCATGGCCTGCAAACGGCACTTGAGTAGCGTTGCACCGGCTTGCCGCAGAAATACATGCACCGAGCGGGTCGACGCTGCGCACAAACGCAGTCAAGTGCGGCGCTTTTCGGGGCTTGCGGAATGGCTGACAAAGCCTGCAGCCGGGGCGCGGCTTTGATGCTTTTTCCACCAGCCGGTAAACTCCCCGCGACACCATTTCCCGCACCTCCAACCAGAAGGAAAAAAGCGATGACCACCGCCCTCACGCCAGTCCACGAAGTTGTCGCACGCCAGCTCAAGGCCGCCGGGGTCGAATGCATGTTCGGCGTGATGGGCGAAGACACCGCACCGCTGGTGGTGTCGGCGGCGGCACTGGGCATCGTCTGCCACGCGGCGCGGCACGAGAACCAGGCCGCGGCGATGGCCGACGGGTATTCGCGTGCCACCGGGCGCACCGGCTTTGTGACCGTCACCGGCGGCCCCGGATTCTCCAATGCGCTGACTGCGATTCACACTGCGCACCGCGCCGGTTCGCGCGTGGTGGTGCTGGCCGGCGCCGGCAACCCGGCGGAAAACGATCGCCAGCGTGACTTCGTTCGCAATGCGTCGGCGGTGGGCTGGCTCAAGCAGTTTCCGCAGGCAGCGACGCTGGAATTGCTGGGCATTCCGGTGGTCAAGCCCCTGGAGGGCGCGTTGGCGGCGGCCGCCACACGGTCGGCGCTGGCGCTAGGCCAGCACGGCACGGTGGTGCTGGTGTTGGGCCGCCAATTGTTGCTGGAGAAAATCGCCGCTGCAAGCGAGCCTGCTGCCAGGCCGGAGGATGCACCCAAGCCGCAAGCCGCCGCCGCGCAGGACATCGCGGCGCTGGCCGACCTGCTGGGCGAGACCTGGGCCGTCAACCGCCCGCTGATCCTGGCCGGTCGCGGCGCGATGTCAAGCGGGGCCGGGCCGGCACTGAAGCGCCTGGGGGAGCTCACCGGCGCGCTGCTTGCCACCAGCCTGCCGGGCGCGGCCCTGTTCGATGGCGACCCCTACGACATCGGCGTGTGCGGCACCTATGCGACCGCGCTTGCCTCCGACCTGATCCCGCAGGCCGATTGCGTGCTGGCCTTCGGCGCCACCCTGAACCGCTGGACCACCTACAACAACACCCTGTTCCCGCGCGCCCACGTGATCCAGGTCGATGCCAGTGCGGAAGCGCTTGGCCGCTTCATGGACATCGACCTTGGCATCGCCGGTGACGCCCGTCTCGTAGCCGAAGCGCTGATCGCCGAGCTGGAAAAACGCGGCCATGCTGCAGCGGGCTTTCGCACACCCGAGGTGCGGGCAACCATCGCCTCGTTCGTGCCCGAATCCGACCATGTCGATCGCAGCACCAAAGACCTGCTCGATCCACGCAGCCTGATGCTGGCATTGAACCGGCTGCTGCCCGCCGGGCGCATCCTGTGCATCGACGGCGGCCAGCACGCGCGCTTCGCGATTCGCAATTTGCGGGTGGCACAGCCGCGCAATTTCATGCAGGCCGTTGAAGCCGGTTCGATCGGTCTGGCGATGGGCGAAGGGGTCGGCGCCGCGATCGGCCGGCCCGGCGAGCTGGTGGTGGTGTGCGTCGGCGATGCCGCCATGATGATGGCGCTGGGTGATCTTGAAACCGCGGTGCGCCTGCGCCTGCCGCTCCTGGTGGTAGTCAGCAATGATGCCGCGCTGGGCGCGGAGGTCAACGTGCTTTCAGACCTCGGCATGGATACCAGCCAGGCGCAGATTGCCGCGCCTTCGTTCGAATCGATCGCCCGGGCGATGGGCGCGCAGGCGGCCACGGTGCGCTCAACCCAGGACCTGAGCGCAATCGAGAGCTGGCTGGCGGCGCCTGAGCGCATGCCGCTGCTGCTCGACTGTCATGTCAATCCCGAGGTGCGCGCGCGCTGACGCCGCTGGCCTGTGATGTCGGGCTTTGTTGCGGGCTGTGGCGGCGCAAGGCAAGGTGGGCCGCCAGTGCACACAAGGTAAAACCGAGCATCAGCAAGCCAAGGTTGCGCGAACCCTGGTGCGATACCAGCCCGACGCTGTAGCCACCCAGCGCGCCCATCAGTTGCTGCGTCAAACCTGCCAGCGCCGCGGCCGAGCCTGCCAGCGCAGGTACCACGCCCACCGTGCCCGCCAGGCTGGGCGGCACCAGGAAGCCGTGGCCCAGGCCAAGCAGCATCAGAGGCGCACTGAATGCCAGCGGCGAGTCCAGGCCAAGAAATGCCAGGCCAAGCATGAGCGCAAGACCGGCCAGGCTGGCGACCTGACCCAGCGCCATCACCCGGCGTTCGCCCTTGCTGTGGATCAGGCGGCTGGTCAGGAAATTCCCGGTCACGTAGGAAAGGGGCACGAGCATCAGGTACCAGCCAACCCCGGCGGGCCCTACCCCATAGCTGCGCAGCACGATCGGCGCGCCGGAGAGGAACACATAGAACGCAGCCGTGCTCATGCAAAGGATCAGCACGTAAAGCATCAGGGTCTTTTGCCGCAGCAGGCTGGCATAGGCTGACAGCATGCTGGGAAGCCAGTGCCCGCCAGGCGCTGCCGTGCTGGTGCGGCCCGGCAGGCCGCGCCATGCCGCCAGCAGCAGCATAAGGGTCAGCACCAGGATCAGCATGAAATTGCTGGCCCAGCCAAACCGCACATGCATGTGCCCGCCGATCACGGCCGCAAACGGCGGCGACAGTCCCATCGCCATGCCAACATAGGCCATTACCTTGGTGCGTTGCGAGCCGGCAAACAGGTCTTGCACCATGGCGCGCCCGACCACCGAGCCCGCGGCGCTGCCCATGCCCTGCAGAATCCGCGCGGCGATCAAAAGCTCAAGGTTGGGCGCCAGGGCGGCCATCAACGAGCCCGCGGCCAACAGCGCCAAGCCGGTCATCAGCACGCCTTTGCGGCCATAGCGGTCCGACAGCGGGCCATACACCAGTTGGCATACGCCAAACGCCACCACGAACCCGCTGAAGGTCAACTGCACCTGCGCCTGGGTGGCGCCGAACAGGTCGCCCCACTCCTGCATCGAGGGCAGGCAGATCGTCATGGCGGTCAAGCCCAGGGCCAATTGGGCGAGCAGGTTGGTAAGCAGCATCAGGCGAGTTTGTTCGGGGGACCGGCGAAGATATCAGCAATCGGCCAAGCAGTAACGTGATGGCTACGAGCAGCCGAAAATGAAGCAGCCCCGAGAGAGCCGGAAAAACCCGGCGCCGCAGCGAGGTTACTCATCGCGGGCCCTTGCGGGCCCGCCTTGCAACATCAAGCCAGATCGTAGCGATCGAGGTTCATCACCTTGTTCCAGGCCACCACGAAGTCATGCACAAAGGCCTGCTGCGCGTCGCTCGATGCATAAACTTCTGCGAGTGAACGCAACTGCGAGTTCGAACCGAACATGAGATCGGCCTCGGTGCCGGTCCACTTGATCGCAGCGCTTGCCCGCTCGCGCCCTTAGAGCACGCCCGCGGCGGTAGCGGACTTCTGCCACCTGGTGCGCATGTCGAGCAAATTCACGAAGAAGTCGTTGGAGAGTGTTTCCGGGCGCTGGGTGAAAACGCCGTGTCTGGACTGACCTGCGTTGGCGCCCGGCACACGCAAGCCACCGATCAACACCGTCATCTCGGGCGCAGTCAGGGTCAGGAGGTTCGCGCGCTCGAGCAACAGCTCCGCGGTGGCGCCTTCCAGGCCCTTCTGCACATGGTTGCGAAAACCGTCCGCCACCGGTTCGAGCACGGCAAACGATTCCACATCGGTCATATCTTGCGTGGCGTCCATGCGCCCCGGCGTGAAAGGCACTTTCACCTCGACGCCCGCGTTCCTTGCCGCAGTCTCGATGGCGGCGCATGTCCGAGAGCTCGCAGCTCGAGTTCTGCGCGCCGAGGAAGGTTCTCATCGAGCTTGAAGCGGAGCGCCATCTGACACCACTAGACAGGTGTCGGAACGAACCATTCACGTGCCAAGTCAGCCGCGTATCCAATAACCGCAGGAATATGCTGCGGCCTTAGCGTGGGGTATTCGTCAAGGATCGACGCCGGCGTCCCGCCTGCGGCAAGATTGTCCAAGACTACAGAGACCGGTATTCGTGTCCCTCGAAAGCACACCGCGCCGTGCATTACGGCAGGGTCGGAGGTGAGGTGCAGTTTCCAATCCATGTTTTCCTCGACGCAGTCGTTAGCCTTCGTGATTCATGGGGTTCAAGGTTGACCTTTTCGATCAACGTAGTTGTCGGTCGAGTGCAACTTCGGTGGCACGCTGAAATACCCGCCAGACGCCACGCGTTTCCGAAGGCCCCAACCGCTTTCGCTGTGTCGTGGTGCAACCGCGCCCTGCCGCATTACGCATTTGTTGTGAATGGCTGTCCAAATCCGCCACTACATGGCGACAAATCGAAAGCGGCACGTTGGGAACGGACACTTCGCTTTCCGGACGATGGGGGATTTAATCGGCTTGGTCGCGAAGTTCCGACGTTCACCGAACGCCCGCAGTGAACTGCGTCGGTGTTGCATTGAAGTGAGGTGATGCCAGGCCGATGCCGCCGTTGGCTTCGACTACCTTCAGTTTCAATCCGCGCCCGTCGTTG
>CAYYFR010000118.1:0-17642 GCA_964470865.1 uncultured Burkholderiales bacterium | reverse complement strand
TCAATGCGGAAATAGATGCATTCCTCAAATCCGGACATCGGCCCGAGAGCGATGTTGCGACGTGACGGGCTATAGACGCTCGGTGCCGTCCAGGCGTGCAAGCCCGCGGTCGAAGGTTCCCAAGGGCAAATGCCCGGCCTTGCGGGCGCTTGCCAGGATCAGGCAATCGGAGAAGCCCAATGCGGGGCGCGAACGGAAGTCGCGCAACGCCGCTGTGACAACGTCTGCGTCCTGCAGGGTCAGGCTTTGGTGGGCGAGCAGCAAATCGATCGCATTCGCGATCTGGGTGGCGGTGCGCGTGTAGACGGCATCGAGCACCCAAAGGGTCTCGACCAGTACCAGGTGTGAGATCCAGGCGCCGCCTGCGACAAACGCCTCCGCGATCGCGGCCTGCTTCGCGTCATCACGCACCAACAGCCGGACCAGCACATTCGTGTCAACGGCGCGCATGCTTTTGAAGCATATGCTTGCGGATGCCGTCTTTCACGTTCAGGGTTGCTTTGGTCGCCGCTACAGCGTCGGGAAACAGTGCTTTGTGCACTTCTTCCGAGGTGTGCCGGCCGGCTCTGCGAACGACGATTTCATCGTTCTTTTGTTCCCATTCCAGAACGGAGCCCGGACCCACGCCCAGTTTCTTCCGAATTTCCGCAGGCACGGAAATCTGGCCCTGGGCGGTCAATTTCGATTGGCTGAGTGACATCTGATTATATTACCACGGTAATGAACCCTGACACGGCGTTGCTGGCGCGACCTGTCGAATGGTCGGGCGCGAGCTGCCGGCAGTCGAGCTTGGCGCCCGACTCCCGGTGACCGGATGTTGCGGCAACTGAGAATGTCGGGCAGGTAGCGCCGCCTCTGCTCCTCGGTGCCGAAGCGCTGCAGCACCGGCCCCATCATCAGCACGCCATGGTCCTGGAAACGCGCGATGCCGAAGCTCTCCTGGTCCTCGAAATCGGCGCGCACGAGGGCGCGGAATTCCTCGTCGCCCAGCGCATTCCAGTCGCGTTCCTGGACTACGCCGTAGCGGTGCGCGGCCCTGCGGCGCGGGCTGCTGTCGGCGCACGACGCGCAGGTGATGGCCCAGTGGGAACACGGCGGCGGCTTCTCGGTCGATGCAAAGGTGCGCATCGAGGCGCACGAGCGCTGCGGTCTGGAACGGCTGCTGCGGTATTGCGCCCGCCCGGCCTTTGCGCTGGAACGCTTGCGTGAAATCGACGCCCGGCATCTGGTCTACGAGAGCGTGAAGCCCGGCCCAAAGGGCAGTGTCAGCCTGATGCTGACGCCGATGCAACTCCTCGATCGTCTCGCGGCACTGATTCCGCCGCCGCGCAAACATCGGCATCGCACCTTCGGCGTGCTGGCACCCAACGCGCCTGCGCTATGCGGTCACCGCGCTGGCGCAGCCCGCTGAGATTGCCGCCGCACCGACGCCGGTCCTGCCGATCCCGCCGGATGCGGCCCCGACAGAGCCAATGCATCGCCAAGCGGCGCGCTACGTCTGGGCGCTTCTGCTGGCGCGCATCTACGAGGTGCTGCCGCTTACGTGCCCGCAGTGCGGCGGCGCGATGCGCATCATCGCCTTCATCACCGAAGCGGCGGTGATCCAGGCGATTCTCGGTCACCTGGGCGAGCCGCCGCAACCGCGGCGTCTGCGGCCGGCGCGGCGGCCGCCGCTGTGGGAGATGCCGGACCGTGGATCGGACGCAATCAATCCGCACGCGCAACCCATGCCGGACCATGAGTTCGGTAGGCGCGTCGCGTGGTGGGGCACATGACGATAAAGCTCGCTCGTCGGGGGCGGCGCGTGCCTGTGGCCACCCGAGCGGCAAACTTCCGCCGCCCAGGTGGCCACAGGCACAGCCAAGGGGCATGCCGGGGCGGAGCCTTCAGGGGCAGTCCGGGAGATTCGGCACGAAATTCACGATTCACATGGACGGAAACGGGCGAGATACTTGAAAAGCGGCATTGGAATTCCTGTCCTTCGACCACATAGCCGAGCTTCCCGAACCACGTCCGGGCGGCAGATGTCGATGAATATCCGCCGCAAGTCATCGTCTTCCAGATCGCCGAAACCCGGCAGATCGGCGTCACGCGTCGGGCGCAGCGTATCGCCCAGCCACGCCAGCATCAGCAGAGCGCCCTTGAGCAAAAAACGCTCCGCATGGGGCGACAGCGAAAGGCGGTAAAGCAGGCGCTCGACCGCGAAGCGCGTCATCACCAGATTCGGGTCAACGCCAATGGCCCTGGCGTGGCGCGACAGTTGCACCTGCAGCGAGCGGGCCGGACCGTCGCGTTTACTGCTCATACAGTCAATCCATCGAGATAGGGCTGCATCACGCGCTGTACCCGGCAGATATGCGCCTGGCGGTACAGATCGTCCATGGTGAAACGGCGCGCGCGCCATGCTTCGCGCAGCGTCCAGCGCCACGTCGAGGCCGATCTTGTTGCGATACTTGAAGCAGTCGGCCAGTGTCTTGGCCACGCTGTAGACCCGCACCGCCCTTCCTTCCAGACGATGGGTTTCGACGCCGGCGGTCAAAGCCTTGCCGGAATAACGCATCACGCGCAAGGGCGGATACTTGAGCGAAGACTGACGCGCGCGTCGATCGATCGCAATCCAGACCTGCGCTGGCAACTGCGTGCCGACGTTGTGGAATTGCAGCGCACTGAGCAGGCACACCGTCGCCTGCGGTATCGCAATGCTGGCTAGCACTAGGCCATGGTGTTCGGTGACGGCCTGCTCGGGCACCTGATAGACGCCCCGCGCGACGCGCTCCAGTTTTCCCGCCTCCACCAGACGCGTGAGCGCCTGGCGATGAATTCCGGCCGCGGCAATCTCGCGCGTCGTCACCCCCTGGTTGCGAGCCGCGAGTCTCAGGGCTTTTTGTCGGGCGCTTGGAATTGGCATGTGTCGAATGATGAACACTTGTCAATATCTGTCAACGATTTGACACATTGGGCGGACGCGATCCCGAAGGCGCAGCGCCGCTTCCCGAGCCTCCTCGGGAATGGCCGGGTTCATTCGCCTGATGGCGTTGTCCACGTCCACCATGCTGCCAGCCGGATAAGGAACGATGATGCGAATGTTGCGGTTTGGATACGCTTGGGCAAACGCCGTTTCACCGGCGAATGCGCTGCACAGGGCGATTGCGCACACTGCCAATTTTTTGAAGCACTGGTTCATGAATGCTGCTCCTCTATGGAAGTGACGCTTGAATCGATGGCCGCGAGCAGGGCTGCGCAGCTTGCGGATGGGACAGCCGGTGAAGCCGTTGCCACGGCACGCAACCAGGCTCGCAGGCTCGGCGCGCCGCTGGATCGTGGGTACTGCCTGCTTCGATGTACGCGGCGAGCCCGGTGCCATCTGCAAAGCGATCGCAGTTCACGCTAAGATAGCCGCTGGGGAGAGAGACAAGCTTCCTGTGCGTCACCCAGTGACCAAGAACGGGGTAGCCATGGCAATTGACCTATTGATCAAGAACGGCACGCTGGTCGACGGCACCGGAGCGCCAGCGCGCCATGGCGACATCGCTGTCTCTGGCGGCCGGATCGTCGAGATCGGCAAGCTGGGCGGCAGCGCCACCCGCGTCATCGACGCGCAAGACCTGGTAGTCGCCCCCGGGTTCGTCGACCCGCACACCCACTATGACGCGCAGATCTGCTGGGACCAGTCGGTCACGCCATCGCCGTGGCATGGCGTGACCACCGTGATGATGGGCAATTGCGGCGTCGGCATCGCACCCTGCGCGCCCGCCCGGCGAATCACGGCGATGAACGACCTGGTCAATGTCGAAGGCATGTCCTTCGAGGTGTTGAACCAGGGCATCACCTGGGATTGGGAAAGCTTTCCCGAATTCATGGCTGCCGCCGAGCGGCGCGGCGCCGCCGCCAACCTGGCCTTTCTGGCGCCGCTGACGCCGTTTCGCTATCACGTGATGGGCGACGAGGCGATCGAGCGCGCGGCAACGCCGGCCGAAGCTGCCAGCATCGCAGAACTGCTGGCCGAGGCGATGCGCGCCGGCGCATTCGGTTTTTCCACCACGCAACTGCCGAACCATATGGGCTACCAGGGGCGCCCGCTGGCTTGCCGCAATGCGGACATGGCGGAACTCGGCGCCTACGCCAACGTTCTGCGGGCCGCCGGCAAGGGGGCCATCGAGATCGCGCTGACGCAGCAGATTTCGGTGATGTCGGCCGAGAACTACAGGGTGCTCGACTACCTGCTGACCGAAAGCGCGCGCCCGGTCACCTGGCTGGCGCTCTTGTATCGCGACGACATCCCGGGCGCTTGCGATGAAAGCCAGCGCATGTCGGCGGCGCTGGCCGCGCGCGGCTCGTTTCCGCAGATCTGCCCGCGTCCGCTGACGCGCGAGATGAACTTGCGCATGCCGCACTCGTTCCTGAGTTTTCCTTCCTGGCATCGCGCGCTCAACAAGTCGCTGGAAGAGCAGAAGGCCATCTACCGCGATAGCGCGTTCCGCAATCAGTTCCGCGAGGAGCTCAAAGGGCCGGCGCAGTTCACCGGCAATTGGGAGTTGATGGCTGTTTCGGAAGCGTCGAATCCGGCGCTGAAACGCTACGAAGGCATGACCATCGCCGCGGTGGCGCGCGAGCGCGGCACTGACGGCGTCGATGCATTGCTCGACATCGCCATCGAAGATGAACTGCAGATGGAATTCGGCGTCGCCTTTCTCAACACCAACCAGGAGGGCGTGGCCAAGCTGCTCAATGACCCGCACACGCTGATCGGCCTGTCCGATGGCGGGGCGCACCTGGGCGTGCTGTGCGATGCCGGCTACACCACTTACCTGCTGGGGCACTGGGTGCGCGAGCGCCGCGCGTTGTCGCTCGAACAAGCCATCAAACGCATCACTTCCGAGCCTGCGGATCTGTTCGGCATCCGCGATCGTGGCCGCCTGCGGCCCGGCCTGGCGGCCGATATCGCGATATTCGACCCGGCCACGGTCGGCTCGGCCGAGCGTGGCGTCAAGCGCTTCGATCTGCCCGGCGGCGAAAGGCGCTTCGTGATGCCTTCGCAAGGCATACACCACACCATCGTCAACGGCAGCGTGATCTATGAGAAGGACGCCATGACCGGTGCCATGCCGGGCAAGGTGTTGCGTTCCTGAGCATGCGGCAATTCGAGTACCGGGTCGCAGGCGACGGCACATCGAGCTGTGATCCATGCCGATTGATCACCCCAAACCAAAGGAGACAAGCATGACCGCGATCCGGATTCTGAAGACTCTTGCGCTGCTGGCCTGCATCGCCACGGCAGCACCCGCAGCCATCGCCCAGGCATTTCCCAACCGACCGCTGCGCATCATCGTTCCCGCGCCACCCGGTGGCGCCATCGACATCATCGCGCGCCTGCTGGCCGAACGACTGGGCAGCACCTGGAACCAGGCGGTTTCGGTCGAAAACAAGGCCGGTGGCAGCCAGATCATCGGCACCGAGGTGGTGGCCAAGAGTGCGCCGGACGGCTACAACCTGGTGATCATCGCCTCCAGCCACGCGGTCAATCCGGTGCTGTTCAAGAAGATGCCCTACGACTCGATCAAGGACTTTTCCTTCGTCGTGCAGACCCACGCCGTGCCCTTGCTGCTGGCGGTGACCAATTCATTGCCGGTCAAGAATGTTGCCGAACTGATCGCTTATGCCAAGGCGAACCCGGACAAGTTGAGCTACGCCTCAAGCGGCCAGGGCAGCTCCTTGCGCACCGCCGCCGAGCTGTTTCGTTCGATGACCGACACGCAGATCCTGCATGTGCCCTACAAAGGCAGCACCGCCGCGCATCCGGATCTGATCGCCGGGCGCACCTCGATGATCTTCGACACCATCACGGCGATCCTGCCGCAAGTGAAATCCGGCGCGGTGCGCGCGCTGGCCGTCACCACGCTGGCGCGCTCGTCGATCGCCCCCGAGGTGCCGACGATCGCGGAATCCGGCGTGCCCGGTTATGACGCGAGTTCATGGGGCGGCATCCTGGCGCCGGCCGGCACACCCAAAGACGTGGTCGACGCGCTCAATTCCGCGATGGGCAGAATCCTCGCAACCCCGGACGTGAAGGCGCGCCTGGCGAATTCCGGGATTGAAGTCGCCGCTGGCAGCCCACGCCAGTTCGAAGACTTCATGCAGTCGGAAATGCGCAAATGGGCGAAGGTCGCGAAAGATGCCGGCGTCGTTCCGGAGTAGGGCGGCGCGTTGCCGCTCGCCAAATGACGCAGCCGATGCGCTGCCGCTTGTGTGATGCGATGCGATGCAGCCGGCAAACGCCTGCTGCGGCAGACCAGCCAACCCGCGGCCTGCATCGCCCGCAATCCGCGCTTGCGCATGGCGACCCACTGTGTGCTCTACGATCGAGGGCCTCACGCCGACGCACGAAACTGTAATCCTGCGCGACGCGTTCGTGCCGGCCGAACTGGCGACGCAAGCGGGCTCTTCAATCTTCTAGAATGCGCGTTTTGCCTGCGCAACCGGAATCCTTCGCATGACCGCCACCCTGAATCCCAACATCGCCGACCTGATCGAGCAACGCTTCGGCCTGCCGGGCAGCGCCGGGCGCGACATGCCGGCCACCGGCACCATAGCCGGCATGCTGTCGCACCGTTCGACGCGACGCTTCACGCCACAGGCGGTGAGCGCCGAGACCCTCGAGGTGGTGCTGGCGGCGGCCCTGTCGTCACCCGCCAAGTCCGACCTGCAGCAGGCCAGCATCGTCATCGTGCGCGATGCCGCGCAGCGAGCGGCGCTCAACGCCCTGGTGCCGTCGATGCCGTGGATCGCCAATGCGCCGGAGTTTCTGGTGTTTTGTGGCGACAACCGGCGCATGCGGCGCATCGCCCTGCTGCGCGGCAAGCCGTTTCCCAACGACACGCTCGACATGTTCATGAATTCCGCGGTCGACGCCGGCATAGTGATGCAGGCCTTCGTCATCGCCGCCGAATCGATCGGGCTGGGCTGCTGCCCGATCAGCCTGATCCGCAATCAGGTCGAGCGCGCCAGTGAATTGCTGCGCCTGCCCGCCGGGGTGTTTCCGGTGGCCGGCCTGTGTGTCGGATATCCGGCTGACAGCGGGCGACTTTCGATGCGCCTGCCGCCCTCGATCACAGTGCATGTCGATCACTATGACGGCAGCGACTTCGACGCAGAACTTGCCGCCTACGACGCCCGGCGCGCGCTGCGCGAGCCGACCGCGCCGGAAAAGCAGCGCGAAGTCGAGCGCTTCGGGCACGCCGAGCCCTACACCTGGTCGGAAGACAAGGCGCGCCAATATTGCGTACCCGAACGCCACAGCTTCGGGCCGTATGTACGCGCGCAGGATTTTGCGCTCAAGTAGCGTCGATGCGCAGGCTGGTCTCGCCCAATCGAACGAGCCCTGGCGTCAACCTTGATCAAATGGAGGCTTGCAGGATGAAACTGTTGCGACTGTTGCGACCACTGTCGTGCGCACTGCTGGCAGCGGGCCTGGTGTCGGCCGCACCTGCACAAGAGGTCTATCCGTCCAAGCCGATTCGCATCATCGTGCCCTTCGCGCCTGGCGGAATCACCGACCTGATGGCACGCCTGCTTGGCAAGGTGGTGTCCGACTCGACCGGCCAGTCGGTGATAGTCGAGAACAAGCCCGGTGGCGGCACCGTGATCGGCACCGAGGCCGCAGTGCGGTCCAGGCCGGATGGCTACACGATCCTGATGGTGTCGGCACCGATCGCCACCAACCCGGGCCTGATGTCCAGGTTGCCCTACGATGCCTTGCGCGACCTGACACCAGTCATCAACCTGACCGCGCAGGGCTTCGTGATTTCGGTGCATGAAAAGCAGGCGTTCAAGACGTTTGCGGAATTGCTGGAGGCTGCCAAAAAGCCGGGTGGCGACATTCCCTATGCCTCGCCCGGCAGCGGCACCCTGATGCACCTGGTGGGCCAGGTCATGAATGCCGAGTACCAGACGCGTTTCGTGCACATCCCCTACAAGGGCAGCGGTCCGGCGATCCAGGATGCCATCGGCGGGCAGGTGCCGATGATCATCGACCCGATCACCACCTCGATCGGGCCGATCAAGCAGGGCCGGCTGCGGCCGCTGGCGGTGACCAACCCGACGCGCCTGCGCGCGCTGCCCGAGGTGCCGACCATGCGCGAACTCGGTTACGCCCGGGCCGAGGCGGTGGCATTTTCCGGATTCATGTTGCCGGCCGGTACGCCCGCTGCCGTCGTCACCCGGCTCAACAGCGAATTCAACCGGGCGCTGGCGCTGCCGGAGGTACGCGACCGCCTGGTCGAGCAGTTGGGTGGCACGCTGGCCGGTGGCAGCGCCGAGGAGTTCGGCGCGCTGCTCAAGGCCGAGACCGAGCGCTGGGTGCCGATCATCCGGCGCCTGGGCATCAAGGCTGATTGAGCGGCAGTGGCTTCGAACCCTGTCATCGCAGACCTGAGTCTTGGCGCGCAGACCAAGATGCCGATGCCCGCCGCGCGCACCATCGATGTCGACGGCATCGGCACCCGCTACTACGAAGCAGGGTGCGGCGAGACCATTGTCTTCATCTATGGCGGCAGCTTTGGCACCAGCGACTCGGCTTCGAGCGCCCACACCTGGAACCTGAACCTGCTGCCGCTGGCCAGCCGCTTCCGCGTGATCGCCTTCGACAAGATCGGCCAGGGCTTCACCGACAACCCCGGGGATGACGACTACACCATGGCCGCGGTGGTGCGGCATGCCGGCGCCTTCCTGCGCGCGCTGCAGCTGCCACCTGTGCATCTGGTCGGGCATTCGCGCGGTGGCTATGCGGCGGCCAGGCTCACGCTTGCGCATCACGATCTGGTCAGGAGCCTGACGCTTGTCAACAGCGGAACCTTGAGCCCCGGGGTGGGCACCAACGAGGTGGTGCTGGCGCGCCCGCCTTTCCCCAAGGGCAGCGCCGAATGCGTGCGCTGGGTCTATCGCAACTACAGTTTCAATCCTGCGGCGGTCACCGACGCTTGGGTGGCCGCGGTGCTCGAAGTGCTGGCCCTGCCCAAGTATCGCGAGAGCATCGAGCGTGTCGAAGGCGCGCGCCTCGGGGCGACCCTGTTTCTGCCGGCCTTGGCGCGCGAAAAGCGCGAGACCCTGCAGTGGATCAATGAAGGGCGGCTGCAGCGGCCGGTGCAAATCATCTGGGGCTCGGAGGATCGCACTGCGATATTGCAGCGCGGGCTGGACCTGTTTCACCTGCTGGCACGCCATGATCGCCGCGTGCAGTTCCATGCGTTTGGCCAGGCCGGGCATTTCCCGTTTCGCGAACATCCCGCGCGTTTCAATGCACTGCTCGGGCGATTCGTCGCCGCGCACGCGGCCTGATGCGATGCTGATGCGCCGTTCGATCCAGGTCAATGGCGCGGCCACGGTCGTGTCGGGCAGCCCCGACTCCAGCGCGCCGCTGGTATTTCTCAGTGGCGGCATTCCCGGGATCACGCCCTATTGCAGCGGGCCGCACCTCTGGGGGCAGAGCCTCGATGCCCTGGCGGGCGAGCGCAATGTGCTGGCGTTCGACCTTTGCAGCGGCGCCGGCGTGCCGCATGCCGACCTCGGCATCGATGCGCTGCTAAGCCACGTGCGTGCGACCCTGGCGGCACTGGAGGTCGCACGTTGCCACATGGTGGCGCATGATCTGGCCGGCCTGATCGCGCTCTTGCTCGCAGTCGAGTCGCCGACCTTGATATGTGGCGTGAGCGTGGTGTCAAGCACGGCCGCCGCCCCGACTGGCGACGGGGTCGAAAACCTGAGCTTCGCCCATCCGCCGCCGCCGCCATGGAGCCAGGCGGCGCAGCGCTGGGCGCTGGAGCAGGTGTCCTATTCGCACCAGCATATCGACAGCGCGCTGGTCGATGCCTGCGTGGCGGCTGCGGCCGGCGACGCGCAGCGCAGTGCGGCCGCCGCCATGGCGGCAGGTGCGCTTGCCGCCACTTTCATGCCCAGCCTGCACAACGCAAAGGGGCGCCTGTATGAAGTCTGCCGCGGCGCCGGTGTGCCGGTGCCGGTGCAAATCATCTGCGGCACACACGATCCGCTCGGCACGCTCGAACAAGGCCTGGCCTTGTATCAAATCATTGCCGCGCGCCAGCCGGTGACGCAGTTCCACGCACTCAACCGGGCCGGCAGCCTGCCATTCCGCGAACAGCCCGCCGCCTTCTTGCAGGTCGTGACCGCGTTTGGCGAGATTGTGTTTCCGGGCTGAAAGCGCTGCGGCGCAGACTCAGCGACGGGTCGGGGCGTTGCCGGCGCGCAAGGGGCCGGGCGGTACCAGCCACCACGCGCCCGCCACCAGCGCGCCGAAAGCGGTGTACACCAGCGCGAAAACCCATGGCGGTGCCTGGTAGTACAACAAGCGCCCGAGCCAATGGGCAATGAAGCTGCCGGCATAGGTGCGCTCGCCTGCAGCCATGCGCAAGGCCATTTCCAGGGTGGTAAGCGGGCACACCATGCCCAGCCACGCCTGTGCGGCGACCAAGCCGATGGCCAGTAGATGGCCCAGGCGAAACCAGGGGTTGCGCACCCATTGCCAGCGGCGCACGCCACCCAGTGCGATCAAAAGCCACGAGCCTACGATGAACAGCACCACCAGCACATGCAGCAACAGCACCACGTCGGCCAGGGTGACCAGCAGCAGGGCACGCTCCACGGCATCTATCCTCGCGCGATCGCCTGACTGCGCGCTCTTGCATCGCGCCCCTGGCGGACTCGGGCCTTACGGTACCGGCTGTCCGGCGGTTGGCACCGCCACGCTGCCTGCATCGCCGTCGCTGCCCGCCCCTTGGTCTTCATCGGCCTGCGGCGTGTCACCCTCGGTAGCGGTTTTTTTCATTTTTTTCTCGTCCTTCTTTTGCTTCTTGGCGAGGTCTCTCTGACGCTTCGCAAACGCATAGTTCGGCTTGGCCATAGGGCGATTTTCTCTTTCATTGTTGGATTCAGGCTGCTAGGGTAAGGCATTTTCCCGTGCACTGCCTTGCGCGGCAGCCGAAGCCTTGCCCGCAGCAGTCAGGTTCATGCCAGTTCGAGGGCGAACTCGGACACCGTCGGGTCGTCCGTGTAGGGGCTGGCCGCAAAGCCCAGATGCGCCATCAGCCGGTGCATGTCGTGGTTGGTACCGAGCACCGTGCCGGTCATGCGACGATAACCGGAGTCGCGTGCGGCCTTGATCAGGTTGCGCATCAGCAGGCTGGCGATGCCGCGTCCGTGCCATTGATCGGCCACCACCACGGCGAACTCGCAGCTCACGCCGTCTGCGAGGGGCGAGTAACGCGCCACGCCGACCATTGCCGCATCGACCAAGGCCAGAAGCGCCAGTTCGCGCTCGTAGTCGATTTGCGTCATGCGTGCCAACAGGCGCGGCGACATGGTGCGGGCGGCGTTGAAAAAGCGCATGTAGCGCGAATGGTCGGACAGCGCTTCCATGAACGCCAGTTCCATGCGTGCGTCCTCGGGGCGGATCGGGCGCAGCCGGATGCCGGTGCCGTCGCGCAGCGTTGCGCCGCTTTCAAGCGCGCTCGGGTAGGGGTGAATCGCCAGATGCGCGTAGCGGCGGTGCGGCGCGTTCGGGTCGCGTGCGCCGTCCAGCCGCGCCGCATCGATCAGCACCCGCGCATCGAGCGCGCTGGCGCCATTCTGATCCACCGATAGCGGGTTGATGTCGAGTTCCATGAGCCACGGGCAGGCACATGCCATGTCGGACACACGCAGCAGGATGTCGATGATCGCGGCCCGATCGGCCGCAGGAATCTGCCGGTAGGGGCCGAGCAGGCGCGCGATGCGGGTACGGTCGATCAGGTCTTCGGCCAGACGCAGATTGAGCGGCGGCAAGCCGATGGCGTTGTCCTGGAGCAGCTCCACCGCCACCCCGCCGGCGCCAAAGCTCAAGACCTGGCCGAATACCGCGTCGCGCGCCACGCCGATCATCAGTTCGCGCCCGAAACGCTTGTTCACCATCGGTTGCAGCGCCACACCGTCGATCCGGGCCTGCGGCCGCGCGGCGTGGACCCGGGCCAGCAGGTTGGCGAATTCCCGCTCCAACTCGGCGCGGTCGCGCACGTTGAGAATGACGCCATCGACATCGCTCTTGTGCGCGATGTCGGGCGAGAGGATCTTCAGCGCCAGCGGATAGCAAAGGCGGCTGGCGGCCGCGAGCGCTTCATCGAGGGTCGCAGCAATCAGTGTTTGCGGCACCGGAATGCCGAAGCAGGCCAGCAGTTCCTTTGATTCAGGCTCGGTCATCAGGCTGCGCCAGTCGGCGGCCACCCGTGCGGCCAGTGCATGGGCGCGTTCGAGGTCGTGCGTTGCGTTGTCGGTCAACGGCGGTGGCGTCTCCAGCAGCAACTGTTGAGCGCGCCAGTATTCGGCCAGAGCGGAAAAGCCGATCACACCGGATTCCGGCGACTGAAATGCCGGCATGCCGGCGGCCTCGATCACGCTGCGCCCCGACTGTACCGCCGCGTCGCCCAGCCAGGCGGTGAGTACCGGCTTGCTGGACTGATGCGCCATGGCGACGATGGCGCGCGCGGTGTCGTCGGCGGTGGCAACGATTTGCGGGCAAAACAAGGTCAGCACAGCGTCGATGCCGGGATCGCTCAGGAGCGGGCCCAGCGCGGCGGCGAAGCGCTCGGCGCTGGCGTCGCCGATGATGTCAACCGGATTGCCATGCGACCAGTGGGGCGGCAGCGCGCCATCGAGCGCGGCAACGGTCGACGCTCCAAGCCCGGCCAGTTCCACCTCGTGGTCGGCGGCGCAGTCGGCCGCCATCACGCCGGGGCCGCCGCCATTGGTCAGCACCGCCAGCCGGTTGCCGGTGGGCAGCCGGCCGGCCGCCAGCAGACGTGCAGCCGAGAAGAGCTCCATATAAGTGCTTGCGCGCACCACGCCGCAGCGCCGCAGGGCGGCCTCGAACACCGCATCGTTGCCGACCATGGCGCCGGTATGGCTCATGGCGGCGCGTGATCCGCCGCTGTGGCGCCCGACCTTCTGCAGCACCACCGGTTTGGTGCGGGCTGCTGCGCGCAGGCCGCCGATGAAGGCGCGCGCATCGTGAATCCCCTCGACATACATGAGGATGCTGTGGGTGGCCTCGTCGTGCAGCAGGTAGTCGAGAATTTCGCCGAAGTCGAGGTCGGTGGCCGCGCCCAGCGACACCACGCTGGAAAAGCCGATGCCGGCCGACCAGGCCCAATCGGTCAGGGCCGCGCACACCGCACCGGATTGCGCAACCAAGGCGATATGGCCGGCGGCGGCCCCGGTACGCGCGAAGGTGGCGTTGAAACCGATGCCCGGGCGCATCAGGCCCAGGCAGTTGGGCCCGACCATGCGAATCCGCGCCGCATGCGCGATAGCTGCGATTTCGGCCTCCAGCGCGCGCCCCTCGGCGCCGGCTTCGCCGAAACCGGCCGACAACACCAGTACATGCTCGATGCCGGCGCGCGCCGCATCCTTGAGCACCTGCGGCACCGCTGGTGCCGGCGTCACCACCACCGCCAGGTCGACCGGATCGGTGAGCCGGTAGAGCCGGTCGACGCAGGGCACGCCGTCGACTGCGGCGTGTTTGGGGTTGACCGGATACACCGGCCCCTTGAAGCCGCTGTTGCGCAGGTTGTGGAAAACTGCGGCAGCCAGCGATCCGGCGCGGGTGCCGGCGCCGACCACCGCCACGCTGCGCGGGGCGAACAAGGGTTCAAGGTAATGATTGCGGGACATGGGCTGGATTAGTGTGACAGGAGGGAAACCCTTCGAGGTAAAGGGTCGCGCAACGGCGGGTAGGCGCATGTTTGCCCAATCTTCACATGATCGCTTGATCTGGGTCAAAGCCGACACACGGCCTGTGGCTACGATGCATGAAGCGTATTGAGGAAGCGACGGCAGGGGCTCGAGTCGGGTACGGGTCGGGCAAACGCAAGCCCACCGCGATCGGACACGGGCCTCGATTCCTCATCCCGCACGGCTTCTCAAAGGTTTGCATGATGTCTGGTTTTGGCTGGTTTCGCAGCGCCGTACAAGCGTCCGGGCGTGCGCCCGCAGCGTTGAGCCAAAGAGCCATTGCGGATACTTGCTTCCATTGCGATCTACCCTTGCCCATGCCAGTTGCCCACTGGGTCGAGTTCGAAGGCGCCAGGCGTCCGCTGTGCTGCGCTAGTTGCCTGGCTGCGGCCGAGATGCTGATTGCCAAGGGCTTTTTCGCTTACTACAGCCAACGCAATGACTGAGGGCGCTACGCTGGCCGCTGGCAGTGGCGCGGCACGCTCTTCCGAGGCGCTGCTGGCGGTTGAAGGCATTCATTGCGCCAGTTGCGTGCAATTGATCGAAATGCGCGTCGGCGCAATCGCGGGCGTTGAATCCGTCGATGTCGGGCTCACCAGTCATCGGGCGCGGGTGCGCTGGCGCGACGGCAGCACGGGCCTTGCCGACATCACCGCCGCGATCGCGCGCGCCGGCTATCGCGCCTGGCCCGTCTCGGCGGCGCTGGCCTCGATCGAACGCTCGCGCGAGCGCCGCATGGCGCTGTGGCGCCTGTTCGTGGCCGGCTTTTCCATGATGCAGGTGATGATGTACGCCACCCCGGCTTACCTGGCGATCGAAGGCGAGATGGCGCCCGACATCGAGCAATTGCTGCGCATCGCAAGCCTTGTGCTCACCGTGCCGGTAATGGCCTATGCCGCCACGCCGATTCTCAGCCGCGCCTGGCGCAACCTGACTGCGCGGCGCATCGGCATGGATGTGCCGGCCGCGCTCGGACTTCTGGTCACCTTTGGCGCCAGCGCCTGGGCCACCGTGCTGCCGATGTTTGATGCCGGCGCAGCGCGCGGACCGGTGTACTTCGACTCGGTGTCGATGTTCGTATTCTTCCTGTTGGGCGGGCGCTATCTTGAAATGCTGGCACGCACGCGTGCCGGCGCGGCGGTGGACGAATTGGCGCGCCTGCAACCGGCGCGCGCCCTGCTGCTGCCGGACTGGCCGCAATCGCAGGTCAGCCGCGAGGTCGATGCCGCGAGCCTTGCGACAGGCGACCTGGTGCTGGTGCGCGCCGGCTGCGCAGCACCCGCCGATGGGGTGGTGGTGGATGGCGTGAGCTTGAACGACGAGTCGCTGATCAGCGGTGAAGCGCGGCCGGTGGCCAAAGCCCCGGGGGCGGCCGTCACCGGCGGTGCCATCAACCTGGGCGCGCCGCTTTTGGTCAGGGTCAGTGCCGCCGCGGGTGATTCGCAACTGGCGCACCTGGTGCGACTGGTCGAAAGCGCGGCCGCTGCCAAGCCCTGGCTCAACCAGGTCGTCGATCGCCATGCGGCCACCTTTCTGTGGACCATCCTGGTGCTGGCTGCGGCAACCGCGCTCGCCTGGGCGCTGATCGACCCGGCACGCGCGCTGCCGGCCGCAGTTGCGGTGCTGATCGTCACCTGTCCGTGCGCCCTGTCACTGGCCGCGCCGGTGGCGTTTTCCGCGGCCATCGGCAATCTCGCGCGCCGCGGCGTGCTGGTCACGCGCGCGCACGCGCTGGAAACGCTGGCGCGCGCCAATCACTTTGTGTTCGACAAGACCGGCACACTTACGACCGGGCGCATGCGCGTCGAGGATATCGTGTTGCTGGGTTCGCTCGACCGCAGCCGCGTGCTGGCGCTGGCCGGGCGCATGGAAAGCGTCGCCGTGCATCCGCTGGCACAGGCGCTGGCGATGGAGGCGGCGCCGCATCTCGCGCGCCTGGGCTCGGTTCACATCAGCGCTGCCCGCGAGGTTGCCGGCAGCGGCGTCGAGGCGCTGGTCGATGGCGTCAGGCATCGCATCGGCAGCCTGGAATTCGTCGGCAGCCTGCATGGCCAGCCCTTGCCGGCCGACAGCCTGGCGCGGGCGCAGGGATTCAGCCTGGCGGCATTGGCCAGCGAAAGCGGCTGGCTGGCACTGTTCATGATCGGTGACGGTGTGCGCGCCGGTGCCGCCGACCTGATCGCGGCCCTGGCGGCACAGGGATCGAAGGTGTCGCTGGCCAGCGGCGACCGACTGGGTGCAGTGTCGCAGGCGGCGACTGCGCTGGGTATCAGCGACGTGCACGGCGCCATGGCGCCGGCGGCCAAGCACCGCTTCGTGGCCGATCTGCAAGGCGCCGGCGCCACCGTGGCGATGGTGGGCGACGGCATCAACGACGCGCCGGTGCTGGCGTTGGCGCATGTTTCGGTGGCCATGGGCAGCGGCGCACCGCTGGCACAGACGCGCGCCGACATGGTGCTGATGTCGGGCCGGCCGGCCGACCTGCTGCACGCGCTTGCCACGGCCAGGAAGGCGATGCGCATCGTCAAGCAGAACATCGCCTGGGCGGCGCTCTACAACCTGGTCGCCATACCATTGGCCGCCAGCGGCCTTTTATCACCGTGGATGGCCGGCATCGGCATGGCGGCCAGTTCGCTCGTGGTGGTACTCAATTCGCTGCGCGTGGCGACGCGCGCACCGGCAGTCTCGTTGTCGACTGCGCTGCCGGTGCCATTGACCGCGCACGCCGCAGCCGGTTGACGGCATGGAAATCCTCTACTTGCTGGTGCCGCTGTCGGTCGTGCTGGTGCTGCTGATCGGCGGCTTGTTCTGGTGGTCCCTGCAGGACGGCCAATTCGACGATCTCGACACCCCGGGCCGCAGGATTCTTGATGATGATGATGACTGAGAGCGGGCCTCGGCGCACTTGGCTGGTGCGAAAGCGCGTCTGCGGATGCAACGCCGATGCGCGCACGTACCGCGCATTCGCCGCCGAGCGCGCACAAGCTTTCCAGGTTGCGCGGTCAAGCCGCACGCGACTTGATACGGATCAAATGTCGCGCTGCAGCGACTTGTAAAGTGAACCAAGTTTCAACCTCAACGGGGCATGCAATGTCGCAACCAACGTACAACTACAAGGTGGTTCGTCAGTTCGCGCTGATGACGGTGATCTGGGGCATCGTCGGCATGCTGGTTGGCGTGATCATCGCCGCCCAACTGGCCTTCCCGGAACTCAATTTCGATCTGCCGTGGTTGTCCTACGGGCGCCTGCGGCCACTGCATACCAATGCGGTGATCTTCGCCTTCGGCGGCTCGGCGTTGTTCGCCACCTCCTACTACGTGGTGCAGCGCACCTGCCACGCCAGCCTGTTCCTGCCCCAGCTCGCGGCTTTCACCTTCTGGGGCTGGACTCTGGTGATCCTGCTGGCGGCGATCTCGCTGCCACTGGGCATGACCCAGGGCAAGGAATATGCGGAGCTTGAATGGCCGATCGATATCCTGATCGCGGTGGTGTGGGTGTCCTACGCGATCGTGTTCTTCGGCACCATCGTCAAGCGCACCGTGGCGCACATCTATGTGGCCAACTGGTTCTTCGGCGCCTTCATCCTGACCGTTGCCCTGCTGCACATCGTCAACAGCGCGGCGGTGCCGGTGAGTTTCTGGAAATCCTACTCGGCCTATGCCGGCGTGCAGGATGCCATGGTGCAGTGGTGGTATGGCCATAACGCGGTGGGCTTTTTCCTCACTGCCGGCTTCCTGGGCATGATGTATTACTTCATCCCCAAGCAGGCCGAGCGCCCGGTGTTTTCCTACCGGCTGTCGATCGTCCACTTCTGGGCGTTGATCTTCACCTACATGTGGGCCGGCCCGCATCACCTGCACTACACAGC
>CAYYFR010000117.1:0-17711 GCA_964470865.1 uncultured Burkholderiales bacterium | reverse complement strand
GCCGGCGCATGGCTTCATTACCGACTTGAAAGCTGACTTGCTGTGCGTGCCGTGAGTCCGCAGGCGCGGCACTTCCAACGCAATACCGGCGGCAACCGCCCGTTCAGTCGAGCTTGGTACCCGAAGCCGCCACCGCCGCCGCCCAGCGCGGCATCTCGGCCTTGAGCAAGGCCTGAAAATCGGTGGCGCCCAGGAAGGCCGGGTCGGCGCCCTGCTGCACCATGCGGTCCCGAACGGCAGGATCTGCCAGCACCTGCTTGAAGGCGCCGGCAAGACGCTCCACCACATCCTTGGGCGTGGCGGCAGGTGCCAGGATGCCGTAGAACCCGACCACTTCGAAGTCGCGCACGCCGGCTTCAGCCATGGTGGGCGTATCCGGCAGCGCGGCATTGCGCTCGCGGCTGGTCACCGCCAGCGCACGCACCTTGCCCTGCTTGGCATACTGCGCGGCCTGCGGCACCGATTCGGCCATGAACTGCACCTGCCCGGCGATCAGGTCGATGAACGCCGGCGCGCTGCCCTTGTAGGGCACATGGGTCATGGATATGCCGGTCGACTGCTTGAGCATTTCCGGCACCAGATGCGAGATGCCGCCGTTGCCGGCGGAACCGAAATTGACCTTGCCCGGATTGGCCTTGGCGTAGGCGATGAATTCAGGCAGGGTCTTGGCCGGCACCAGCGGGTTGACCACCAGCAGCAAGGGTTGCTGCGCGGTACGCGCGATCGGTGCAAAGTCGCGCAGCGTGTTGTAGGGCAGCTTGGCATACACCGCCGGGTTGATCACCATCGTGCCGGTGTTGGCCAGCAACAGGGTGTAACCATCGGGCGTAGCCTTGGCCACCGAATCGGCGCCTACCGCACCGCCGGCGCCACTCTTGTAATCGATGATCACCGGCTGGCCGAGCGCCGTGGCGAGCTTGTCGGACATCAGGCGCATGTGCGAATCGAGCGGACCGCCGGCGGGAAAGCCGATGACTACCTTGACCGGCTTTTCGGGCCAGGCCGCGTGGGCGGGCGCGGTCAGTGTGAAAGCGAAAAGTGCAGAGGCAATGAGAGGCGCGCGAAGGCTTGCCATGTCGGGAGCGGACCAGTGTTTGACAAGGAAACGATTCTAGCCCCCGGTTGGCACGGGCGAGCGTGTCGAACGCGAGTTCGCTGCCGACAAATCGGATTCGGCCACGCATCTGCCGTAGCCGACCTGCCTGCGCGCTCATGCCGACGCGCTTGGGAAGCGACAGGAAATACATCTGGTGGTGTCCACTGGCAAGGCCGAATGCGGCCTTCGCTCCGCGCCAGCCGACCAGGACACCCGCGGCGGCAGGCCCGGCGATGAAGGCCACCGTGCGCGCGAGTTCGATGCGTGCATTGGCGGCACTACGCGCAGCAGGGGCCAGGTAAGCAGACCCGGCGCCGCCAGTGCGAGCACGCACAGCAATGCACACACACGGATCGCTTCGGCCCACAGCATCACGCGCACGCGCGAAAAGCGGTCGGCCAGCACGCCGGCGGAAATGGCAAAAAGGAGAAAAGGCAGGGGCTGCGCGAAATTGAGGAAACCGGTTTCACCCACGCCGGCACCCAGATACAACACAGCGAAAATCGGCGCCGCCGCAAGACTGATCTGCTCGGCCGACTGCGGCGCGGCCCCGGCAGGCGGCTATGGTGGCGATCGCATGCGGGCTCGAAACACCTCGCAACGGCGGACCCATTTGCCGTTAACGGCGCACACCCGGCGCTTCGATCTGCAAGCCTTCGCCGCGCCACGCCAGAAACAGCGAAAGATCGAGCAGGTCCGGCGCGTTGTAGGCCGGCAATTCGGCGCGCACGCCCGAATAGCAGGCGCGCAGGCGCCGCTGCAGGGAGCCCAGGGCCTGCCATTCGAGGCGATAAATCGGGTAGGCATTCGAGTGCCCCTGGCTGATGGTCTCGGCCAGCAGGCGGCGTCCGGCGTTTTGCTGGTGGCAATTGAGGCAGGCCAGGTTCATCTGGCCGATGCGCCGCTCGTAGAGCATGCGCCCGCGCTCGAAATGCACCGCGGCGGCGCCGTCGATCGCAACTCTCACCGGCATGCCGCGCGAGTGGCTGGCGACAAACGCGGTCAATCCCAGCAGTTCCTCGGATTCGAACGCCAGAGCCGGCGCGCCCTGGCGCGCGCTGCGGCATTGATTGACGCGGCCTTCGAGATCAAGGAGACGTTTGGCGCCGGCGTCGAAGGCCGGGTAGCGTGCGGCAACCCCTTTCATGCTGTCACGCGCATCGCGATGGCAATCGACGCAGGCGCGGTCGACGGTGCCGGCGCGCGCGCTCCACAGCTTGGCGCCGCGCTCCACCCACAGTGTGCCCGGGTTGGCGAAAGTATCGGCCTGCATGGCGCGCAGTTCCGCGCCCATGTAGCTGCTGCCGGAGCGCAGGTCCTGCGTCGGCAAGGCGCGCTCCTGTGCCAGCGCGGCGCTGCAAAAAAGCAGCAGCAGGGCGATCGCGCTGCTTCGCACACCCATGCGCAGAGCCTGACTTTCAGCCCGCTACAGTGATGCTCGCGCGTTCGCTGTTGCGCGCGCCGGAATCATCCTGCCATTCAAACTGCAATTCGCCGGATTCGCGCGCGCTGACAAAAAACGTGAACAACGGATTGGCGGCAATGCCGGAACTGGGCTCGGCGCGAAACACCTCGACGCCGTTGTAGCGACAGGTAATCAAGCGGATCACGTTGCGCGCGATCGGCTTGCCTTCGTCGGTTAAGCGATAGCCGGTCTCCATCGCATGACGAATCAGGATCTTCACTTCGAAGGCTTCGCCGCGCCGGACCTGCGGCGGCACCTGAATGCGCGCTTCGGCCATTTCAGCTGCCGTCGATGCAGGCCGAAACGGTGACGATGATGTCGGCGGTGGCCGCGTGCAGGCTGCCATCGGCCATGGTGGCCACCGCGGCCACCCGCTGCGTGCCGGCAAGGCGCACCCGCGATTCGATCTCGACACGCGCCACCGCTTGCGGAAAATGAAACACCGCCATTTGCGGCACCGGGTTTTTCTCGGAAAACAGGTGGATGCTCCTGACCTCACCACCGGCGGCGAACGGGCCCGACAGTGCGATCCTGACAGGCACCACGTTGCCGTTGTCGGCAATGCGCGGAATGTCGAGCGTCAGGCGGCCGGTGCCGGCTTTGCGACCGGCGAGAAACGCCTTGAAGGCCGCCACTTCCACGTCCGGTTCACTCTGTGCCAGCGCAAACGCGGGCAGCAGCGGCAACGCGGCGGCGCTGGCGAGAAGTTTGCGGCGCGCATGCCGGCGATTGGCGGGAAATTGTGCGGAAGGTTTCATTTGAGTGTCGAAAGATACGCTATCAGGTCTTCGATTTCACGCGCCGACAGAATCGGCTTGCCACGATAGGCCGCTGCGACCTCGGTCAGGCCTTCGGTGCGAAAGTAGGCCGGCATGATGGTTTGCGGATTGAGCCGCGCGCTGTCGACCAGGCGCAGGCGCAATTGGGCCGGTGTCCAGCGGGCACCGGCGCCATCCAGCGACGGCGCCAGGTCGCCCGAAAAACGCACGCCGGCTTCGCGCAAGCCCGCTGGCGCGCCATGGCACAGAATGCAATTGGCCGGGTCACGCGCAGCCACCAGTTGCCGGCCGCGGCCGGCGTCGCCGGCGCCTGCAGCTAAGGGCTGCGCGATGGCATCACCTTCGATCAGGTAGGCCGGCGCGTCTTGCGCCGCGGCGACAGGCGCCAACAACAGCGATACCGCCGACAGCAGCGCGCGCAACATGCATCTAACCTTTTCGGTGCAAACGCGGGCAGGCGGGCACGAGTCCGGACAGCGCCGCAATTCAGAGAGTGATGATTATCCCAAAACAGGCCGCTCACACCACAAGCGCATGCCGGTAACATCAGGCCTCGCTCCAACCGTTTGCCGCAACGCAAAATAAAGCCAAAAATGCAGTTTGTTAAAGACAGTCACGGGAATATTGTGTCTAATCAGAAGTTGGCAGAAGCAGGCGCCGCTTCTCGCGATCTGTGTTTCGAATCGCCGAATTTCCGCCTTTATCCGAACTGTTCAACCGCACTGGAGAAACCCCGATGGCCAAGCTTAACGTGAACGGCAAGACCATCGACGTCGCCGTCGAACCCGATACCCCCCTGTTGTGGGCGCTGCGCGAACAAGGCGGCCTCACCGGAACCAAGTTCGGCTGCGGCGTGGCGCAATGCGGCGCCTGCACGGTGCATGTCGACGGCGTTCCGGTGCGCTCCTGCGTGATGCCGGTCGGGGCGGTCAAGCCGACGCAGAAGATCGTCACCATCGAGGGCTTGTCGAAGGATTCCACCCACGCCATCCAGAAGGCCTGGATCGCGATGGACGTGCCGCAATGCGGCTACTGCCAGTCGGGCATGATCATGGCCGCGGCAGCGCTCTTGAAGAAGAAGCCCAAGCCCACCGACGCCGACATCGATTCGGCGATGACCAATATCTGCCGCTGCGGCACCTATCAGCAGGTGCGCAACGCCATCCACATGGCTGCCGGCAATGTCGGCCGCAAAGCCTGAATGCGCCAGGAGAGACCAACATGAACCTCGAATTCAATGAATCGCGTCGCAAATTCGTCATCACCACCGCGGCCGTCAGCGGCGGCATGTCGTTCGGCTTCGCCCTGCCTTCGGGCGATGTTTTCGCGCAAGTGCAAAAAGGCGCCGACCTTACCCAGCCCGAAGTCAACGCCTGGGTGGTGATCAAGCCTGACGACACCGTGGTGATCCGCATCGCCCGCTCGGAGATGGGCCAGGGCACGCTCACCGGCCTGGCGCAAATGGTGGCCGAGGAACTCGAGTGCGACTGGAGCAAGGTCACCACCGAGCAACCCACGCCGGGCCAGAACCTGGCGCGCAAGCGCATCTGGCGCGACATGTCGACCGGCGGTTCGCGCGGCATTCGCGGCTCGCACGAATACGTGCGCCAGGGTGGCGCGGCGGCGCGCCAGATGCTGATCGCCGCCGCCGCCCAGGAATGGAACGTACCCGCAGCGGAATGCAGCGCCGCCAACAGCGTGATCACCCATGCCGCTTCAGGCCGCAAGACCACCTATGGCAAGGTCGCCGCGGTGGCAGCCAGGATGGAGCCGCCAAAGGATGTACAGCTCAAGGCCCCGAAAGACTGGAAACTCATTGGCAAGGGCGTGGCGCGTCTGGACACCAAAGAGAAGGTCAACGGTTCGCGCATCTACGGCACCGACCTGAATTTGCCCGGCATGTTGAACGCGTCGATCAAGGCCTGCCCGGTATTCGGCGGCAAGCTTGTGAGCTTCGACGAGGCCAAGGTAAGCGGCATGCCAGGCGTCAAGCATGTGCTCAAGGTGGGTGACAACGCGGTGGTGGTGGTGGCCGATACCTGGTGGCGCGCCAACAAGGCGTTGAACGCCCTGCCGATCATCTGGGACAACGGCCCCAACGCCAATGTCAACAGCGCCATGATCGCCGAGCGCAACAAGGCGGGCCTGGACGCCACCGAAGCGTTCATCGGCAACAAGGTGGGCGACGCCAGTGCCGCGATTGCCGCCGCGCCGAAAAAGATCGAAGCGGTGTACAGCTATCCGTTCCAGAACCACGCGACGATGGAGCCGATGAATGCCACCGCGCTGTGGAGCGCCGACAAGTGCGAAGTCTGGTGCCCCACGCAGAATGGCGACGCCGCGTTGTCGGCGGCATCGACCGCTGCCGGCCTGCCGCTGGACAAGTGCGATGTCTACAAGATCAACCTGGGCGGCGGTTTCGGCCGCCGCGGCGCATCCGACTACATCCGCCAGGTGGTAAGCATCGCCAAACAGCTGCCGGGCACGCCGGTCAAGCTGATCTGGAGCCGCGAGGAAGACATGCTGCAAGGCGCCTACCATCCGGTGACGCAGTGCAAGCTGACCGCCGGCATCGACGCGCAGGGCAATGTGAGCGGGCTCAACATGCGCATCTCGGGCCAGTCGATCCTGGCGACGGTGATACCGACGCTGCTGGTCAACGGCGCCGACCTGTTGACCTTCCAGGGCCTCTTGCCGGTGGGACATGAACGTTTCGGTGATCACGCCATCAGCTACGCGTTCGACAACCTGACCATCGATCACGCCATGCGCAACACCCATGTGCCGCCGGGCTTCTGGCGCGGCGTGAACGCGAACCAGAACGCGATCTACATGGAATGCTTCGTCGACGAAATCGCCCATGCCAGCAACCAGGATGCGCTGGCCTTGCGGCAGAAGCTGATGGCCAAGAACCCCAAGGGCTGGGCGGTACTGAAGGCGGCGGCCGACCAGGGCGGCTGGGGCAAGCCGACACCCAAGGGCACCGGGCGCGGCCTGGCGGCGTATTACTGCTTTGGCGCCTACATCGCCGCCTGCGCCGAGGTATCGGTCTCGGCCACCGGCAAGCTCACCGTCAAGCGTATTGTCGCGGCCACCGATTCGGGCCATGCGGTCAACCCCAAGCAGATCGCGCATCAGGTCGAAGGCTCGTTCGTCTATGGCCTGGGTGCGTTGCTGCACCAGGAATGCACGGTCAAGGACGGGCGCATCGAGCAGGACAACTTCACCACCTACCAGCCGCTGCGCCTCTCGGAAATGCCCAAGATCGAAACCATCGTCATGCCTTCGGGCGGATTCTGGGGCGGGGTGGGCGAACCCACCATCGCGGTGGCGGCGCCTGCGGTGTTGAATGCCATTTTCAACGCCACCGGCAAACGCATCCGCAACCTGCCGATCAAGAATGCGGATTTAAAGGCGTAGCGGCAAGATCTCAAGACTGCAGTGCGAACAATGGGGGCCTCCGGGTCCCCATTTTTTTGAAGCGACACGCGCGCGCTTGGCCTGCCGCTGCGCGTTATCCTTGGCGTTTTTCCGCAAAGACATCGCGCATGAATCTGCCAACCGCGGCGCCACGGCGCCCAATGCACCAGCGCACCATCACCTGCGAAGGCTTCGCCCGCGACGACGGCCTGTGGGACATCGAGGCGCGCATCGTCGACACCAAGACTTATGCGATCGACGAGCCCTATCGAGGCCACCGTGCGGCGGGCTCCCACGTGCACGACATGCACCTGCGCCTGACGCTCGACGCCGGCATGACCGTGACCGACATTGCGGTCAGCACCGAGCACGCGCCTTACAAGCAGTGTTTCACCGTCGAGCCCGCCTTCAAACGCCTGATCGGCGCGCGCATCGGCGCTGGCTGGCGCAAGGCCGTGGAGGCTGCGGTCGGCGGCACGCAGGGCTGCACCCACCTCAAGGAACTGCTGATGCCGGCGGCCACGGTGGCGTTCCAGACCATGGGCAGCTGGCCCAAGGAAGGCGTGGTCGCGACCGAAGAACACCCCGACCGAGGCGGCGAGCGGCCGCACTTCATCGACGGCTGCAAGGCCTGGGCCGCCGACGGTCCGGTCGTCCTGCGCCTCTACCCCTTGCACTATCGGCCTCGGCAAGAGCCCCTACCTGACGCCGATTCAGGCGCCGGCCCGATCAAATGACGACGCAGCCCGCAAGGCGGCTGAGTCGCGGCGCCTGCATTCAGGCCAGCGCCGTCGGCGTGCCGTGCATATAGGGCTTCAACGCCAGATACATCATTTCATGCACCGGCGTGGCCACGCCCAGTTCACGGCCCTTCCGGACGATGTAACCGGACAGGTGGTCGAGTTCCATCGGCTTGCCTCGGGCGACATCGTGATACATCGAGGCATACATGGTCTTGGGAAAAGACTGGTGCATCGCCAGGGCGCGCGCAGGCGCGTCGGCGGGCAGCGCAATGCCCTGCGCTCGCGCCAGGGCCGCGACCTCCTCAAAGCCACGCAGTGCCATCGCACTGATTTCGGCGTCGTGATAAATGTAGCCGGCCGGAAGGCGGATCAGGCTGGTCAGCCCCGCGTTGGTGGCCAGACCCACGAACTTGCTCCACTGCGCGGTGCGAATGTCGGCCACCAGCTCGGCGCCGAATCCGGCCGCCTCGCAGGCATCGCGAAACGCCGTCGCGCGCGCGCTCATGCTGCCGTCGGCTTCACCGAAGCGCAAGGCCGACATCGGCGAGGTATAGCGGATCACCCCGGGCGCGGTGATCACGCCGGACACCAGTGCCAGCCCGCCCAAGACTTGGCCCTCGCCCACCACCGCGGCGATGCGGTCCTGATGGTCGACACCGTTCAAGACTGAAACGATGAACGCGCCGGCATCGACCAGCGGCTTGAGCGGTGCCGCCGCCGCCTCGATGTCGTAGGCCTTGACTGCGAACAGGACAACGTCGCAGGAACCGACATCGGCCGGAGCGCCGACAAATCGTGCGTTTCCGATGCTCAGGGTGCCTTTGGGTGTTTCCAGTTTCAGGCCGTCTTGCTGCATGGCGCGCAGGTGCTCGCCGCGCGCGATGAATGTCACTTCGTTGCCGGCCAGCGCCAGAAGCCCGCCGAAATAGGCGCCCACTGCGCCCGCCCCCATGACTGCAACTCGCATCGAATTTCCCCATTTGCCTGAGTGACACGCGCCGACTTCGGACTTGATCAGTCCCGACCCGCGCCGGAGATCCGAGTTTGCCACACGCCAAGCGGAGTTATGATTGCAGTCTCACCAATCGAGGAGATCACACACCATGGCCCAGGCTTTCGTATTCGACGCCATCCGCACTCCGCGCGGCAAGGGCAAGTCCGATGGCTCGCTGCATGAAGTCAAGCCCATCGCCCTGCTGTCCGGTGTGCTGCGCGACCTGCAGGCGCGCCATGACTTCGACACCGCCGAGGTGGAAGACGTGGTGATGGGCTGCGTCTCGCCGGTAGGCGAGCAGGGCTCCTGCATCGCCAAGACTGCGGCCCTGGCCGCCGGCTGGGACTGGAAAGTGGCCGGCATGCAGCTGAACCGCTTCTGCGCTTCCGGCCTGGAAGCGGTGAACCTGGCCGCGCAAAAGGTCGCCTCGGGCTGGGAAGATCTGGTGGTGGCCGGCGGCGTGGAGTCGATGAGCCGGGTGCCGATGGGCTCGGACGGCGGCGCCTGGGCGCAGGACCCGCAGACCAATTTCGATACCGAGTTCATGCCGCAGGGCATCGGCGCGGACCTGATCGCCACCCTAGAAGGATTCCGCCGCGAGGATGTCGATGCCTTCGCGCTGCGCTCGCAGCAGAAGGCCGCCGCCGCGCGCGACGCCGGCCGCTTCGACAAGAGCGTCGTGCCGGTGAAAGACATGCTGGGCATGATGATCCTGGAGCGTGACGAGTTCATCAAGCCGCACACCACCATGGAAGGCCTGGCTTCGCTCAAGGCTTCGTTCGCGCAGATCGGCGAGATGGGCTTCGACGGCGTGGCCATCCGCAAGTATCCGCAGGTCGAGCGCATCATCCATGTGCACCATGCCGGCAATTCCTCCGGCATCGTCGATGGCGCCGCCGCCGTGCTGGTAGGGTCCGAATCCAAGGGCAGGCAACTGGGCCTGACACCGCGCGCGCGCATTGTTGCCACCGCGCTTTCCGGCGCCGACCCCACCATCATGCTGACCGGCCCGATGCCGGCGGCGCGCAAGGCACTGGCCAAGGCCGGCCTCACCATCGACGACATCGACCTGTTCGAAATCAACGAAGCCTTTGCCGCCGTGCCGATGAAGTTCATGAAGGAAATGGGTGTGCCGGAAGAGAAGGTAAATGTGAACGGCGGGTCGATTGCCATGGGCCACCCGTTGGGCGCCACCGGCGCCATGATCCTGGGCATCCTGATCGACGAACTGCATGCGCGCAAGCTGCGCTACGGCCTGGCCACCCTGTGCGTGGGCGGCGGCATGGGCATCGCCACCATCGTCGAGCGGGTCTGAAGGCGCGCTGCCGCGATGACGCTGCATATCAGCACCGCAGATCGCGTCACCACCATCGTGCTGGACCGGCCGCAGGCGAAGAACGCGGTCGACGGCCCCACCGCCGAGGCGCTCTTCAACGCCTTTCGCGCCTTCGACGCCGACCCGGCGGCCGACGTGGCCGTGCTGTGCGGCGCCAGCGAAACCTTTTGCGCCGGCGCCGACCTGAAAGCTGTTGCCGGCGGTATCGGCGAAAACCCGCGCGCCAACCCGCTTAACGAAGACATGGCCGCGATCGCGCCGATGGGCTGCACCCGGCTGATGCTCGGGAAACCGGTGATCGCGGCAGTCAGCGGCTATGCGGTAGCCGGTGGCACCGAACTGGCCCTGTGGTGCGACCTGCGTGTGATGGAAGAAACTGCCACCTTCGGCATCTTTTGCCGCCGCTGGGGCGTACCGCTGATCGATGGTGGCACCGTGCGCCTGCCACGCCTGATCGGCATGAGCCGCGCACTGGACCTGATTCTCACCGGGCGCCCGGTGGGAGCGAAGGAAGCACTGGAGATGGGCCTTGCCAACCGCGTGGTGCCGCATGGGCAGGCGCGCGCGGCGGCGGAGGAACTGGCGCGGCTGATTGCCAGGTTTCCGCAGGGGTGCTTGCGATCGGACCGCAAGAGCGCGTTCGAGCATTGGGGACTCGATGAGGCCGCTGCGATGAAGAACGAGTTCGCGCACGGCATGGGGACGATACGTAGCGGCGAGACGGTCAAGGGGGCGGCGCGATTCGCCAGCGGAGTGGGGCGGCACGGGGACTTTGGATAGGTGCATATTCATCATGACATGTACCCGTACCCAGAAGGAATTGGATGATTTGCTATCCGAGCAATTTTTGTTTATGCAGGCATCGGCTGATGCTTTCGACAGAGGCTTTGAAGGTGAAGCAAAGCGGCTTGCTGTATCGATTAGAGTTCTACTTCACGACACGAGGGGGGCCCACTCTCTGCTAGGCCAACTCGGCAAAAAGGACATTCCGTTCGTAAACACCGCCATTCCCGAGACGCCTGGAAATCGATTGCTCTCTTAACAGGCATCAAATAACCGGTCTGGCGTTTTTGTGAACCCGTCATTCCAAGTCCCAACTCCCGCCGCGCATAGCATTTCTAGTAGATCGACCTTTTTTGTTCATGCCGCAGGGTTGGTCGGTGGGCTACGGCGTGGCGGTGGGCGGGTTGAGCGGATAGGCGCGGAAATCATAGCAATCATATTGATATCGCGGCCGGTGTGCGTGGAAGATCGTGCGTTTCAATGCATTTTATGGCCGGGTTCCAACGTCAAACCCGAAACCTACGCCGCACCCGCGATCTACTGCTGCCGCGCCTGCTCTCCTGCCAGACCCAAGCCGAGGCAGCCTGAGCCATAGCTCGGCTGGCCTCTCCCTCCTTGCCAACAGCGCCTCCGACGCCTATATTCGCTATTCGCGAATAGCGAATGAGAGATTGCCATGGCCCGTTCCAAGTCCAATCCGCAAGTCGTGCTGCGTCCACAGGACCTGGTGGTACTGCTGCGCCTGGCGCTGGAGCGCGGCTCGGCGCCGACCTACGCGGCATTGGCGGCCGAGTTGGGCATGACGGCCTCCGAGGTGCACGGCGCGGTCGAGCGCGCGGTCGCCGCCCAGTTGGCCCTCAAGGATGCGAGCGGCAAGGCGAGCGTGGTGTTTGCCGCGCTGCGCGCCTTCGTCCAGCATGGCGCGCGCTATTGCTTTCCGGCCACGCGCGGTAGCCTGACGCGCGGTCTGCCTACCGGCTATGCTGCTCCGCCCCTGAAGGACGCGATCGTGTCCGGTAGCGATCCGCTGCCGGTATGGCCATACAAGAACGGAACGGTGCGCGGCGTGGCCTTCTACCCCCTTTACCCCAGCGTGCCCGAGGCAGCCGGCCGCAACCCGGCGCTCTACGAACTGCTGGCGCTGTTCGATGCGGTGCGCGGCGGCAGCGCCCGCGAGCGAGCCCTTGCGCTCGGGTTGCTGGACAAGCGCCTGCAGGCATGAACCCCAACGATCCCAACGTCGCGCTGCTGGAGATTGTTGCCGAACGGCTGGGCGATGCGTTGCGCGACGAGATGGTGTTCGTCGGCGGGGCTGTGGCCGGCCTGCTGATCACCGACCCGGCATTGCCGGCGATCCGTCCCACCGAAGACGTGGACATGATCTGCCGGGCGCTGGTGCGGACTGATTACTACCGCATCGAGACGGCCCTACGGGAACGTGGTTTTGTGCAGGACCTGAGGGCGGAGGCGCCGATCTGTCGCTGGAGAATCGGAGCCGGAAACTCCGCGGTGACGGTGGATGTGATGCCGACGCTCGAAGAAATCCTGGGCTTTGCCAATCGTTGGTATCCGCTGGCACTGGAGACCGCGCTGCCGGTGGCATTGCCCAGCGGGCGTTCGATTCGCCTGATTGCCGCGCCGGTGTTTGTCGCCACCAAACTGGAAGCCTTCCACGGACGTGGTCGGGGGGATTTCCTTTTCAGCCATGACCTGGGCGACCTGCTAGCTGTGGTCGATGGGCGCGCCGCATTGCTGGAGGAGTGCCGCGCCGGTCCGCCCGAACTGCAGCGCTATCTCGGCGAACGCTTCCGGGCGCTACTGGCTGATCCCGCGTTCATGGAAGCGCTGCCCGGACATCTGCCCACCGACCTCGCCAACCAGGAACGTTTGCCGGATCTACAGGCAAACCTGCGCGCGCTGGCAGTTCTGCTCCAGCCATGAGCACCCACGCCTGCACCGAAGGCCAACTTGTATAGCAACCCGCCATCGACAAAGTCGCGCGCGACCGCTCGACTATGAGCCTGGAGGCCGCCAACCGCGAGGTCTATCGCTTGCTCAAGAAGGGCATCCCTATTTCCGTAGGCGGGCAACAGAACCGCCACGTAGCCATCGACAAACGCGCGCAGCGCCCGGCCGACCAGGAGTAGCCTCGTCGATCGGAGGCGGGAAACGGAAGTCGGATCATGCGAAGGCGCGATGTCCATGGTCGGGCCCAGTCGAAATCACACAAAAATCGAGCCTCAGGCAGACACCAAACCCTCGCGCGAGATCTTCGCGTTTCCATCCGCCATGTGCCTGACCAGCGCCGCCAGCGGCGAGGCGCTGGTACGCGCAAGGATGGTGCCGCGGATCACCCGTTCGAACTGGGCCACCGCGCGCGCGCGCGGCCGCTCCCGTGCGCGGATGATGCGCAGCCGGTTCGGAATCACCGGCCGGAACGGCACGGCGACCAGCGCCGGACGATAGTTGGCGACGAGCAGGAAGGGGTCCATGATCGCGATACCGGCACCGGCTTCCACCAGGTCGAGCGCCTGCTGCGACTGGTTGATCACGATGTCGACCTCGCGGCGCTCGCCGGCGGCGCGCAGGGCGCGGCGCACCAGGCCGCCGATGGCGGTGTCCTCGCGGTAGCAGATCAGACGTTCCTTTTGCAGTTCGCGCGCGCTCACGCTCTTGCGCTGCGCCAGCGCGTGCCGCCGGGGTACGACGCAGACGCCGTCGGCCTCGCAGATCACCTCGCCATCCAGATACGGGTTGTCGGTGGGCTGATGCACCACGCCGAAATCGGCCTGGCTTTCGGCCACACGGTCGGCGACCACGGCCGTCGGCAGGATCATCACCTCGACGCGGATGTTGGGCCGCTCGCGCGCGAAGGCGGCCAGCGCCGGCGTGATGAACGCGTGCGCCACCGATCCCGGCGCGGCCACCGTCACGCTGCCGGCGTTGCCGTCGCGCAGTTCGCGGATCAGGAGCGCGATGGTGTCCAAGTCGCCGCGCACCCGCGCCACCTGCGGCAGCAGGGCTTCGGCCTCCGGGCTCGGGAACACCCGCCCGTGCACGCGGCGGAACAGCACGAAGCCGGCCGCCTGCTCGGCCAGCCGCAGCGACTTGCTGATCGCCGGCTGCGAAACGCCCAGCGTGCGCGCCGCCTGGCTGACCGAGCCGGTGCGCATCACCGCCTCGAACACTTCGAGCTGACGCAGGTTCATGTACCGATTCATCCCATAACCTGAGGTTTCAATCATCGCTCCATAAAGTATAGCCCCGGGTTCGCATAATGGAAGCTGGCATCAACACTGTGGACAAGGCCTTGACCAGCATCGGCGTGGACATCGGCGGCACCTTCACCGACGTGGTGGCGGTGGACGAGGACGGGCGCATGCGCATCGCCAAGCTGCCTTCGACGCGCGCCGACCCCAGCGCGACGGTGCGCACCGTGTTAAATCGCCTGCTGCCGGAATGGCAGGTACCGCCGCACAGCGTAGTCCGTTTCGCCCACGGCACCACGGTTGCGACCAACGCGGTGCTGGAGCGCAAGGGTGCGCGCCTGGGCCTCCTCACCACCGCCGGCTTCGAGGATGTGATCGAGATCGGGCGCCAGAACCGGCGCCAGATCTACCAGCTCCTGCTCAAGCCTGAAACCCCGGTGTTTCTGGCGCCGGGCGCGCGCCGCCAGGGCGTGAGCGAATCGATCGGCCCGAGCGGCGCGGTGGTCACGCCGCTGGACATGGAATCTCTCGCCCGCGCGGTCGATGCCCTGGTGGCCGAAGGCGTCGAGGCGGTAGCGATCTGCCTGCTCTATTCCTTCGTCAATCCGGTGCACGAGCGCGCTGCGGCCGACTTCATCCGCGCGCGCCATCCGGAACTTGCGCTATCGATCTCCTCCGAGGTCGACCCGGCGTTTCGCGAATACGAGCGCAGTGTCGTCACCGCGTTCGACGCCTACGTCAAGTCGGCGCTGGACCGCTACCTGCAGGAGATGGAGCGCGACCTGGCCGCAGCCGGCATTCCGGCGCGCCTGCAGATCATGCAGTCGCGCGGCGGCGTGTGTTCGGCGCGCATCGCGCGGCAGCGCCCGATCCGCCTGTTCCTCTCCGGCCCGGCGGCCGGCGTGGTCGGCGCACTCGACGCCGGGCGCCTGGCCGGGCACGCCAATCTGATCACCGTGGACATCGGCGGCACCAGTTCCGACATCGCCCTGATCGCCAACGGGCAACCGGTGATCCGTCCCGAAGGCCTGCTCGACGGCTATCGCATCCGCGTGCCGATGGTCGACGTCAATTCCATCGGCGCCGGCGGCGGCAGCATCGCCTGGATCGACGCCGGCGGCGGCCTGCGGGTCGGGCCGCAATCCGCGGGCGCCGAGCCTGGCCCGGCCTGCTACGGCCGCGGCGGACTTACGGCCACCGTCACCGACGCCTCGATCGTGCTGGGCTACCTCGACCCGGCGTATTTCGCCGGCGGCACCCTGCGCCTCGACCCGGAACTCGCCAAGCGCGCGGTCGCCGAAAAGGTGGCGACCCCGCTCGGCATGACGCTCTACGAGGCCGCGCTGGGCATCCACCGCGTGGTCAACGCGCAGATGGCCGAGGGCATCCGCCTGGTGTCGATCAGCCGCGGCATCGATCCGCGCGGCTTTTCGCTCATGCCTTTCGGCGGCGGCGGCGCGCTGCACGCCACCGCCCTGGCGGGCGAGCTCGGCATGCGCACCATCGTGGTCCCGCGCTACCCCGGCGTGCTGTGCGCATCCGGCTTGCTGTCGGCGGCGGTGGAGCATGAGGCTTCCGCGGGCTTCCTGGCGAAATTCGCCGAGGCCGATGTGCACGACATCCTGCGCACCTGCGAGCGTTTGTCCGCCGAATGCGACGCCCGCATGCGCGAGGAAGGCGTGGCGCCCGCAGCCGTGGTCACCACCTGCTATGCCGATGTCTGCTACGTCGGGCAGGCGCATCACATCGAGGTGGCGCTGACTGTCGAAGCGCCGGACCGGCTCATCGACCGCCTCTACGAGGCCTTCTGCGCGCGCTACGACCAGCTCTACGGTCACCACACCGCTGCGCCGGCACGCTTCGTCAACCTGCGGGTGGTACAGCGCGCGGCCAACGCAGCACCGCCGAGCGCCACGCACAAGGCCGCCGGTGCGACCGGAAACCGGGCCGCCGCCAAGGGTCGGCGCCGCATCCTGCTGGCCGGCTGCGCCGACTTCGTCGACGCCCTGATCCACGACCGCGACGCCCTCGCCATCGGCGACATCGTCAGCGGCCCGGCGATTGTCGAACAGAGCGACACCACCACCCTGATCGAACCTGGCTGGACCGGCCGCGTCGCCGACCATGAAGTGCTGATCTTGACGAGGGACGCATGACAAGCCCCGCCGAAGGCGCCCACCTGTCGGTGGACCCGGTCACCCTGGAGGTGGTGCGCAACAAGCTCGAAGGCATCGCCAACGAAATGCAGATGACGCTCCTGCACAGCGCCTTCTCGCCGATCGTCAAGGAAGGCATGGACTGCTCGGCGGCGCTCTTCACCGCCGACGGCCAGACCATCGCCCAGGCCACCGCGATACCGATCCACCTGGCCACCATGATCCCCGCGCTGGCCGCGGTAGTCGCGAAGTACCCGGTAGCGGAGATGGACGCGGGCGACGTCTACATCCTCAACGATCCGTATTCCGGCGGCACTCACCTGCCCGACATCACCCTGTTCATTCCTGTTTTCTGCGGTGCGCACATGGTCGGCTTCTCGGTGGCTACGGTGCACCACCAGGACATGGGTGGCATGGCGCCGGGCTCGGTTCCCACCAACGCCACCGAGATCTACCAGGAAGGCCTGCGCATTCCGCCGCTCAAGTACATCGAGCGCGGCCGGGTCAACGACACCCTGGAGGCGATGCTGCGCCTGAACATCCGCCTCTCCGACACCTTCATGGGCGATCTCAACGCCCAGTTGTCGGCCTGCACGGTCGGGGCGCGCCGCCTGAAGGAACTGTGCGAAGCACAAGGGGCGCTGCGCGTGATGCGGATTTTCGTCCTGCTGCTCGACCGCTCCGAGAAGATGACCCGGGCCGCCCTGCGCAGCCTGCCCGAGGGCACCTACCGCTATGTCGACTGGCTCGACAACGACGGCGTCGATCTGGAGCGCCGGGTGCGCATCGAGGTTGCCGCCACCGTGCGTGACGGCACCATCCACTTCGATTTCACCGGCTCGAATCCGCAGGTGCGCGGGCCGATCAATTGCGTGCCTTCCGGGGCGCAGGCGGCCGCCTATTACGCCGTGCGCGCGCTCACCGACGCGCAGATTCCCACCAACGGCGGCTGCTTCCGCCCGGTGACCCTGCACCTGCCGGAAGGCTCGATCGTAAATCCCGTGGCCCCGGCGGCAGTGAATGCACGCACCGCCACCATCAAGCGCATTTGCGGGGCGATGATCAGCGCGTTCGCCCAGGCCGTGCCGGAGCGCGTGCCGGCGCCTTCCGCGGGCCTCTCGGTGATGCTGGCCTTCGGTGGGCGGCGCGCCGACGGCAGCCATTTCATCCTCTCCGAGCTGGTGTGCGGCGGCACCGGCGCCAGCCGCCACCAGGACGGCGTCGATTGCCTGCAGACCGACGGCTCCAACAGCATGAACCAGCCGATCGAGGCACTCTGCCTGGACGCGCCGATCCGCATCCTGCGCTTCGGCCTGCGCCCGGACTCCGGCGGCGCCGGGCGCCAGCGCGGCGGCTTGGGCGTGGTGCGCGAATACGAGTTCCTGGCCGACGACATTCGTTTCACGTTTCGCGGCGAGCGCCATTTCACCGCGGCGCGCGGCGCCGGTGGTGCCGGCGACGGCGCCATGTCGGTGGCGACAATCCTCCGCGCCGACGGCCGCGTCGAGGCGATTTCCAAGGCCGTCACCACGGTGTCGCGCGGCGACCGCCTGGTGCTGGAAACCGCCGGCGGCGCCGGCCACGGCGATCCGCTTGCGCGGCCGCCGGCGGCCGTTGCCGCCGACCTCGCCAATCGCAAGATCGGCGCCGCAGCGGCGCGCGACATTTATCGTTACCCAAGGGAGATCTGACATGACCGTACGCATCGCCATGCTTTTTGCCATCCTGCT
>CAYYFR010000116.1:15356-17817 GCA_964470865.1 uncultured Burkholderiales bacterium | reverse complement strand
TCGCGGCCGGCCGCGAAGTGGAAATCACGGTGGAAGGTGCGAACATCGTGATCTCTCCTGTTGCGCGCAAATCTTTCAACGAATTGCTAGCCGAGCATCGCAAACTCGACCTGCCACGAGATGAGGCCTGGATCGACTCCGCTCCAGTGGGCCGGGAAACACTATGAAGCTGGTCAAGCGGGGGGAGATTTTCCACCTCGATCTTGAGCCTGCGAAGGGGCGTGAACAACGGGGAAAGCGCTTTGTCTTCGTGCTATCGCCGGCTGACGATGATCTTGCGATCGTGTTGCCCATCAGCCAAGGCATCACGCTGGCGCGTAGCCAGGGTTTCGCGGTCACCCTGATGGGCGCGGGAACCCGCACCCAGGGTGTCATTATTTGCAATCAGCCGCGCACGGTCGCGCTGAAGGCGCGTGGCGCCAAGCGCGTCGAAGCGGCCCCGCAGGCCATCATCGACGAAGTGCTGATTCGCATCGCGCCGCTGGTGACTTGATTGAACGCATGGCATAGCCCGCGCCAAGTCGCTGGCGCTTGCATTCCCCGCGTGCGGCAGGCAAGGTAAGCTGGGCGACAGGTGCGGATGGTTTAATCCACTTCAAGCAAACATGAAACAGGGGCCGACGCCGGCTCCGCCAACAGTCCGGAGACAAGATGACTACCCAGCCCACCGTCGCGCCGCACGCCATCCATCCTGACATGCTTGCCGAGGCGCTCTCCGACGTGGCGCGTCGTGCTGCGGCGCTGGCGCCGCAACTGCTGGAAAAGCAGGCCGCTGACCTCCAATCGCAGATGCAGGACGAGTTCGGCGTGCAAAAGGCTTTCGGCGAGGTGATGCAGAAAATGTGGGCCGACCCGCAGAAACTGGTCGAAGTGCAGGGCAAGTACATGGCGGACCTGGGTGCGCTTTGGCAAAAATCGCTGGCTGCATCCGGCGGCCAGGGCCCCAAGCTCGAGCCTCTGAAGGACCGCCGCTTCGCAGACGAAGCATGGAGCGCCAACCCCTGGTTCGACTTCCTTTCGCGCTCCTATCTGCTGGGCGCCGAGCACATGAAGGATGTGGTGGCCAAGGTCGATGGCGTGTCACCGCAGACCAGGGCCAAGGCGATGTACTACACGCGCCAGATCGTTGACGCGGTGTCGCCATCGAACTTCGCGCTGACCAACCCGCAGGTGCTCAAAGCCACCACCGATTCGGGCGGGCAGAATCTGCTCAAGGGTATGCAGAACATGCTGCGCGACATGGAGAAAGGCAAGGGCGCCCTGGCCATCGCGATGACCGACACCAAGGCCTTCGAGATGGGCAGGAACGTCGCCTCGACGCCCGGCAAGGTGGTGTTCCAGAACGACCTGATGCAGTTGCTGATGTACCAGCCCACCACCAAAACGGTCGCCAAGCGTCCGCTGCTCATCATCCCGCCATGGATCAACAAGTACTACATCCTCGACCTGCAGCCGAAGAATTCCTTCATCAGGTGGGCGGTGGACCAGGGTCACACGGTATTTGTGATCTCGTGGGTGATGCCGGATGCGAAGCTTGCGAAAAAGACCTTCGACGATTACATGCAGGAAGGCCCGCTGGCCGCGATGGACGCGATAGCCAAATGCACCGGTGAAAAAGAGGTGAACGCCATCGGTTACTGCCTGGGCGGCACCCTGCTGGCCTGCACCCTGGGCTATCTCGCCGCGAAGAAGGACACCCGCATCAGGAGCGCAACCTTCTTCACCAGCCTGATCGACTTCGCCAAGCCGGGCGACCTGGGCGTGTATGTGGACGAAGCGCAGGTCGACGCGCTGGAGAAGCGCATGCAAAAGCGCGGCGGCTACATGGAGGGCAGCGAGATGGCCGGCACCTTCAACATGCTGCGCGCCAACGACCTGGTCTGGTCGTTCTATGTGCACAACTACCTGCTGGGGAAAGACCCGTTTCCCTTCGACCTCCTGTACTGGAATTCGGACGCCACCCGCATGCCGATGGCCATGCACCTTTTCTACCTGCGCGAGATGTACATCAAGAACAAGCTGGTGGTGCAAGGCGGGGTGAGCCTCAACGGCACGGCGATCGATTTGTCGAAGGTGAAAGCACCGGCCTATTTCATCTCGACCGTGGAAGACCACATCGCCCCCTGGGCCACCACCTACACCGGTGCGCGCACACTGGGCGGCGCCAACAAGTTCGTGTTGGGCGGCTCCGGCCACATCGCCGGCATCGTCAATCCGCCGGCGTCCAACAAGTACGGCTATTGGACCAACGCCAAGCTGGTTCCCAGCGCGGAAGACTGGCTGGCCGGTGCCACCAAACATGACGGTTCCTGGTGGACCGACTGGGACAAGTGGATCAAGTCCCACAACCCGGAAAAGCCGGTGCCGGCGCGCGTGCCGGGGGATGCCCTTCGTGGCGGCAAGTTGAAAGCGTTGGAGGACGCGCCGGGTTCATTCGCCAAGTTGCGGCTCGACAAGTAAG
>CAYYFR010000116.1:0-15256 GCA_964470865.1 uncultured Burkholderiales bacterium | reverse complement strand
GCCGGCGGATATCGAAACACGGGGCATGGCATGGTGGTATTGCACGCCACGCAACGGCCACATCAGCCTGCACACCAATGCCTCGCTCGATCACCTGGCGGACCAGGCGGATATCGCCCTACTTTCGCTGACGCCGCGTGCGATGCGGCGCTCCTGGCCGGGATTCAAACAGTCGCAACGCTGTCGCCCTTGATCCACGCGACGAGCTTCGTTGCACACTGCGCGGGCCGTTCCATCGGCGCCATATGGCCGGACTCCTCGATCACCGCCAGGCTTGCGCCGGCGACCAGCCCGGCCATCTCCACATGCCGGGCAAGCGGGCTCCAGACATCCTGCCGCCCGCAACCGAGCAAGGTCGGGCAGCGGATGCCGCGCAATACATCGGTCGCGTCGGGGCGCGCCAGCAGGGCCTCGATCTGCGCCGCGAACACCTGCGGTGCATGACGCGCCACCATATCGGCAATCGCGTCGGTGAGCAGCCGATCCGCAAGACGCGCCGGATGCAGCATGCCTTTCAACCATTCCAGCCCCATGGCGCGCATGCCTTCGCGCGCGGCCAGGGCTACCAGCGCATGACGCTGATCGCGCTCAAGCTCGCCGGCGGCGCCGCCCGGCCGCGGCTGGAAACCACTGTCGAACACGGCCAGGCGTTCGACACGATCGGCGGCCAGCCGCATGATCTCCAGCGCCACCCGCCCGCCCATCGAATGGCCGGCGAGCGCAAAACGCGGCGGCGCCGAAGCCAAAACCCGTTCTGCCATGGCGGGAATCGAAGCCAGTTCGCCGTAGTCGGCAATGCGGCAATCGGCCACCTGGCAGAGCACCGGCAGCAGCGGCTCCCACAGCGCGCGGTCGCACACCAGTCCGGGCAACAGCAACAGAGGCGTCATGTGCGCGGCAGCAAGGGCGACTACTGCTTTTCGATCCTGGCGCGGTTGATCACCTCGGTCCAGCGCTTGATCTCGCTCATCAGCAGTTCGTTCAACTGCTCCGGTGTTCCTGCACGCGCATCGACCCCGAGCTCCTTCAAGCGCTGCCTGACAGCCGGGGTATTGACCGCGGCCGCCACCTCCTTGTTCAGGCGTGCGATCACATCGGGCGGTGTCTTGGCCGGTGCCGCCAGAGCGTTCCAGGACGCCACGTTGAAGTTGGCGATGCCCGCTTCGCGCACAGTCGGCACCTCGGGCAGGCCATCAAAGCGCCTGTCGCCCATCACCGCCAGCACGCGTACCGCCTTGGCCGAGATTTGCGACATCACCGGCCCGAGAATTTCCACGGCCACATCGATCTCGCCACCACGCAAGGCCGTGATCAGCGCCGGCGTGCCCTTGAAGGGCACGATCTGCGCGTCGATGCCGGCACTCGACTTGAACAATTCGCCGGCCAGGTTCTGCGTGCTGCCGACATTGATGGTGCCGATGTTGAGCTTGCCCGGATTGGCACGGCCAAAGGCGATCAATTCCGCAAGGGTCTTGAAGCGCGATTCGGTGCCGGTGACAAGCGCGATGTCGAAAAAACCCAGGGTCGAAACGGTCGCGAAATCCTTGACCGGGTCGAACGGCAACACCTTGAAGAGCCCGGCCGACACCGCCGTGCCATTGGACATCAGGAGCAAGGTGTAGCCGTCTGGCAGGGCCTTGGCCACCGCCTCGGAGGCGACGATGCCGCCGGCGCTCGGCCGGTTGTCCACCAGCACCTGCTGGCCCAGGGTCTCGCTCATGCGCTGCGCGACGGTACGCGCGGTGATGTCGGCGATGCCGCCGGCGCCAAAGGGCACGATGATGCGAATCGGCTTGGTGGGAAAAGCCTGTGCAGCCGCCAGGCCTGCAAACGAGCTTGCAGCGAGTGCCAGGGACAAGTGCCAAAGAACGGTGCGAACGATTTTGAACATGAGAGATCTTTCAGCTATTGAAATCTGCCTGAGTCTTGAAAAGAAAATACCAACGCCGCCCGCGCTACCTGGAATCCGCGAACTGCGGGCCGCCGACCAGCTTGTTCCAGGAGGCCACTGCCCCGCCGCCGGGATAGGTCTTGATTTCAATCCGCACGGAATCCTCCAGCGCCTCGTGCTGGTGGACCATTCCCATCGGGTGGTAGTAGGTGTCGCCCTCCTCGACAATGAACACTTCCTTGCCGATGCGCATGCGTACCCTTCCCTTCTTCTGGTACACCGTCGAATGGTGATCCGGATGCAAGTGGGCGGTGTCGATCGCACCCTTGCTGCGAAACGATTCGAACATCACCATGTTGTCGGTGACCATCAAGACCTTCAGCGTATCCACGCCATCCTGAGCCATTGCATAATCCGGCCGGATCGTTTCGCCGGCGCGCGTCGAGCCCGGTACATGCAGCTTTCCTATATCGTCCGGATGCATGTAACAGACGGGGCCCGCCGACACGGGTAATCTGCGGGCTTGCGCCGGACTGGGCTTGGTGGCTGAGGGTTTCATGATCTCTCCAAAGGAACCTGAACCGTTAAGGGATGGCTTGTCCTGCAGGGATATCGACCGTCCGGGTATCCGGACCAATGCCGCCACTGCTGTATTGAACCACGGCCACGCATCGTTCGCAGATTTGTCACCGGGCTTACGGAGGATTGAATGCCGACCATAAGATTCATCGAATTCGACGGTACCGTCCGCGAGGTCAACGCCAGGATCGGTACATCCTTCCTCAGCGCGGCAAAAAAAGGCGGCATTGATATCGAAGGAGCTTGCGCAGGATCGCTTGCATGCGCTACCTGCCATTTGATCGTGGACTACGAGTGGTACGCCAGGTTGCCCCCCGCTGCCGCGCCTGAGAAGGTGTTGCTTGATGTCGCCTTCGACATGACCGCGACCTCCCGCCTCGGTTGCCAGTTGAGGCTGACCAAGGACCTTGACGGCTGTGTCGTGCGTGTGGCCGACAAGAACAGGGATCTTGCGCTCTCTCCTTTATCGACGGCCGCGTGAGGCCGGAAACCCGCTGCAACCTGCCGGCAGGAGTGCCCACAGCGGCAGCACCCGCCAGAACGGCAGCGCCGCGATCACCAGAAAAACGATAGCCAGCACGAACCCAGCCCGGTAGCTGCCGGTGAGGTCGTGCGCCACGCCCGCTATCAGCGCGCGCACCCTGCACCACCCCGGACACGCGGACGAACAAGAACCGCAGAGCCATGAGCGGATGCCACGAGATCGCCAGCAGCACGAGGATGCCCACGATGCTCATCGCACAGGTGGTAGTGGCGACCCGCCGCGGCCCTTGGCAGTCGTCCGGCGTGCCCGCAGTGACCACCCCGAAAACCGCGAGCATCGATGGCACGCAGGGCCGAAGGCGCTGGCCGCCACCAGCGGCGGGTAGCCCTGCTCGACCAGGTAGGCGACCGACTGCACCGTGACCGAGAGCATGCCCACCGAGGTTTCGAAGAAGATCCGCAGCGGCCCCCAGAACGAGCGCGTCCAGCCGAGGTCGGATTCCAGGGGCAGCAGGAAAACGACACAGGTGTCGGCGCTGCCGCGGCCGATCAGATTGAGAGTGAGGCACAACGCCAGGACCGCGATGGCAGTGCGCGCGTGGTTCGGGCCGGCGGGGGTGTCGCGGATGAAGTGTTCAATTCTATTGCCTGGACTGCAACGCCGGACTGCGAACAGCGCTTTTCTACGAGCGTGGCTTGCCGCGCGCAATCCATGCCTGCATCTCACCGGCGGTGACTCGATAGCGCGCGCAGTTGTATTGCGTCAGAGCATCGATTTCCGTCACGAGCAATGCCGCAAACGCGTTGGCGTCCGTCGCCGGAAGGTCAAGCTCACCGATGGCGCGCGCGAGGCTGCCCCCTTCGCGGACGATCTTCTGCACCGCCTGACCGAGGCGCTCGCGATACCGTATCCTGAATGGGTCCGGTGCGCCCATCGCCTCCATGATCACCCGGTACTTGCGAACCGAACGGCGATAAGTCCATTCGAAAAGTTCGACGGCGACCGCAAGGTCGAGCTCTTCGTAGACCCCCAGCATCGCAAGCGCGTAGTCGCCCGGATCGATATCGAGAAAGGCGATCGGCGCGCAGTTGTAGAGCATCAGCGGCACATTGGCCGCCAGCCGGCTGGTGCGCTTGTTGCCGTCCTCGAACGGTTGCAGGTAGGCCAGATTGACCCACAGGAAGAACGCCGCCTCGACCGGATTGTTGATCCGTTGCGCCGTGGCGACGACGAGGGACAACATCTCCTCAAGTATCTGCGGTACCTGAGAGGGAACATAGGTCGTGCCCGAGATGTTGACGACCCTGGTTCGAATCGCCCCGAGGCCAAAGGAGTCGTCGAGCAGATCCTGCATCAGCAAAGCGTGGAGGTTGCGAACCACGCTTTCCACCAGCCCGTAGCCCGGGGCGGCGTCGACCAGAAATTCGATGGCACGCTTGTGATTGAGTAGCATCACCCCTTCGGTGTCCGTTGGCAGGGCGCCACTCTTGAACAAGGTTTCTGTCGCCAGCAGACTGTAGGTGTTGCCCTCCAGTCGCGAAGACGACCACGAGAGGTCCACCAGCAACTGTTCGAGCACCTTGCGCGCGTAGGTGCCGGCTGGCTGCTGACCCGGCATCCGGCCCTCGCGCGCCAATGATTCAGCTAGTTCACGAGGCAATAGGTGCGATCGATTCGGAACGTAGGCGTCGACGAACTCGCGTCGATACGTGACAGGCTCGCGAGCCCCGAGCGGACGGTTCAGCGATCCGAAAAGCGAGCGCGCGGCGCTCGACCAGGCGGGCGAGACTCGGGCGTCGACGCGATCCACCAGGCCAGGAGCCTCGGGCGTCGGCGCCAGCGAGTAGCGGGTGGCGCGCGCGCTGCCGTGGCGTACGACCGCACCCTCTTCGACCAGGCCATTGAGATGGCGCACGATCGTGGCATGAGCACCGCCGGCGCGAAGTCGCACGTCCGCCGACGAAACTTCCGGCTTCCCGGCGTCCCGCAACTGGCGGAAAGCCTCCCGGATATCAGTCGAAGAAAGTCGTCGGATTACAGGAGGTTTCATGAGTATTTACCCGAACAATGAGTAAATACGCATTATATACTCACCCTCTCGGGCGATCCTGGCGGGCGTGATCGTTGCTCCACTCAACTAATCTACGATGTCGCTGCGCTCGCTGATTCCGATACTTTCTCGACGAATCGGGTGGGTGAAAACAGGTAGTCTCACATTACAGGAGGTTTCATGAGTATTTACCCGAAATATGAGTAAATACTCATTAAATACCCACACTCACGGGCAATCCTGATCAGGTTCTTCGGATTCCTTCGACCCAATCCCCGGATTGACTACTACTGAAAGGCACTGGATTCTGCAGAAGTGGCATTGGAATGCCTATCCTTGCAGGCGTTCGGCGGTGTCGTTGCAGGTCACCGCGCCTTGCTCATGATGTTCTTCGGTGACGAGTTTGGAATCGTTGGGGTGGCGGCCGCAGGGATTGAGGATTTCAACCTGCCGCATTCAACTGCGCTTCCAGTTGGTGCAGCGTGCGGTAACAGGGCAGCACCTTGGCCACGCTCGAATTCGGCTCGCGCCCGGCGCGGATGGCGGCCACGAACTCGCGGTCCTGCAGCTCGATGCCGTTCATCGACACGTCGACCTTCGACACATCGATCTTCTCTTCCTTGCCGTTGAACAGGTCGTCGTAGCGTGCCAGATAGGTGCCGGTATCGCCGATGTAGCGAAAGAATGTGCCCAGCGGCCCGTCGTTGTTGAACGAAAGTGAGAGCGTGCAGATCGCGCCGCTGCTGCTTTTCAACTGGATCGACAGGTCCATTGCGATGCCGAGCACCGGATGGATCGGCCCCTGCAGCGCATTCGCCACGGTGACTTCCCCGCCATCCTGATACTGGAACAGATCGACGGTGTGCGCGGCGTGGTGCCACAGCAGGTGGTCGGTCCAGCTGCGTGGCTGGCCCAGCGCATTCATGTTGCTGCGCCGGAAGAAAAAGGTTTGCACGTCCATTTGCTGGATCTTCAATTCGCCGGCGCGGATTTTCTTGTTGACCCATTGGTGACTGGGGTTGAAGCGCCGCGTGTGGCCGCACATGGCGGTAAGCCCGGTTTCCTTTTGCAGCCGCACCACTTCCTCGGCGTGGGCAAGACTGTCGGCCAACGGGATTTCCACCTGCACGTGCTTGCCGGCCTTGAGACAGGCAATCGCCTGTGCGGCATGCATCTGCGTGGGCGTGCACAGAATCACCGCGTCGACCTCCTTGATGGCAAGGCTGTCGGCCAGTTCGGTGGAGACATGCGCGATGCCGAATTTGCTCGCCACTTCCCGCGTTTTTGCAAGTTCACGACCAACCAGCGACACCACCTCGACGCCGTCGATCCTGGCCAGCCCTTCGAGATGCTTGATGCCGAATGCGCCGGCACCGGCGAGTGCGATCTTCATGATGTTTCGTTCCTAAGCCTGGTTTTCAAGAATCAGGTGGCCGACCGCGGTGTTCGAGGCCGGCACATGATAAAAACGATGGCGCACCAGTGGCGCGCGACCGCCGGGGTCGCAGTCGCTCATGGCGCCGCGCGCGATCAGCCACATCACAAGCTCGATGCCCTCGGAGCCGGCTTCGCGCACATAGTCGATGTGCGGCTTTTCGGCCAAGCCGGCCGGGTTGGCGATCAACTGGTCGAGGAAGTCATTGTCGAATTCGCGATTGATGAGGCCGGCGCGCGGCCCCTGCAACTGGTGACTCATGCCGCCGGTGCCCCAGATCTGCACCTTGAGATCCTGGTCATACGAGCGGATCGCCCGGCCGATGGCGCGCCCGAGCTGGTAGCAGCGGTTGCCCGAAGGCACCGGGTACTGCACCACGTTCACCGCGAACGGGATCACCGGGCAAGGCCAGGCCAGTGGCTGGCCGCACATCAGCGACAGCGGCACGGTGAGCCCGTGATCGACATCCATCTTGTTGACGATGGTGAGATCGAAATCCTGCTGGATCACCGATTGCGCGATGTGCGACGCCAGTTCGGGGTGACCCTTGACCATGGGCACCGGGCGCGGACCCCAGCCTTCGTCGGCCGGCTTGAACTCGGCAGCCGTGCCGATGGCGAAGGTCGGAATCATCTCCATGCTGAAAGCCGTGGCATGGTCGTTGAAGACTAAGAAAACCACATCCGGCGTGTTTTCCCTCATCCATTGCTTCGACCTCTCGTAACCCTTGAACAGTGGCTGCCAGTAGGGTTCGGTGGTCTTTCCCAGGTCCATCGCCGCGCCGATGGCCGGCACATGCGAGGTGTAGACCGATGCTGTGATGCGTGCCATGTCAGGTCATCCTTTCAAACAAGCTTGCCGCTGCCGGAGCCCTGCGGCTGACGGTGCGCCTGTGCATCGCCCTCCTCGCCGACCACCCGGTTGCCCGCGGCACTACGTCCGCCGCGGATCATCATGTCGCGGTATTCCTCTTCGCTCATGCCGGTCATGCTGCCGGCCATCTGCTGAAAGCTCTTGCCGTGGGTGGCTCCCAGCTTGGCCAGGAAGTAGATGTTGCCGCCGGCGCGGATGCCGCGATTGAGATCGGCGGTCAAAACCGCCTGCTTCTGCTCCTCGGTCATCGGCCATTCGTCGACATAGGCGCGCTGGTCGGCCTTGAAACGTGCGCGGTTTTCTGCCTTCATGAGCGACATGCAGAACTGGTTCAACCAATACCCCTTGCGCGACTGCTCCGCATCGAAAATGGTCGTGCCAGGGACGTCAAGATAGGGTTTGGCGAGTGCCATGATGTCAGCTCCAGTACAGGCGGGTGGGATTGTCGACCAACAGTTTCCGCTGCAGGTCCGGGGTTGCCGCAATGCGCGGAATGAAGTCCACCAGCAGGCCGTCGTCGGGCATGTGGTCTTTCAGATTCGGGTGCGGCCAGTCGGTTCCCCACAGCACGCGGTCAGGGAAAGTCTCGACCAGGCATTTGGCGAACGGCACCACGTCGCGGTAGGCGTCCTGCTCGCCGTTCAAGGCCGGCGGACCCGCCACCGAGAGCCGCTCCGGGCAGGTCACCTTGGACCAGATGTTGGGGTACTCGTGCATCATCCTCACGAACAACTGGAATTGCGGGCCATCGACCGGCAAGCTGACATCCGGCCGGCCCATGTGGTCGACCACCACCGTGGTCGGCAGGGCGGTGAAAAAATCCCACAACTCGGGCAGATCGACCGCCTCGAAGTAGATCACCACATGCCAGCCGAGCGGGGCGATGCGGTGGGCGATCTCCATCAATTCGTCCCTGGGTGTGAAGTCGACCAGGCGCTTGACGAAATTGAAGCGGGTACCGCGCACGCCGGCGGCGTGCATGTCCTGCAGTTCGCGATCGGTGACGCTGCGCCTGACGGTGGCAATGCCCCGAGCGCGGCCGTTCGCGGCATTGAGCGCATCGACCAGCGCGCGATTGTCCGCGCCATGGCAGGTAGCCTGCACGATCACGTTTTTGTCGAAGCCAAGATGGTCGCGCAGGGCGAACAACTGCTGCCTGGAGGCGTCGCAGGGCGTGTACTTGCGCTCTGCGGCAAAGGGAAACTCGGCACCGGGGCCGAACACGTGGCAATGCGCGTCGACACTGCCGGGTGGCAAGCGGAAACGTGGCTTCGACGGGCCGGCATACCAGTCGAGCCAGCCTTTGGTCTTGGTAAAGGGGGTTTGGGATTCCATGCTGACTTCCGGATTGAAACTGTCAGGCCGGCTCGAACGGCAGGCCGGCATATTGCTCGGCCACGCTTGCCGAGGCGTGTTGCGAACTTGCCAGGTATTGCAGCTCGCATTCCTGCGCGCGCTGCTCGAAATCGGTCATGCCTGGAAAGCGGTGCAGCAGGTTGGTGAGCCACCACGAAAAACGTACCGAACTCCAGACCCGCCGCAAGGCCATGTCACTGTAGCTGTCCAGCAGCGTGGATGAACCCTGACCATAAAAGGCCTTGAGCGCGCGTGACAGGTAGAACACGTCCGACACCGCCAGGTTGAGGCCCTTGGCACCGGTAGGAGGCACGATGTGCGCCGCATCGCCGGCCAGGAACAGGCGGCCATGGCGCATCGGCTCGGCCACGAAACTGCGCAAGGGGGCGATCGATTTTTCAATCGAGGGGCCGGTGACAATGCGTTCGGCGATGTCCTGCGGATAGCGCGCCTTGAGCTCGCTCCAGAAGCGCTCGTCCGACCATTCTTCCACCTTGTCCTCAAGCGGCACCTGCAAGTAGTAGCGCGACAACATCGGGTTGCGCTGCGATGCCAATGCGAAACCGCGCGGGTGATTGCAGTACACCAGCTCGTTCAAGGGCGGCGTCTCCGAAAGCACGCCCAGCCAGCCGAACGGATAGACCTTCTCGAACTCGCGCAGGATCGATGGCGGGATCGATTTGCGCGAGACGCCGTGGAAGCCATCGCAACCGGCGATGAAGTCGCAATCCAGCCGCAAGTTCAGGCCGTTGTGGCGCAAGCTCACATACGGTCGCTCGCTGGTCATGTCGTGTGGCTGCACATCCTCTGCTTCCATCAGAAGAACCGCCTGGCGCCGGTCGGCGGCGGCGAACAGGTCTTCCTGGATGTTGGTCTGGCCGTAGGTCATGAAGCGCTTGCCGACATGTTTCCGGCTATCGATGAAATAGCGGTCGCGGCCGGCCCAGACGATCGCCGCGCCGTCGTGTGGATGGCCGTCACGGTCCATGCGCTCGCCCAGGCCGTTTGCGCGCAGCACTTCGACCGTGCCCTGCTCCAGTACGCCGGCGCGAATCCGCGACAGCACGTACTCGCGGCTCCTGGCTTCGAGCACCACGCTTTCGATCCCTGCGCGATTGAGGATTTCCGCCAGCAGCAACCCCGCCGGGCCGCCGCCGATGATCGCCACCTGAGTTTTCATTGCTTGCTCCGTTCACACCCGGTTCTGAACATTGATCAACTTCCTTCGCGCCCCGGCCTGCGCCGGTACTTGGGCTTACCTCAATCGATGTACTTGAGGCCGGCCTTTTCCAGCGGCCCGCGCATGTTGTACATGTCCAGGCCCAGCACGCCGGCAGCCAGCCTGGCGCGTTTCTCCGCCTCGTTGGCTTCGCGCGCCTCTGCCGCATCGGCCGCTGCCTGCGCGTAGGCGGCCGGCACCGCCACCACGCCGTCGTCGTCGGCCACGATCACGTCACCCGGGTTGACCCAGGCACCGGCGCACACCACCGCCACGTTGACCGAGCCGATGGTGGCCTTGACCGTGCCCTTGGCGCTGATGGCGCGTGAAAACACCGGGAACGGCATCGCGGTCAGGTCCTTGACATCGCGTACACCGGCATCAATTACCAGGCCGATGGCGCCACGCGCCTTGAACGAGGTGGCGAGCAGGTCGCCGAACATGCCGTCTTCGTTGTCGGTGGTGCAGGCAACCACCGCCACGTCGCCGGGTTGCAACTGCTCGGCGGCCACGTGCAACATCCAGTTGTCGCCCGGATGCGCCAGCACGGTCACGGCGGTGCCGCAAAAGTGGGCGCCGGCAAAGATCGGCCGCATGTAGGTTTTCATCAGGCCGACGCGGCCCATTGCCTCGTGGATCGAGGCCACGCCAAAGCGCGAGAGCTTTTCCACCGCGGCGCGCGGGGCGCGCACGATATTGCGTTTGACAACGCCCAAGTTGTTCATGCTCATTTGCCTCGCGCTTTCAGGCTGCGGTCCAGGCGCGGAAACACGCGGCGCGCATTGCCCTCGTAGATCTTCTGCCGTTGTTCGGGATTGATGGCGGCGGCCTCGATGTAGCGCTTGGTATCGTCGTAGTAGTTGCCGGTTTCCGGATCGATGCCGCGTACCGCGCCGACCATCTCGGAGGCGAACAGGATGTTGTCGACCGGGATGACCTTGGTCAGCAGGTCGATGCCCGGCTGGTGGTAGACGCAGGTGTCGAAGAAAACGTTGTTGAGCAGGTGGTCCTTGAGCAAGGGTTTCTTCATCTCCTGCGCCAGGCCGCGGAAGCGGCCCCAGTGGTAGGGCACCGCGCCACCGCCATGCGGGATCAGGAACTTGAGGGTCGGGAAGTCCTTGAACAGGTCGCCCTGTATGCACTGCATGAAGGCGGTGGTGTCGGCATTGAGGTAATGCGCGCCGGTGGTGTGGAAGCAGGCGTTGCAGGAGGTCGACACGTGGATCATCGCCGGGATCTCGTACTCGACCATTTTTTCGTAGATCGGGTACCAGTGACGGTCGGTCAGGGGCGGGCTGGTCCAGTGGCCGCCGGACGGGTCCGGGTTGAGGTTGATGCCGACGAATCCGTATTCGCTGACGCACCTCTGCAGTTCTGCAACGCAGGTCTTTGGATCGACGCCCGGCGACTGCGGCAGCATCGCCGCGCCGATGAAACTGTCCGGGAACAACTGCGAGACGCGGAAGCACAACTCGTTGCAGATCGAAGCCCAGGTGGACGAGACATTGAAGTCGCCGATGTGATGCGCCATGAAGGATGCGCGCGGCGAGAAAATGGTGAGGTCCGAGCCGCGCTCGCGCATCAGCTTCAACTGGTTGGTCTGGATCGATTCACGCAACTGGTCATCGCTGATTTTCAGGTCGGCAACCCTGGGCATCGCGGACGGATTCTTGATGCCGGCGATCTGCGCATTGCGCCAGTCTTCCAGTTGCGTGGGGGCCGTGGTGTAGTGGCCATGGCAGTCGATGATCATGCGGAGAATCCTCGGGTTCGAACGCGATTGACGTCGTCGCAGATTGGTTTGGTGCGAAACGACCCAAAATTATCCGCCATTTACGGCCTGGCAAAACAGGTATTGCTAAACTAGCTGTTATCGCAGGTCAGCATAACCCGTGCGCGCTTCATGCCGTGAACCTGAAACAACTCGAATACTTCGTCCACGTCGCCGAACTCGGCAGCTTCACCCGTGCCGCCGACCATCTGCGCATCGCCCAACCGGCGCTGTCACGCCAGGTGCGCCAGCTCGAAATCGAATTGCGGCAGAACCTGCTCATGCGCAATGGCCGCGGGGTGACCCTGACCGATGCCGGACGGCGCCTGCTGGACCATGGTCGCGGCATCCTGCACCAAATCGCACGCGCGCGCGAAGACTTGGAAGAGATGCGCGGTGCGCCGGTAGGTCATGTGACCCTCGGCGTTCCGCCGACTGTCGGGCGCCTGATCACCGCCACGCTGGTGGACGAATTTCGCCGGCGCTTTCCCAAAGCCACGCTGGGCATCGTCGAAGGCCTGTCGGTGAACGTGAGCGAATGGCTGGTTTCGGGCCGCATCGATGTGGGCCTGGTCTACAACCCGACGCCGACGCCGGCGATCGAGACCAAGCCCCTGGTGTCGGAGCCGCTGTACCTGATCGGCCCGGCCGGCGCCAAGCGCACGCCGCAGCGCGTCGGCCCGCCGGTCTCACTGAAAGAAGTCGCCGCACACGGCCTGATCGTGCCGAGCCGGCCGCACGCGGTGCGCATGTTCGTCGAGCGCGGCCTGGCCGATATCGGCGAACGCATCCAGGTGGCGCTCGAGATCGACGGCATTCCCTCGATTCTCGACCTGGTAGCGCGCGGCCATGGCTTCGCGGTGCTGTCGTTGAACGCCATCCGCCGCGACCCGCTGCGCGAACGCCTGCTGGCGCGGCCGATCGTCAAGCCGCGCCTGATCACTACCCTTACCATAGCGACCTCGGCGCAGCGGCCGATGACGCCGCTGGGCAAGCAGATGCTTGCGATGCTGCGCGACGTGGTGCCGCGCGAGCTCGAGGATGCCGGCACGTAGGCACGCATGCACAGCGCGACCACCCCGATGCACAAACGAATTGAAGGAGTTGAATGCTGAGCAACAAACCTGTCAAGAGCCGGTGCGACTTGGCCCCCTTGGCCCCTATTGCACGGCGCGCGAACCAGGCCAGACGATGAAGCGCATCGTCATCGTCGGCGGCGGCTTTTCCGCCACCTCGGCCGCAGTGCAACTGGTACGCCGCAGCGCGGCGGCGCTTGACATCACCGTTGTCGAACCGCGCGAGCACATCGGCGGCGGCCTGGCCTACAGCTCGGATGAACCCGACCATCGGCTCAACGGCCAGCCTGGCATGCACAGCCCGGATCCGGCCGATATCGGCATGTTTGCACGCTGGTGCGACGACAACGGCGCCCATGCCGCCGACCCGGCGGCGCGCCTTGCCAACGGCACCACATTCCTGCGCCGCTCGGTATTTCGCAAGTTCCTGCAAGAGACGGTAGCCCGGCATGCAAGCTGGCCCACAGGCTCCTCGATCCGTCATCTGCGCGACCGTGCCGTCGATGTGGTGCCGGGCGCACTTGCGCAGACGGTGGTCACTGCGGGTGGCGCGGCGCTGGCGTGCGAGATGGTGGTGCTGGCGCCCGGCCATACGCGGGCGCGCCTGCCCGCCAGCTTCGGTGCCGGCTTTGCGGACCACGCGCGGGTGATCGTCGATCCCCTGGCTAAGGCGCATCTGCCTACGCTGCCGTCAGACGAGCGCGTGCTGGTACTGGGCAGCGGCCTGACTGCCTATGACATCGTTTCCACACTGCTCACCGGCGGGCATCGCGGTCCGATCGACGTGGTGTCGCGCCGCGGCCTGCGGCCGCAGGCGCAGCGCCCGCCGCCCGCGCCCGGCATGCCGCCTTTGCCACCGATGCTTGCGCGCCTTGCCGCGCCGCCGGACCCATTCATCCGCGCGGCCGGCAGTCCGCCAACCGTACGCGCCCTGTTGCGCGCCTTGCGCCGGCAGATCCGCACGCTCGGGCGCGACGGCGAATCCTGGGACGCTTCGTTCGACCACCTGCGCGACATGGTCGGTCAGGTGTGGCCGGGCATGGCGGTGGCCGAGAAACGGCGCTTTTTTCGCCAGTTGCGGCCCTGGTACGACACCCACCGCTTTCGCGTTGCACCGCAAAACGCGGTCATGGTGGCATCAGCGGAGCAAAGCGGCCAGGTGCGCTTTCGCGCCGCCAGCATTGAAGGTGCGGCCGCGGACGGCGCGGATGCGCCGTTGCGCATCGCCCTGCGCCTGCGACGCACGTCCGCCACCCAGGTTGTTGCATATGACCGCGTGATCAACTGCAGCGGGGTCGATTCCACGCACCCATCGGCCATACCGCTGTACGCGGCCTTGCTCGAGCGCGGCATGCTCTGCATCGATCCCAGCGGCGTCGGCTTGGCGGTCAATGGCCACTATCGGGCGATCGCACGCGACGGCAGCGCCGCCGGCCGCCTGCGCCTGGTCGGCCCGCCCACCCTGGGTGCGCGCGGCGATCCGCTGGGCAGTGCGTTCATTGGAATCCAGGTCTACAACATGATTCCCGACCTGCTGGCGGTGCTCGGTAGCGAGCGTTGATCGGCGCGGCGCTGGCTGCTTCAAACGGTGCCGGCCATCGACAGGTCAACGCTGCATCAGGCGCCGCGACAAATACGAGGTCAGATCAACCAGCGCCACCAGCAGGATCATGACGATCAGGATCGAGCTGGTCTCGCGCATGTGGAACAAGCCCATGTGGAAGGCCAGCATCTGCCCCAGCCCGCCGCCGCCGACCACACCGAGCACCGCGGCGGCACGAATGTTGTTTTCCCAGCGGTACAGGGTATAGGACATCAGCTGCGGCAGGATCTGCGGCAGCGTCGCATACAGGAATACCCGGCCTTCGGGCACGCCTTGCGCACGCAGGGCGAATCCCGGCCCGGGCGGAGCGTTTTCAATCGCCTCGGCAAACAGGCGCCCCAGCACGCCGGCGGTATGCAGGCCCAGCGCCAGCGTGCCGGCGAATGGCCCGAGGCCGGCGGCGATGATCAACAGCGCCGCCCACATCAGCTCGGGAATCGAGCGCAGGCCATTCAACACCAGGCGCGTGGGCGCGCGCCAAAAGGCAGGATCGCCCGCATGCACCCGGCTGGCCGGCAGCGCCAGCGCCAGGCCGCCAATGACGGCCAGCAAGGTGCCCAGCGCCGACATCGCGATGGTCTCAAGGGCTGCGATTGCCAGCCGCGCGACAAACCTGGCCTCGGCCGTCGGGTTCATGAGCTCGCCCATGAACTTGCCCATCCTGCGCGCCGCATCGAGCGAAAGAAATTTGGCCCATTGCAAATCGAGCGTCCAGAAACTCGCCACCGTCAGCGCCATCAGGGCGAGCACGAACCAGCAGGCGGCGCAGCGCGCATCGAAAATCTTCGGCGGCAGGCGGAAGCGTTCGTTGGCCGCGAGCAGCGCTCGTTGCGCGTCGTGCCCACCCCCTGCGGACGGCCCGCTCATCGGACTACCCACCTGTCACTGCGTGACATCCTCCCCGAGGGAGGAGGAGCGC
>CAYYFR010000115.1:0-17976 GCA_964470865.1 uncultured Burkholderiales bacterium | reverse complement strand
CGCCGCCGGCGGCGATGCGGCACTGATCCAGGCCCAGCGCCCCCAGCACCTTGCGCCGCACCAGGCCACCGATGAGCGGAATCGACAACAGGAGGTTGAGCCTGGCCGGCGGCAGCTTGTGGTGCACGCCATGCTGGAACTTGACCCACAGCCGCGGCACCGAGAAGAAGATGGTCGGGCGCGCGCGCTGCATGTCGGCGGCGAACGTATCGAGCGACTCGGCGAAGTACACCCGCATGCCGATGCGCAGCCAGCCGTGCTCTACCAGCACCCGCTCTACCACATGCGCCAGCGGCAGGTACGACAGCATGCGGTCTTGGGCTGTCATGGTGATGCGCTTGATGCCCTTGTCCAGCGCCCAGGCGAAATTGCCGAAGCTATGCATCACGCCCTTGGGCCGGCCGGTGGTGCCCGAAGTGTAGATCAGCGTCGCCAGTTCCTCGGCGCCGCGCACCGGCTGGCCGGCAAGCGGCGCGTTGCGCGCGCAGATGTCGTCCCAGCCTTCATGGCAGTTGATCGCGTCCGCCGGCGACAACGGGTAACTGATGCACGGCAGGCCCGCAGGCACACCGGGCTTCATGCCTTCCCAGCCGTCGAGCTTGCCGACAAAGCAGGCCCGCGCCTCGCTATGGGTCAGGATCTGCTCGACCGTTGCGTGCGCCAACGTGGGGTACAGCGGCACCGAGACATAGCCGGCCATCCAGATCGCCAGGTCGCTCATCATCCACCAGGCGCAGTTCTTCGACAAAATTGCCACCTTGGAGCCCGGCTCCCAGCCGCAGGCCTTGAGGTGTGCGGCCATGCGCCGCACCTGTTCGGCCACCTGCGCCCAGGTGAAGTCGCGCGTCACGCCCTCACCCATCGGCTGGGTCAGCGCAACGCGTCCGGGCGCGGTCTTTTCCCATTCATAAAGGCGTTGCAGGGCCAGCAATTCGGGGGCAATGATGCTCATGATTTGGTCCTCCGGAGTTGGAAAAACGGCCGTGCGAGCAGATCCCTCGACACCGACATCACGCTGCCAACTTTACGCAACGGCAACTGGTCATGCTTGAGCTAGATCAATCGTGGCGTTCTCGCGGGGCCGCGCCGCTTGCCATGCCAGCGAGAAAACGGCAAGGTGCGCCAGGCTGATCAGCGCCGGGCGCTGCGCGCAGGTCGCAGCGGGCGTTTCGCGCCGGACGATGATGTTGGCGCCGCAAAAGCCCGCACGCTATCGCGATAGGCGCGCGGGCTCATGCCGAACCACTGCCTGAAACGGCGCGTGAAGTAGGCTTCATCGGCGAAGCCCGAGGCATACGCCACCTCGGCTATGCGCGAGGCGGTGTTGGCCAGCAGTTCCTGCGCGCGCTCCAGGCGCCTTTCGGTTACAAGCTCGGTGAAAGTCTTGCCGGTTTCCTTCTTGAGGAGATGGGCAAGATAGTTGGGGGAGAGGAACGCCGCCGCCGCCGCGTCGGCCAGGGAGATTTCCTCGCTCAGGTGTTCGCGAATGTGGCGCGTGACGCGCGTGAGGGCATCGCGCCGACTGGCCCCGGCGCCCTGCGCGGCGGCCAATCGCAGCAGTTCGCTTTCGCGGCTTTGCACCACCGTCCCGATCAATTGCAACAACAGGCCGCGCAACACTTCCAGCGAACCAAAGCGCCGCTCGCGATTGGCCGCCAGCATGCGTTCGAGGAGCAGCTCGATCTCTGCGAACTCGTCGGCTGCGAATGAAAAGTCCAGATACTCCTGCAACAGGAAGGGCGCCAGCTCCGGCGCACGCGCCAGCGGCACGTCTTCCAGATCGAGCGGATCGACCGCCAGGTCCGGGCGCAGGAAGCGCGGCGAGAAATTGATCACGATGAAGCGCGACCCCGGCGGATGCGGCACCATGTGCACCCGGTAGGGCAGCACGAAGCACAGGTCGCCACGCGCGAAGCGGCGCACCGCGCCGCCGATCTGCTGTCGCGAATCGCCAGCCAGGTTGACCTGGATCTGGAAGTACTCGTGGCGATGCGGATGATTCAGCGCCGGCCGCACGGTCTGATCGCGAATATCGAAGTCGAGATGCTCCGCCCGCTCCGACATGCCGTAGGTCTTGATCTCGCTCAATGCGGCGGCCGCATCGGCGTCCGCCCTGCGCAGTGCACCCCTGCGCACCTCAGCCCGCATGGGCCTGCCACATCGGCAAGCAACCCGTCCGCACGGACCGGCGTCGCGGGTTCATCGCAAGACGCCGGTGAAAGCGTTCTCGATCATCCGCGAGCTTAGGCACCACGGTTGACATAGCCGTATGCCATGTTGGTACGACCATCACCATGCAGGTCGTAGTTGGCCTTGGCCAGCGCAACGGCGTCGTCGGCCAGCGCGGCGCGCTGCGCCGAGGTAAATTGGTACAGGCGCGCCGAGTTGTCGCCGAAGATCGCCTTTTTCACCGGGCCGTCGGCCGCACCGAGCGGCTGAAAACCGTATTTCTTCTGCATCTCTTCAGGAATCTCCAGCCGGCGCAGGGCTTCGATCTGCCACTGCGGCGCGCCGGTCCAGACCGCGTCCGAACCCCACACGACGCCGTCGGCGCCCAGGCCCCTGACCAGCTGCCCCATCATCGCCGCGCACAGGCGCGGCTCGGCCACCGTGCTCTGCGCGAAAATCTGGCCCAGATCGCCGTACACGTTGCGCACGCCGTGCTTCTCGGGAATCTCGGCCAGATCGGTGACCCAGTCGATACGGCCGGTCTTCTCGAACTGCTCCCAGCCGCTCATGTGCGCACCCCCGGCATAACGCCAGCCCGAGTGATAAATGATGAAATTGAGTTGCGGCCAGTCCTTTGCAGCCTTGGCCACGTCGTGCACGTCGGCATACTTGACCAGGTCGGGAAACTGCCGGGTGGTCGAGGGTGGAAACAGGCCCTTGTGTACACACACGTTGGCCAGGCTTGGCTGGCCCTTGCTGGCCTTGACCAGTTTTTCGTAGAACGGATAGAGCAGCTTCTCGTCATCCAGGTGCCACGGATGGCGCGCCAGCTGCTTGTTGGTGTTGTCGCCCACGGTATAGCCCTTGAACGAATCCGGCTTCAGGGTTTCCAGGTCACGATCAACTTTTTCCAGCCAGCCGGGCATGCCGGGCATGAAGATCGCATGCGAAAACATGCGTTTTGTGCCGGCCCGTTTGTTGACGTCGGCGCGCGCATCCGCCTTCATTTCATTGGTCAGGAACCAGTCGCGCGGCTCCTCGGAACCGGATCCCGAAATCAGCGCCACCTTGGTGTCGCTGTCGAGATAGATTTCCTTGAAATAGTTGGCGAACTTGAGGTCTTCGATGGTTTGCGGCCGGTTCACCAAGGCCGGGTTCCAGCCCGCACGGCCGACCGCCTCGCGCGAGCGCACAAAGCCTTCCAGGCGCGTGTCGTCGCGCAGGAAATGCGTGTGCATGTCCATGATGAACTGGCCCTTGAGCGCGGCGGCGCGCGCGTTGGCCATCTCCGGTGTCTGCGCCTCGGCACGGCTCACCATGTAAAGCGGGCCGAAGGTATCGTTCATCGCCACGAAGGCTGCCGCCATGCCGGCGGCGCTCTTGAAAAACGCGCGCCGGCTGATACCGTGATGGCGCGCCATTGCGCTGCCGATCGCCTTTACGCGCGCCTCGAATTCGCGCTGCCTGGGCGTTTGCGGCCCGGGCATGAATTCGTCGGAAGAAACCGCCTGCACCGGGATCGGCGAAGGAAACAGGGCCGATTCAGCCGGCGCCAGCAGCGCCAGTTCGTCAAGCGAAAGCATGCTCATGATTTCCTGTCCTCACGGGTTGGCGCAACCTGCGAAAAACATCGCTGGCGTGCCCGAAAAGTGTATCTCAGATCGATGCGTCATCGGCTGCCCGTACGGTCGGCGCATCCGGTTCCAGAAGCCACTCGCGCCACACCGCCATCAGCACCGCCAGAATCACCGGGCCTATGAACAGGCCCACCAAACCGAATGCCGCCAGCCCGCCGAGCACTCCGAACATCACCAGAATGAAGGGTATGCGGGTGGCGCCGCTGATCACCAGCGGCCGGATCACGTTGTCCACCCAGCTCACCACCAGCGTGCCCCACAGCAAAAGACCAATGCCGGCCCCGGTCTGGCCGTTGAGCAGCAGCCAGACGCCGATCGAGCCCCAGACGAAAGGTGTGCCGAAGGGAATCATCGCGATCAGCACAGTAAGCGCAGCCAGCAACGCGGGCGCCTTGACGCCCGCCGCCCAGTAACCCAGGCCGGCGAGCGCCCCCTGCGCCAGCGCGGTCAACACCAGCCCGACCACCACCGCACTGGTGGTCGCGCCCACCGCCGCCAGATAGGAATCGACCCGCGTGCCGATCAGGCGGCGCAGCACGCGCCGCACCTGGTCGAGCAGGATCTCGCCGTCACGGTAAAGGAAGAACAGGGCCAGCAATGCAAAGCCGAGCTTGGCCGCGTTGCGCCCAACCCCGCCCAGCAGGTTGAGCAAATCATCGATGCGCTCTGCGCCCCAGACGGCGATCTGCGCGCGCACCGTTGCCGGGTCGCCGGCGATCTGGTCAAAGATCTGCTGCAGCCAGTCGCCCAGCCAGGGAATCCGGGTGATGATCTCCGGCAGCGGATGCGGGCCCTGCGCCAGATAGGCCAGCACGGCTGCATAGGCCGCGGTCAGTTCGCCGCGCAGCAAGGCTGTGAGCGACAGTACCGGGATCACGAATGCCGCAGTCAGCAACAATGTCATGACAAAGGCACTGACGTTGGGCCATCCACCGGTGGCGCGGCGCACCTGCCGGTACAGCGGCCAGGTGGTGTAGGCCAGAATGCCGGCCCAGGCCAGCGGCACCAGGAACAACTGCAGCACAGTGAATCCCAGAAACAGCAAGCCGCCTGCCAGCAGGGCTACGATCAGGCGGCGAGTCAGGGGCGCGGTCGGCATGGTGTTCATTGAATGGCTGGTCCGATCATGCATCGGCATGCGGCGGCGATGCTCTCACGAATTAAGCCCGAAAGTTCGCGCGGAAAAATGAATGCACGGATATCAGGCGCTTGAAAAAGGACGTTGTCGCGCAAGTGCCTTGTGATTTTAGTGTCTTGAAGGATGCTTGGGTTCAGGTGGCCACACAGGTGGCGACCAGCCGCTGGAATATCGCTTCCATCGACGCTGGACGCTTGGATGCTCGGTTGGTTGTCGAACCAGAAGGTCATCAATGCCATCCGCCGCAGGTTTGGCGCGGCACGAAGACTTGGCACGGCGCTGTATCTGCATACGCAGCAGTTCCAAGGCGTAACGACACTTCCATTGCCGGCTGTTTGCGCATCACCGGCGGTGCCTTTCAGATCGGCGCGAAAGCGGAACGCCGGCGCGGGCAGCCGCTCAGGTCATTGGATATAGTTGACGATCAAATACGCCAACAGCACCAACATCGCCCAAAACGCCATCACGCTGGTGGGCCGGCTGCGCATCAAAAACCCATCCGCGCGCTGATGGCGCCGAATCGCGATTGACAAGCGCGCGCCGATGGCCGCCCCACCCCGCAGCATGCCTTTCTGGATACCGCCAATGCCGCGCCCAGCCGCCATTGCCAGCGCCGGCAGGAACACTCGATAAACCCAATCCGTATCCAGCGTGATGGTGAGCGTGCGCTTGAGCCAGGGCAGCATCACGAAAAACGCCAGCCCGGAAAACAACAGAAGTTGCAATTGCGTCAGCACGTGAGCCGCGGTGTACGGTTCATAGGCAACAGCGTGCGGCAGCAGGCGATAAAGAGCTTCCGGCCAAACGCCGATGGCCAGGCAGAGAAACGAAAATCCGTACATGGCCCAGCGCATGTTGGCCGGCGGGTCGGCCGGGCGCAGCCCGGAATCCTTCTGAAAAAAAACAAACCACGGAAACTTGATGCCGGCGTGCAGGAAGACGCCGGCGGATGCCGCAGCCAGCGCCAGCCAGACCCAGGTGAGGTGGCCGTCCGCCGCCGCCTGGGACACCATGCTCTTGGACACGAATCCCGAGGTCAGGGGAAACGAAGAGATCGCCAGCGCCCCGATGATGCCGCAAATGGTGGCCGCCGGCATGCTGTGGAACAGCCCACCCAGCTCGGAACACTTGCGCTTTCCGGTGGCGAACAACACCGATCCGGCCGACATCAACAACAGCCCCTTGTAAATGATGTGGGTGAAGGCATGTGCAGCAGCGCCGTTGAGCGCCATTTCAGTGCCGATGCCGATGCCCGCGATCATGAATCCGACCTGGTTGACGATGCTGTAGGCGAGGATGCGCCGCATGTCGTTTTCCAGCAGCGCGTAGACAATGCCGTAGAACACCATGAAAAGGCCAACCCAGATCAGGAATTCCGTGCCCGGGAATCCGCGCAACAGAACATAGACCGCCGTCTTGGTGGTGAACGCGGAAAGAAAAACGGTGCCACTCCACGATGCTTCCGGATACGCGTCCGGCAGCCACGCCGAAAGGGGCGGCGCCCCGGCGTTGACCAGAAAGCCGATCAGGATCAGCCAATGCGCGATCGAATCCGGCGCCATGCGCACAAAAGCGGTGTCACCTGTGCCCAGCACATGCCCGCTTATGCCGGCGAACAGGATCACGCCACCGAGAAGGTGAATCATCATGTAGCGCCGGCTTGCGGCCCAGGCGGCAGCGGTTCCGGCACTCCACAAGACCAGCGTCGAGCCGACGGCCATCAGCTCCCAGAACACGAATACGCTAATCAGGTCGCCTGCCAGCACCACCCCGATCGCGGCACCGGCATAAAGATAGGCCGCAGGCAACTCCAGGCGACTAGGCTGGGCCAGCGCGAACAGTCCGCCGGCGAACGCCATGATGGAAAAAATGGTGGCAAACAGGCGCGAAAGCTTGTCAAGGCTGATCGGTGTGAGCTGGTAGCCGAGCCATTGCGCGCTCAAGCCGGCGCCGTCCGGCAGCCGCCAGACCAGGATCAGCGCCAGCAGCGGCAGCACCAGGACTGCCGCCGCGCGCGCGCGCGCGCGCAAGAACGGCAGGAGCATCGCTCCCAGCAAAAGAACCAGGCCCGGATGCGCCAGCCATTCAATCATGGTCGCTCCGGTCGTAGTAAGAGTCGCGCCGTTTCAGCAAGAAAGCCAGCACCCGGGCGACGATGATCATCAAAGCGCACGCCAGGAATCCGTACCAGGCGTGAAAAGCGAATAGCGACTCGATCTCGAAATGCGGATGCAGGTGCACCAGAAACTCGGCCAGCACCGTGGCCACCAGCACGCCGAGAAAAGCCCGCCAAAGGAGTCGGACGTTGCGCGGTTGGTCCAGCCAGTGCTTTTGCATCAGCCACCTCCGAGCATCTGGCGGGCGAGCGCGAGTGGCACATCGGGCCAGAAAAACATCGCAAGCGTGCCGCCTGCGGTGATGCTCAGGGCCAACACCATCGGTAGTGGCGCCTCGCCGTGGACCGCGCCCGCATCCCCAGGCGCGGGCGCTCGAAAGAACGCACGATGGACGATCGGCAGGAAGTAGGCGGCATTGAGAAGCGTGCTGGCCATGATGACGGCCACCGCCAGCCAATGCGACGCCGCCATGGCGCCGGACAGCATGAACCACTTCGACACGAAGCCGGCCGCAGGCGGCAAGCCGATCATCGACAAGGCGCCGATGGCGAATGCCGTCATGGTCCATGGCATGCGCCTGCCGATGCCGTCGAGCTGACTGACTTCCGTCTTGTGACTGGCGGTATAGATCGCCCCCGCGGCAAAAAACAGGGTAATTTTCCCCAGCGCATGGGCGGCGATATGCAGCACCGCACCGACGACCGACAGCGGCGCCAATACCGCCACTGCGAGCACCACGTACGACAACTGGCTCACCGTCGAATACGCGAGTCGTCGCTTCAGGTTGTCCGCGTTGAGCGCCACCACGGACGCCGCGATGATGGTAAATCCGGCCACCAATGCGAGCCAGTCGGTGCTGCCGGCGAGCAACTCGAGGCCGAACACATAGACCGCGACCTTGAGCACGCAAAACACCCCGGCCTTGACCACCGCGACGGCGTGCAACAGTGCCGAGACCGGCGTCGGTGCAACCATCGCAGCCGGAAGCCAGCGGTGGAACGGCATCAACGCCGCCTTGCCGATCCCGAACATGTACAGCACCAACAACGCCAGCAGCGCACCGGCGCTGACGCCCGCAGGCATGATCCCGCCCGGGCGAAAGTCGGTGCTGCCGGCGAGATGCCAGGTGTAAACCAGCGCAGGAACCAGAAACAGGATGGACGTGCCCAGTAGCAGCCCGACATAAACCCGGCCACCGTTGCGCGCCTCGGTCGAGCCGTGATGGGTGACCAGGGGATAGGTGACCAGAGTGAGCAGTTCGTAGAAGATGAAGAGGGTGAATACGTTGGCCGAAAACGCAATGCCCATCACGGAGAACAGTGCCAGCGCGAAGCAAACGTAAAAGCGCGTTTGATGCTGTTCCTGGTTGCCGCGCATGTAACCGATCGAATACACGGAATTGACAATCCACAACGAGGAGGCGAGGCACGCGAACAGCATGCCCAGGGGTTCAACGCGGAAGACGATGGCCAGGCCCGGCATAGCCTCAAATCCCCGCAGCTCCGGCCGGCCACCCGCCAGCACCAGCGGCACCAGGAGTGCGACACATCCGAACAGGGCACAGGCACACCACAGGGTGGTCGCCTCGCGCAAGTTGGGTCGCAGGCGGGCAGCAACGATGCCGGCGGCGCCGGCCAGCGGCAGCGCCAGCGCGATAAGTAACAGGTATGCCCCATTCATTTCGCAGCACCGAGAAGTTGGGCCGCTGCCGCACTCGCCGAGCCGGTAATGAACGAAGTGTCAAGCCCGAACCAGATCACCGCCCCGACCGCCAGGCAAGCCGGTACCAGCATCGACGGCGGCGCTTCGCGCGGCGCGCTGCGCTCGCCCTGCGGCGCCTTGAAATAGGCCACTTCGACAAAGCGCCACACATACACCACTGTCAGCAGCGAACTTGCCAGGATAGCCAGCGCCAGCCACCAGCTATGCTTTTCAAACGCTGCCAGCAGCAGATACCACTTGCTGACAAAGCCCGCGGTGCCCGGCCCGCCGATCAGGCTCAAGCCGCCCAGAACCATGCAGAAGGAGGTAAGCGGCATGCGCCGCCCGAGCCCGGCCAGTTGCGACATGTTGGTCCCGCCGACGGCCACGAGTACACATCCGCACAGCATGAACAGCGCCGCCTTGGTGATGCCGTGATTGAACATGTGCGCGATCGCGGCGGTCAGGCCGGACTCGGATGCCAGGGCGATGCCCAGTGTGATGTATCCGATCTGCCCGATGCTGGAGTAGGCCAGCAGCCGCCGCAAATCATCCTGAAAGATGGCCGTGGCCGATGCCACGAATATCGCTGCGAGCGAAAGCACCAGAAGGATTTCGGACCAGGGCATGCGCTGAAAAAAAACGCTTTGGTCGAACACGGAGAAATAGAAACGCAGCAACACGTAAATCGCCACTTTGGTGGCAGTACCTGCGAGAAACGCCGACACCGCAGAGGGCGCGAACGTATACGCATTGGGCAGCCACTGGTGCAGCGGAAACAGTGCGAGCTTCAAGCCGATGCCCACAGTGAGGAACGCCATCGCCGCCAGCAACGGCCGGGACTCGCGCACCGCCGGCAGGCGTGCGCCCAGATCGGCCAGGTTGAGCGTACCCGTCATGAGATAAAGCAGGCCGATGCCGATAACGATAAAGGTGGCGCCGATCGACCCCATGATCAGGTAGCGATAGGCGGCAAGCAGCGCCCGGCGATCCCGACCGAGTGCGATCAGGGCATAGGTCGAGAGCGAGGATATTTCGAGAAAGACGAAAATATTGAATGCGTCGCCGGTAATGGTGATGCCAAGCAGTCCGGCAAGTGCCAGTGCGAACAATGAGTAGAAAAGATAATGCTGCTCGCGCGGAATCTCCGCCTCGATACTGCGCCTGCTGTAGGGCACAACCACCGCGGCGACGCCGGCCACCAGCACCAGAATGAAGCTTGCCAGGCGATCCACGCGATATTCGATGCCCAACGGTGGCGGCCAGTTGCCGATCGCATAAGAAATCGTTCCGCCAGCATCAACCTGCCGCCACAAGGCGATGGCGATGGCGAGCGCAGCCCAACTCACCAGTGTAACCAGCGCGAATCCAGCGCCACTGCGCCTGAAAAGCACGACCAGCGGCGCCGCCATCAAGGGCAGGACCACCTGCAACGCCGGAAGATGGTGCGTCAGACTCATGAAGCCGCGCGCTCGGCCTGCTCCGCGGCGAGAATCTCGTCTTCCTCGATGCTGCCGTAAGCCTCGTGGATACGTACCACCAGTGCCAGCCCCAGCGCCAGGGTGGCGACACCTACCACGATGGCCGTCAGAATCAGAACATGCGGCAATGGATTCGAGTAGAGCGTGAAGCCATCGGCGAGGATGGGGGCGGTACCGCCGATGATCTTGCCTGGCACGATGTAAAGCAGGTAAACCGCGGTCTGGAAAATGCCCAGGCCCACCATCTTCTTGATCAGGTTGCCACGCGCCATCACGATGAACAGGCCCGTGACCATCAGGAACACCGTGATCCAGTAGCTGAAATGGCTGGCCGGGTTCATTGCCCTGATTCTTCCCGGGATTCGTCGTCAAAGCGCCCGCGCGCGGCAAACATGTAGAAGATCTTCAACATCACGCCGGAAACGGTCACCGCGACGCCGACCTCGACCCAGAAAATGCCACGGTGCTGGCCGACGACAGGGTTGGCGTCGAGCACGAAATAATCAAGGAAATTTCCGCCTAGAACCATGCCGGCAACCCCCACTCCGGCATAAATCAGCACACCCAGGGCGACCATCCGCTCCACCAGCGGCTCGGGAACCACGCGACGCGCCTTGTCGAGGCCGAAAATGAGTGCATAGAAAACCATCGCCGCGGCGGCGATGACGCCCGCCTGAAACCCACCGCCAGGGCCGAAGTCGCCATGAAACTGCACATACAGCGCAAACAGAATGATGAACGGCAGCAGCAGCTTGGCAATCACCCGCAAGACAATGTCGCCCTTCATGTCTTGCCTGGCTTTCTCTTGCGGCGCAGCAGCGCGATCACGCCCACACCAGCGGTGAACACCACCGTGGTCTCACCCAGGGTGTCGTACCCCCGATAGCTCGCCAGGACCGCGGTCACCACGTTCGGCACCCCGGTCTCTTTCATCACTTCCTGCAGATATCTGGGCGCGACATGCGTATGGATCGGCGCAGCGGGATCGGAAAACGCCGGCAATTCGAGCGTGCCGTAAACCAGCGCGACACCGGTACCGATCGACACCAGCAATGGCAGCCAGGGCCGCTGCAAAACCTTGGCTTCTTCACGCTTGCACAAATGCAGCGCACCCAGAAGCAGTACCGTCGAAATGCCGGCGCCCACCGATGCTTCGGTCATCGCCACGTCGACGGCGTCGAGCGCGACCAGAACAGTGGCCATCAGGAAACTGTAGACGCCACCCAGCACGATGACCGCGAACAAGCTGCGGGTCGAGGTGATGACGAGCACGATCGCAGCCATCATGAACAGCAGCGCATTGATGATCAGGGATTCGATGACTCTTCTCCTTCGGCATGAAGTTTGGGTGCCAGTCCGCGAACCATGGCGGCCCGCGCCAGCGCGTGTGTGGCGGCCGGACTGGTGAAAAATATCAGCAGCCCGATCATCAAGAGCTTGGCACCGACCAAGGTGAACCCTGCCTGCAGCAGCAATCCCAGCAGAATAAAGCCGGCCCCCAGGGTCTCGGTCACGCTGGCCGCATGCATCCGGGTATAGAAATCGGGCATGCGCAACAGACCTGCCGCACCAACGATGCAAAACAGGCCGCCCACGACCAGGCAAATCCAGCTCAGGATGTCTACAGCGCCGCTCATTTTCCGCCCTCGCCCTGCGCGTCGCCTGCCGAGCCCAGGTCGCCTTGCCTCACATACTTGAGGACGGCGATGGTTCCGACGATGTTTAGCAGGCCGTAGACCAGTGCGAGATCGAGGAACTCCGGACGCCCAGTCAGAAAGCCGATCACCGCCAGCAGGAGCATCGCGCAGGTTCCGACGGTATTGGCGGCTTGAAGCCGATCGAAGATGGTCGGCCCCAAGGCGGCGCGAACCAGGGCCAGCGCAACGGTCACCAGCAGCGCAACGGCGGCCGCGCCGAACATCAGGCGCTGCCTTCCATGGCGGCGACACGACGATCCATTTCGCTGCCGGCGAGACCGGCCCCGGCCTCGCGGGTCAGCGCATGGACCAGAAACTCGCCGTGGCCCACCTCGATGGCAATGGTTCCGGGCGTAAGCGTGATCGAATTCGCATGGATAACAAGCCCGAGATCGGTCTTCTGCGATGGCGTGAATCGAACCAGCGTCGGCGATATCGGCAACCGCGGATCGATAATCCGGCGACTCACGTCCCATCCCGATTTCACGATTTCCTTGAGCAGCCAGGGCCAGTACGACACCAGCACCTTCAAGCCAAGATCGATCGGATGCGCCTCGCGATCAATCACCTCCATGCGATGGGCGAACCAGACCACAGCCAAGGCACAACCCGCGCCGGCGGCAAGCAGGAAAGGCGTGAAGTAGCCGGACAACAAGACCCAAAACACGCACAACGCAATCAGAAGGCTGATTGACCTCAACACGACTCCTCCTCCCCTGGTACGACATCGCACTATTGCGAATTGCAAATTGACGACAAAAACGTGCCTCCGGCGAGGCCGTCATTTTTTTGGCAACAATCAATGGTTCAAATAATCCGATCAATGCTCATCCAGGTCAAGAAAACGCTGCAAACCCGGAATCGCCAGGCCCTGACGTAGTACGCACAACCACGGGTAAGCGGCCCACACCAGCGTCAGCGTGCGCTCTTGGTACTGTTCTTCCGAACCCACTCGGCGATGCGCGCCACGCCATCCCTGATCGCCTGCTCGGAGGCCGCATATGAAAAACGGATGTGCTGCCCCTCGCCCGCCACCCGGCTGCCAAAATGAATGTCGGCCAACACCGCGACTCCCGCTTGGTTGAGCAATTTCTTGCGCAACTCTTCCGAGTCGGCGCAGCCGGTCATGCGGCAGGCTTCGGTGACGTTGGGCCAGGCGTAAAAGGCGCCACCGGGCACCAGGCAACTCACGCCGGGCACTTGCTTGAGCAATCCCACGATCAAGTCGCGGCGCTTCAGGAACGAGGCTTTCATCATCTCGGCTGCGTCTTGCGGACCGTTCAGCGCCTCGACCGCCGCCCACTGGCTGATGTGCGAAGCGCAGGATTCGGTGTTGGTGACCCAGCGCGTGAAGGTCGGCGCAAGGGTGCGGTTGACCGCGTAGCCGATGCGCCAGCCGGTCATGGCCCAGGTTTTCGATGCGCCGTCGGAAATGATGCTGCGCTCCAGCATGCCGGGCAAGGCGGCGATCGACTGGAAGGCACCGTCATAAATCAGGCGCGAGTAGATCTCGTCGGCATAGATCCACACCTGCGGGTGACGCCGCAGAATCGCCGCGATGTCCGCCAGGTCCTCGGCACTGAGCGAGCCGCCGGTCGGGTTGTGCGGCGTGTTGAGAATCAGCATGCGGGTGCGCGGGGTGATCGCGGCTTCGAGCTCGTTCGGGTCGAAGGCGAACTTGCGCGCCTCCTTCAGGCCCAGAGGCACCGGCACCGCGCCATTGGCGACGATCTGCGACTCGTAAATCGGGAAGCCCGGATTGGGGTAGATCACCTCGTCGCCGGCACCGAAATCGGTAGTCGACAGGATCGCATAGGCGATGAAAGGCTTGGCGCCGGAGCCGACCACCACATCGTCGGCCGCTACATCGAGGCCGCGCATGCGGTTGACTTCGCGCGCGATCGCTTCGCGCAATTCGGGAATGCCGTTCGAAGGCGTGTAGCCATGCCGGCCCTCGCGAATCGCCTTGACGGCCGCGTCCTGGATATTGACCGGGGTCGGGAAGTCCGGCTGGCCGATGCAAAAGGAAATGATGTCGGCACCGGCGCGTTGCAGGGCGGTGACTTCGGCCAGAACGACGAAGGCGTTTTCGGTGCCGAGTGCGGAAGCGCGGCGCGAGAGCTGGGGTGACGACATGGCTGGACGGGTAAAAATGGTTGGAGATCGCAATTGTAGTGCGGTAGTGCGGCGGCCATGGATGCCCGGTGATGAGCGCGCCGCTTAGGGTCCCGTGCGCCTCATTGCATTCAAGCAGGCGGAGAATGGTGCCGCAAATTTTGCGTCCGCGCCAAACCGTTGTTGCCGATCGGGCCCGCCATGTCGTCGGCCGTGGCGCATGTCCAGCATCGAAAAGTGATCGTCTATTGCAGGCATCGTGCCGGCTTGAATCGGTCAAAGTCACAACGTTTTCTATTCATTATCTATTCATTATCTATTCATTCTCTATTCATTATCTGTTCACAGAAGGCCTTCCTCGGTGCATAATCGATTGTTCCAAAACCATTTTTCTTACACATTTGACGTCCGATATTCTAATCGCCGCTCTCCGCTCGGCCGGTGTTGCGTCGTCCGCCGAACTGCAGCGGAGAATGGGAAAAAGTCAGCCCACACTATCGCGTCTGCTAAGGGAAGCGGACGCCGACATCGTGCGCCTGGGGCAAGGTCGCGCGGCACGCTACGCGATCCCTGAACTCATCTGGGGACTGCCATCGCAACAACCCCTGCACTGGAATGACCAACGGCGCTGGGGCACCCTGACTTTTCTCGCCGGAAACCGGATTCACGTAAGTGGGCCGAAAATCGATGTGGCCACGCAAGGCGAACTGCCATGGTTTCTCGACAATTTTCGGCTTGAGGGTTTTATCGGGCGAGCCTGGGCGAAAAAACTGGCCTTTGATCACAATCCGGAGAAATGGTCGCTGGCACAGTTTCTTTACGCCAATTGCCAGTTCGCCTACGACCCGCCGGGTGCCCTCTCAATCGGTGAACCTGCCGGCGACTTGGTCAATAACGTACCGTCAAGCCCTGTGGCGAAAGCCCTTGCATACGACCGCCATGCCGATGATGTCGCCAGCACTTTGCCGGCGGGCTCATCGGCCGGCGGCGAGCAACCGAAGTTCCTGGTTCTGCAAGACGCGAACGGTGATCCATCCGCCGTGCGGCACCTGATCGTCAAGTTCTCGCCACCACGCGGCACGCCATTTGGAGAGCGCTGGCACGACTTGCTGTGGGCCGAGCATCTGGCGCTGCAGGTGCTGGCGACAAACGGATTTGCCGCCGCGCAAACGCAAGTGATCCAAAGTCGACACCGCACCTATCTCGAGTCCGTGCGATTCGACCGTGCCGGCCTGCGCAACAAGATACATACCGTTGCGCTATCGGCAGTACATCGCGCTTTCGTGCACGGCCCGCAGCGCAACTGGGCTGAAACCTGCGGCACCTTGAGCGCACAAAAAAGGCTGCCGCAAAGCGATGCGAAAGCGGCTCGCGTTCTGCTCGAATACGGCCGCCTGATAGGCAATTCGGACATGCACTTCGGCAATCTGTCGCTATACGCTGCCGATCCGGCAGCGGGCCGATTCAGCCTCGCGCCTGCCTACGACATGCTGCCAATGCGCTATCGTCCGGACATTCATCACGGCGATACCGACTACTCGTTCATCGAGCCCTCGCGACCCACGCGCGGGCATCAGACAGAATGGCATCAAGGCATGCGAATGGCGCGTGAATTCTGGCGTCAAGTGGCCGACCAGCCGGCGGTCAGCGAATCAATGCGGAAAGTGGCCGAGCGCAATTTCGGCGCACTGAACACCTGAGCCGGGCAGTCTTACGCCGGCTGCGGAATCTCGAACACCTGCCGCAAATACGCCAGGTAGCGTTCGTCGTCGCACATGTTCTTGTCCGGCGAATCCGACAGCTTGGCCACCGGCTGGCCGTTGCAGCGGACCATCTTGATGACGATGTTGAGCGGGGTGTAGCCAACATCGTTGGTGAAGTTGGTGCCGATGCCGAACGCGGTCTGCACGCGCCCGGCGAAGCGCTGGTGGAGGCTGATCGCCAGCGGCACGGTGAGGCCGTCGGAAAAGACGAAGGCCTTGGTGCGCGGATCGACGCGGTTCTTGCGGTAATGCTCGATCAAGCGCTCGCCCCAGTCGAACGGGTCGCCGGAGTCGTGGCGGGCGCCGTCGAACAGCTTGCAGAAGTACATGTCGAAATCGCGCAGGAAGGGCGCGATGCCGTAGACGTCGGACAGCGCCAGTCCGAGATCGCCGCGGTACTCGGCAGCCCAGCGCTCGAAGGCGAAGGTCTGCGAATCGCGCAGGCGCGGCCCGAGCGCCTGACAGGCCTGCAGGTATTCATGCGCCATGGTGCCCAGCGGGGTAATGCCGTGGCGCATCGCATACAGCACGTTGGAGGTGCCGGCGAAATTGGCGCCGAGGCGCTCGCGCAAGGTGAGCACCACCTCTTCATGCCAGACCCGCGAGAAACGCCGGCGCGTGCCGTAGTCGGCGATGCGCATCTCGGCTAACGCCGGGTCGCCGGCCACAAGCGCGGTTTTCGCGCGCAGGCGCCTGCGACCTTCCTCGAAGTCAGGGGTCGGCTGTGTGTTGCGAAAATACACCTCGTTTACGATCGCCAATAGTGGAATCTCGAACAGGATGGTGTGCAGCCACGGCCCCTTGATGGTCACATCGATGCCGCCGTCATCGCGCGCGCTGACCTCCACGTAGCGGGCGTTCAACTGCATCAGGCCGAGAAAATCGACAAAATCGCTCTTGATGAAGCGCAGCGTGCGCAGCCAGGCAAGCTCCGGTTCGGTGAAGCGCAGCGCGGTGAGGCCGGCGATCTCGGCGCGGATTTCCTCGACATAAGGCGCCAGTTGCACCCCGGGGTTGCGGCACTTGAAGCGATATTCGACTTGCGCGCCGGGAAACTGGTGCAGCACCACCTGCATCATGGTGAATTTGTAGAGGTCGGTATCGAGCAGGGATTCGATGATCATTTGCGCGTTGCTCCGCTTGGGCTGACATCGGCCGACATCACGCCGCCAGTCGCGGCGCCGTCACCTGCGCGGCGGCCGCCAGGATCAGTTCGGCGTCGCCCGCAGCCAGCGCACGGCTGTCGGACAGCATCCGGCGCCAGGCCCGCGCCCCGGGCATGCCCTGGTACAGCCCGAGCGTATGCCGCGTGACCGCGCGCAAGGGCGCACCAGCGGCCACCGCCCGCACGGCGTATTCGCACATCGCCTGCACCACGTCACCGCGCGTGACGTCGGGTGCCTGGTCGTCGAACCAGCGTCGATCCACTTCCGACAGGAACCACGGCTCGTGATACGCATGGCGCCCCAGCATCACGCCATCGACCGTGGCAAGCGCCGCGGCAATGCCGGCATGGTCGGCAATGCCGCCATTGAGGACGAACGTGAAGAGCGGAAAATCCTGCTTCAGGCGTGCGGCGAATTCGTAGCGCAAGGGCGGCACCTCGCGGTTTTCCTTCGGGCTAAGGCCAGTGAGCCAGGCGCTGCGCGCATGCACCATGAAAACCGTGGCGCCACCATCAGCGACGGTGCCCACAAAGTCGCGCACGAACCCATAGCTGTCGGCGCGGTCAATGCCGATGCGGTGCTTGACCGTGATCGGGATCGATACCGCGTCGACCATGGCCTTGACGCAGTCGCGCACCAGTTCGGGTTCGGCCATCAGGCAGGCACCGAAGGCGCCGCGCTGCACCCGCTGCGACGGGCAGCCGCAATTCAGATTGACCTCGTCATAACCCCAGCGCGCGGCCAGGCGCGCGCAATGCGCCAGCAGGTCAGGTTCGCTGCCGCCCAATTGCAGCGCCAGCGGATGCTCTTCGGGGTTGAAATCGAGGTGGCGCGGCACGTCGCCATGCATGAGCGCGGGCGTTGTGACCATCTCGGTATACAAGCGGGCGTGGCGCGACAGCAAGCGATGAAAAAACCGGCAATGGCGGTCGGTCCAGTCCATCATCGGCGCAACACAAAAACGCCATGGGCTCAATTCAGTGCTTTTCACT
>CAYYFR010000114.1:0-18069 GCA_964470865.1 uncultured Burkholderiales bacterium | reverse complement strand
CAACGATATCGAAAAATACGGCAAGCTGATCCGCGAGGCCGGAATCAAGGGGGAATGATGAGCGTGATTGATATTGAAGCCGATGCGCAGCGTGCCTTCACGGCGATTGAGGCCGGTGGCATCGCCTTGCTGCCGCAAAGCGTGGGCTATTCGCTGATTGCGGCGCACCCGGTCCCCTTGCGGCGCATCTTCGATACCAAGCGCCGCACCCCCTCCAAGCTCAACGCGATGCTCGGCAACGACGCCATCGCCGGCGAGCTCTACATGCTGTCCGCTCGCGCCGGCGAGGTGCTCGACGCGATCACCCGTTGCTACGACCTGCCGCTGGGCGCGATTGCGCCGTTTCGCCGCGACCATCCGATTTTTCGACTGCAAGACGACGACATGATGGCGCGCAGCACCAAGGAAGGCACGCTTCTGATGCTTCTCAACGCCGGGCCTTTCCATGCCGCGATCACCCGGCTGTCGCATGCCGACAAGCTGGCGCTGTTCGGCTCCTCGGCCAATGTTTCGATGACCGGCACGAAATTCTCAAGCGACGATATCGAGGCGGAGATCCGCGCCATCGCGGACGTCTGCATCGACTACGGCTTGATGAAATACCACCCCTACCGCCAGTCCTCGACGCTGCTCAATCTGGAGACCCTGGAGGTGGTGCGCTACGGCTCCTGCTACGAGGACATTCGGGACATCGTCCGGCGCTATTTCGGCACCGAGCTGGGTCCGCGTCCGGCGGCGTGAGGCCGGCCCCGGGATCAGCCACCAAACGCGAAATCGCGCCCCGGCGCCGCCGCGAAGAGCGCCTGCGTGTACGCATGTCTGGGCGCACCGAACACCTGAATGGCCGTGCCGATCTCGACCACGCGCCCCTTTGACATCACCGCGACGTGATCGCACACCTGGGCTGCGACCCGCAGGTCGTGGGTGATGAACAGCATCGCCAGGTTCATGCGGTCACGGATTTCGTCGAGCAATTGCAGCACCTGGGCCTGCACCGACACGTCGAGCGCGGACACGGCTTCGTCGGCGATCAGCAACTCCGGTTGCATCGCCAGCGCGCGCGCGATGCAGATGCGCTGGCGCTGGCCGCCGGAGAACTGGTGCGGGAAGCGGCCCAGTGCCTCGGGGTCGAGGCGCACGGTCTCCATCAGTTGCCGCGCCCGCGCCAGCGCATCGGCTCTCGACGTGCCGTAATTGAGCGGGCCCTCGATGATCGCTTCGCCCACCGTACGGCGCGGATTCAGGCTGCGGTAGGGGTCCTGGAACACGATCTGCACGCGTCGCCGCAGCGGTCGCAACTGGCGCGCACCCATGGTGGCGATGTCGTCGCCGGAAAGCCGCACGCTGCCGCTGGTGGGGTCGATCAGGCGCGCGATACAGCGCGCGACAGTTGACTTGCCCGAACCCGATTCGCCGACGATGCCCAGGGTCTGGCCGCGGCGGATTTCGAAACTCACGTCCTCGGCGGCGTGCACGGTGCGCTTCCTGGCGAGAAAGCCGCCGCTCTTGTAGATCTTGGTCAGGCGCGCGGTCGCCAGCACGACTGGCGCGGCAGCATCGGCATTGCGCTTGCGCGGTGTGATGCTGGGTACGGCTGCGATCAGCATCTTTGTGTAGGCGTTATCGGGGCGTGCCAGCAACTCGGCCTTGGCGCGCGTTTCCACCAGATTGCCCAGGCGCAGCACGGCCACCCGGTCGGCGATCTCGGCGACGACGCCGAAATCGTGGGTGATGAACAGCACGCCGGTGCCGTGGCTTTGCTGCAGTTCGCGAATCAGCTTGAGAATCTGCGCCTGGGTGGTCACATCCAACGCCGTGGTCGGCTCGTCGGCGATCAGCAGCACCGGATCCATGATGAGAGCGATGGCAATCACGATGCGCTGGCGCTGACCGCCCGAGAGCTGATGCGGGTAGGAGGCCATCATGCGTTCCGGGTCGGGCAGGTGTACTTCCTCGATCACGCGCTTGACGCGCGTACGGCGCTCGTCGGGCGATAGCGTGCTGTGCATGCGCAGCACTTCGTCGATCTGGTCGCCGCAGGACATCACCGGATTCAAGGCCGTCATCGGCTCCTGGAAAATCATCGACATGCGCACGCAGCGCAGATCGCGCAGGCGCGCGGCGCTGGCGCCCAGGATGTTTTCGCCCTCCAGCAGGATCTCGCCGGCGGTGGCCTTGAGTTCCCCGGGCGAAAGCCCCATGACGGCATGCGCGATCACCGACTTGCCTGAACCGGATTCACCTACCAGGCAGACGATCTCGCCGCGCCCGACCGTGAGGCTGACGTCCGTTACTGCATGGGTGCGATCGCTGCCGCGCGGCAGTGCGATGCTCAAGGCCCGTATTTCAAGGACAGCGCTCATGCCCGTTTGGCCATCTTGGGGTCGAGCACGTCGCGCAGGCCGTCGCCCAGTATGTTGACCGCCAGCACCGTGAGCGCCAGGAAGATGCCGGGAAAAAACACGTTGTGCGGAAACTGCTGGAACTGCACCCGGCCCTCGGCCATGATGTTGCCCCAGGTCGGAATGTCGGTCGGCAGGCCGAGTCCCAGAAACGACAGAATCGCCTCGGTCAATATCGCCGCCGCGCAAATATAGGTACCCTGCACGATCAGGGGCGCCAGCGTGTTGGGCAGGATATGGCCGAACATGATCTTGAAGGTCGGCGTGCCCAGCGAAATGGCGGCCTCGACGTAAGGCTCCTCGCGAATCGACAGCACCAGCGAGCGCACCAGGCGCGTCACGCGCGGAATTTCGGGAATCGCGATGGCGACGATCACCGACAGCAGGCTGGCTTTCCACAATGCCACCAGGGCGATCGCGATCAACACCCCGGGAATCGCCATGATGCCGTCCATCACGCGCATCAAGGGCATGTCGAGCCAGCGCAGGTAGCCGGCGGAAAGGCCCGCGATCACGCCCAGGAACACCGCGATCAGCGCACAGACGATGCCCACGATCATCGAGATGCGCGTGCCGTAGAGCACGCGGCTGTAGATGTCGCGCCCGAAGGAGTCCGAGCCCATCAGGAAATCGTGCTTGATGCTTTCGCCTTCGAGCGTGGTGATCTCGCCGGTGGCGCCGGGCAGCAGGTCGCGGCTGCCGGGATCAAACAGGGTCGGGTCCACCGTGCCCAGCCACGGGGCGGCGGCAGCGATCAGGATCAGGATGCCCAGCACCACCGCGCCAATGCGCACCGCCCAGTCGCGGGTAAGGCGCGTCCAGACCGACGGCCGTTCGAACACATTGGCGGCTTCGGTGGGCAGGTCCGCGGCGGCGACGGGTGTATTCATCGGCGATTCGCAAACGGGCTCATCTGTAACTCGCAGGCGTGCCGCTTCGAAATTCGCAAGCGTGCCGATTCGAAATTCGCAAGCGTGGTGATTGGTGATTCGCAAGCGTGCTCATGGGCAATTCAATAGCGGATGCGCGGGTCGAAGAACAGGTAGGAAATGTCGACCAGCAGGTTGATCAGCACATAGACAAAAGAGAAAAACAGGATCACCCCCTGGATGGTCGGAAAGTCGCGCGCCAGCACCGCGTCCACCGTGAGGCGCCCCAGGCCCGGTATGCCGTATACCGACTCGGTCACCACCACGCCGCCGATCAGCAAGGCAATGCCGATGCCGATCACGGTGATGATCGGCACCGCCGCATTGGCCAGGGCATGGTGGATCAGCACGCGGATTTCCGGTAGGCCCTTGGCGCGCGCGGTGCGAATGTAGTCTTCAGAGAGCACATCCTGCACGGCAGCGCGCGTCACGCGCGCGATCAGCGCGATGTAGATCACCGACAGGGTGATCGAGGGCAGGATCAGGTGGCGGATGAAAGGCAGGAAGCCGCCTTCCAGGCGCTGGTAACCCTGTACCGGCAGCCAGCCCAGTTTGAGCGACACCAGCCAGATCAGCAGGTAACCCAGCACGAACACCGGAATCGAAAAACCCATCACCGAGAAGCCCATCAAGGCGCGATCGAGCCAGCCGCCCTGTTTCCATGCAGCCAGCACGCCCAGTGGCACAGCTACCAATACGGCGATCACGATCGTGCAGAGCGAAAGCGCCAGGGTCGGTTCGATGCGCTGGCCGATCAGCGCGGCCACCTTGATCTTGAAAAAATACGACTCGCCCAGGTCGCCGCGCATCAGGTTGCCAAACCAGATGCCGAACTGCACCGGCAATGGTTTGTCGAGTCCGAAGTTCTCGCGGATCTTGGCGATGTTTTCAGGCGACGCGGCGTCGCCGGCGATGATCGCCGCCGGATCGCCCGGCGTGAGCCTGAGCAACAGGAACACCAGCACCGCCACGATCAGGAGAACCGGGACGGTGGCGGCGATGCGTTTGACCAGGAAGGCGAACATCTGCGCTATGCGTAAATCGCTCGCCTGTGATTCCCGCGCAGGCGGGAATCCAGTGCGCTTGTCACAACCAGTGATGGCCGCCGGCGCGGGGCCGGCCCGACCGGACCTGCAGTCCCGGCAGTCCCGGCAGTGCCGGCAGTGACAGCGGGGCTCGGCCCCAAATGCGCGCTGACCAACGGGGCGGGGCCCGCCCCATCGATCACTTCTTGATGTTCCAGTAGAAGTTGCCGGGCCCGATCACGATCCCGCTCACGCCCTTCTTGAGCGCGGCCGGGTTGATGTACTCGCCCACCGGCGCATGGGTGCCCACTTCATAGGCGCGTGCCTGAATCGCTTCAGCCAGGACTTTGCGCTTGGCGACGTCGGCCTCACGGGCAAACTGGTCGCGCAACTTCTCTATCTCGGTGTCGGTCGGCCAGCCGAACCAGGATTTTTCGCCGGCCGCACCGATGGCGGCATTGGTCAGCGGGTTCCAGATGTCCGGCGATACCCAGGCGGTGGCGAAAATGCTCCAGCCGCCGGCAGCGGGTGCATCTTTCTTGGCGCGGCGCGAGACCAGCGTGTTCCAGTCCATTGATTGCAGGTCGACCTTGAAGCCGGCCTGGCGCAACAGTTGCGCCGCCACATCGGGCAGTTTGGTGATCGAGGCCAGGTCGGTCGGCTTCATTACCACCACCGTGGTGCCGTCATAGCCGGAGGCCTTGAGCAGCTCCTGGGCTTTTTTCATGCTCGACTTGCCCATCAGGTCGCTGCCCTTGAGCGAACCGTAGGGCGTGTTGCAGACGAACATCGAAGCGCAGGACTTGTAGTACTCCTTGATGCCGACCTGCGCCTTCAGGAAGGCTTCCTGGTTGAACGCCGCGATCGCCGCCTGCCGCACCTTGGGGTTGTTGAAGGGAGCGTGCAGGTGATTGAAGCGCACCATGTACTGGAAGCCCAGGTTGTTGGCGTTGACCACGTTGACATTGGCGTCCTTGGCCAGCGCCGCATAGGACTCGAATGCCGGCTGCTCGATGATGTCGACTTCGCCTTTGGACAAGGCGTTGACCTGCGCCTGTGCATCACGCAGCGCCAGGTTCCATTCGACCCGGTCGACATAGACGTTCTTGCCGCCGGTGGAGCCAGAGGGGGGCTCCTTGCGTGGTACGTATTTCGGGTTTTTCAGGTAAACCGCCTTGTCGCCGGGCTTGAACTCGTCACGCTTGAAGATGTAGGGCCCGGAACCGACATACTCCTCGATCTGCTTGTCGGCAGGCGTATCGGCCACCCGCTTGGGCATGATGAAGGGCACGTTCGAGGACGGCTTGCCGAGCGCATCGAGCATGATGCCGCAGGATTCGGAGAGGAAAATGCGGAAGCTGTCGGCCGTGGGCGAATCCATGCGGGCGATGAAGGTGAAGAGCTTCTGCCCCATGGCGTCGCGCTTGCCCCAGCGCGACAGCGAGGCGATCACGTCTTCGCCGGTGACCGGCTTGCCATCATGAAATTCCAGGCCTTTGCGCAGTTTGAAAGTCCACAGGCGATTGTCCGGGCTGACTTCCCAGGTATCGACCATTTGCGGCTTGATCTGGCCCTTCTCGTCAGTGCCGAACAAAGTGTCGTAGATCATGTAGCCATGGTTGCGCGCCATGTACTGGGTGGTCCAGATCGGGTCGAGAATCGACAGATTCGAGTGCGGAACCACCTTGAGCACTTTTTCCTGCGCGATCGCGCCGCCGGCGACCATCGCCATGCCGAACGCCAGCGCCGTTACAGAGCGCCAAGCCTGTGTGTGCAGTTTCATGCAAGACTCCTCAAAGAGAAAACGCAAGCGAATGAGTGTACTCAAAACAAGGAACAAAGCAATTAGTGTACCCACACTGGCAGTAGCGGATCACGCCGGCCACTTGAAGGCCGGCTGCGTTCGCTCAAAAGCCAGCGCCGCCGCCAGGGCCAGGTCTTCGCGAAAGGCCGGCGCCACGATCTGCATGCCGATCGGCAATCCAGTGGCGGTAAAGCCGCAGTTGACGCTCAAGGCCGGCTGCTGGGTCAGGTTGAACGGGTAGGAAAACGGTGTCCACCAGGTCCAGTCGGCGGCGTTCGCCGTGATCGACGCCGGCACCTCCTTCGGCATGACCAGGCCTACCTCGAACGGCGCCACCGCCAGCGCCGGAGTCACCAACAGGTCGAAGCGCTGGTTGAAGCGTTTCATTACCTCGCCCACGGCGACCCGTTGTTGCTGGTAATCGAGAAAATCGCCGACGCTGTAGCGTGCCGCGTATTCGCAGGTGGCCTGCAGGCCCGGGTCGAGCAGCTTGAAACGGTCTGGCGGCAGCTTGCCGAATGTATTGCGCGCAGTGGCGAACCAGTGGGTGGCGAACAATGGTCGGCAGTCCGGCAGGCCGGGATCGACCGCATCGACGATTGCACCCAGGTCCGCAAGTGTCGCCACGGCGCGCTTGACCGCCGCCTCCACTTCGGGGTCGACATGGCTTACGTAACCCAGGCGCGCACTGTAGGCCACGCGCCGCCCGGCGATGCCACGCTTGAGGGAGGCCGCATAGCCTGGCTCGATGGGCGGCAATGCGCTCCAGTCGCGCGCATCGGGCCGCGCCAGCACGTCGAGCATGAGGGCTGCATCCTCGACCGAGCGGGTCATCGGGCCGACATGCGCGACGGTACCCATCGGTGACAAGGGCCAGGCCGGCACGCGGCCGAAATGCGCCTTGATGCCGGTGGTGGCGGTGAACGCATTCGGGATGCGGATCGAGCCGCCGCCATCGGTGCCGACCTGCAGCGCGCCCATGCCGGCTGCCAGGGCGGCGGAGGCGCCGCCGGACGAACCACCGGGGGTGAGCGCCGGATTCCACGGGTTGCGCGTGATGCCCTGCAGCGGCGAATCGGTGGCCCCTTTCCAGCCCCACTCGGGCGTGTTGGTCTTGCCCAGCAATACTGCGCCGGCTTCACGCAGGCGCGCGGTGCAGGGGGCATCGTCATGCCACGGCCCGGCCGGATCGACCGTTTTCGAGCCGCGCATGGTGGGCCAGCCGCACGTGAGCAACAAATCCTTGATGCCGGTGGGCACGCCATCGATCGCCGACAGCGGCTTGCCGGCGCGCCAGCGTGCCTCGGAGGCACGGGCGTCGGCCAGCGCACTGTCCGGATCGACGTGGCAGTAGGCGTTGATCTGCGGATTCCTTGCGGCAATACGGTCAAGGGTGGCGCGCGTCGCCTCGACCGGCGACAGGGTGCCGTCGGCATAGTCGCGCGCCAGTTGGGCGGCCGTCATCCAGATCAGGTCGCTCATGGCATCAGTCCCGGTCGGACCACAGCTTGCCGCCGCTGGCCCAGTCGTGCTTCTTGACATCCTCGAAAATGATGTCGACCGCTTCCGGGCCGCAGCCCAGAACGCGGCAGGTCTCGCGCGTGATGGCATCGGCCAGTGCGCGCTTTTCTTCCACGCTGCGGCCTTCGAACAACTTGATGTGCATGCTGGGCATGGCGTTTCTCTCCCGGAGTCAACGAATTTCAGACAACAAGCGCTTGATCAGCCCGTGCGCCTGCGGCACGTAGCCGGCACCGAACAGGTTGACGTGATTGAGCATGTGATACAGGTTGTAGAGGTCGCGCCGCACCGCATAGCCCGGATCGAGCGGCCAGGCTTCGCGATAGGCGGCGGCAAACTCGGGCGCGAATCCGCCGAACATTTCGCTCATGGCGAGATCGGCTTCGCGATCGCCGAAGTAGACCGCCGGGTCATAGATCACCGGCGTGCCGTCCTTGAGAAAGCCGGCGTTGCCGCGCCACAGATCGCCATGCAGCAGTGCCGGCTGCGGCTGGTAGCCGGGAAAGAAACCGTCGATCGAATCGCCGATGCGCAATGCATCGTCGAGCCAGGCCCCGGCTGCCGGACCGGCTGCGGCCTGACCTAGCTGCGGCCCCAGGCGCTGGTCACGAAAAAACGCCGGCCAGAGGTCGGTCTGGCTGTTTTGTTGTGGCGTGGCGCCAATGAAATTGTCGCGCTCAAACCCGAAACGGGCTGCCCCCGCACGGTGCAATTGCGCAAGGGCACGCCCCATGCGCGAAAAATCGCCCGCTGCGCCCGGCACTAAATCCAGGTGTTCCAGCACCAGATAGCTGTGGCGCCCCTCGCCGCCCAGCAGCAGCACCTCGGGCACGCGCAGCGCGCCGACCCGGCCCAGGGTCTCCAGCCCGCGCGACTCGGCACGCAGGCGGCCCATCTGGTCCGGCGTCCCGGCCTTGACGAACAACAGCGTGCCGTCCGCCAGGGTGGCGCGATAGGTCGGCTGGATGGAGCCGCCGCCAACCGCGACCATCTCTGCGACTTCGATCACGCGGCGCGCCAGGCGGGTGAAAAAAATCGTCAGCTGTTGCTGCATGGCGGGGTCAGTCATGGCCGGGGATGATACACGCGGGCTTCTCAGTGGTAGCGCGTGGCCGCGCCGCTACAATGAGCGCATGTCATTGTCCCCGGCCAAGCGCATCATCATCGGCATTAGCGGCGCCACCGGCTGCATTTATGGTGTGCGTTTGCTGCAGGCCCTGCGCGCATGCGGCGGCTGGGAGACCCATGTCATTGTGTCCAATGCGGGTGCGCTCAACGCGCGCCACGAACTTGACATGTCGAAGGCGGATATCGAGTCACTGGCCGATGTAGCGCACGACAATCGTGACGTGGGCGCGTCGATCGCCAGCGGCTCGTACCTTACGCACGGCATGGTGGTGGCGCCATGCTCGATGAAGACACTGGCATCGGTGGCGCATGCGTTCTCCGACAACCTGATCGCGCGCGCGGCCGACGTGGTTCTCAAGGAGCGCCGCCGCCTGGTGCTTGTCACGCGAGAGACGCCGCTCAACCTGGCGCATTTGCGCAACATGACGGCGGTTACCGAAATGGGCGGGGTGATTTTTCCGCCCTTGCCCGCGCTGTATCAGTCGAAGACCAACCTGGACGACCTTGCCAACCACAGCGTTGGCCGCATTCTCGACCTGTTCGGCATTGCTACCGAGGCGCTGGTCGAACGCTGGGCCGGTCTCGGACGGGCCGCAGGGGAATAGGGCGTCAGCGCAGGCTCACGAGCACGGGTTGCGGACCCTGCTCCAGCTTGCGGGTGGCGGCGCGCATCGGGCCATCGTCAAGCAAAGCATCCACCTGCGCGGACCGCACGGAATCGGCCGCAGTCCGCAAAGCCTGCGCCAGCGCAGGACCGGGGCGCGACACGTTGAATTCGCGGCCGGCCAGCACGGCTTGCGCTGCCGATGCGCTCCCCCCGGTTTCTTGCGCGACCAGCGCCGCAGTCTCCAGCGGGTGCACGATGAGCCAACGGCGCGCTCGTTCGTACATGCCGACGACGTATTCGACCATTTCAGGGCGGCTGGCGAGGAAATCTTCCCGCACTACCAGCAGGTGGTAGTCACTGGCTTGGCGTGAAACCACGAAAACCGCCTTGAGCGGTTCGCCCGCCGCGCGCCGTGTCAGGGCTTCTTCGGCGCGCAGTACTTTGAAGTCCGCAGCCGTTCCCGCCGGCACCCAACGGATGGCGCCGCCGCTTGCGCTTTCGGCCCAGCGCAGGTCCCTGATGACGAACGCATGCGGCGCGTGGGTAACGGCCTCAAGAGCTGCAGGTGCATTCGCTTCGGCCGCGACGCCAAAGCTGGAAAAGGCGGCGATGAAAGCGAGCAAAGCTTGCAAACGAGGCGTGCGTGGCATGGGGAAAGCGCGATCCGGTCGGAAGGAAAGCGCGATCTTAGAGTGAACCTAATAACCAGAGAACGAATATCTTGCTAACTGTTAATACGAAAATGGAATATAGGGTGCGAAATGAAAACGGCAGCCCGAAGGCCGCCGTTTTGCCGCAACCCGCTTTTGTAGGCGATCAGTCGGCGTACTGGCCGGCTTTCTTGATGATCGGCGACCATTTGTCGATCTCGGCCTTGAGGAAGGTGCGCAGGCCTTCCGGGGTCTGCTTGGCCGGCGGCACGATGATCGCGCCGAGCTTGTCCATCGCATCCTTGAATCCGGGGTCCTTGAGCGCCGCCTGCAGCGAAGCGTTGAGCTTGTCGGTCACTGCCTTGGGCGATCCCTTGGGTGCGTACATGCCGTGCCAGACGGCCAGGTCAAAGCCTTTCAGGCCCTGGCTGTCGAGGGTGGCCACGTTCGGCAGGGACGACACCTTTTCCTTGGTGGTCACGCCGTAGGCCTTGATGCGGCCGGTGGTGATCAGCGAGGTCGTCTGGGTGGTCTGGTCGCACAGCAGTTGCACCTGCCCGCCCTGCAGGTCGGTCATCGCCGGAGCGGTTCCCTTGTAGGGAATGGTCTGCAGATCGACCTCGATGGTGCTCATGAACAACAGGCCGCACAGGTGGGATGCCGCGCCCAGGCCCGCGTTGGCGTAGTTGACTTTGTCCTTGTTGGCCTTGAGGTAGGGAATCAGCTCGGCGTAATTCTTGGGCGGAAAGTTGTTGTTCGCCACCAGGGTCATCGGCACGTCGACCACCTGGCCGATGTACTCGAAATCATTCATCGGGTTGAAGCGCAGGGTGCGATACAGGGCAGGCGCGGTCGACATGCCGATGTGATGCACCAGCACGGTGTAGCCGTCCGGCGCCGCTCTTGACACAAATTCGACGGCGAGCGTACCGCCTGCTCCCGGCTTGTTTTCCACGATCACCGTGCCGCCCATCGACTTGGTCATCGCCTGCGCCAGTTGACGGGTCACGATGTCGGTCGGGCCGCCGGCGGCGAAAGGCACGATCAGGGTGACCGGCTTGGTGGGGTAGGCCTGGGCGCTGGCGCCGCTTGCGAGGCAGGCCACGAGGCCTGCTGCGATCATGCGCAGAGTTTGCTTCATGAGAGTCTCCGTTTGGATAGAAATCTTCAATCTCGGGCCGGGATTCTACAGGCGCCTCCCGGTCGGCGTCAGCAGGAATAACCCTGAGCCTTGGTGCGACGCAAGTGCGACCCCGGCGGTGGCGCCCAAGCGCCATGCCGCGTCGCAGGCTACGGCGCTACAACGCCTGGGCGATCGCGCGTCCCAGGTCGGCCGTACCGGCGGTGCCGCCGATATCCGGCGTCTTGGGCGCAGCCGATGCCGGATCGAGCACTTTTTCGATTGCGCGCACGATCGCCGCGCCCGCCTCCGGGTGACCAAGGTGCTCCAGCATCATCGCACCTGACCAGATCTGGCCGATGGGATTGGCGATCTTCTTGCCGTAAATGTCAGGCGCCGATCCGTGTACCGGCTCGAACAACGACGGGAACTTGCCCTCGGGGTTCAGATTGGCAGAAGGCGCGATGCCGATAGTACCGGCCGTAGCAGGGCCCAGGTCGGAGAGGATGTCGCCGAACAGGTTGGAGCCGACGATCACGTCGAAACGCTGCGGGTTCAACACCATCTGGATGGTCAGGCCATCGATATGGTATTGGCTGGTCTTGACTGCGGGGTAAGCCTTGGACATGGCGGCGAAGCGCTCGTCCCAATACGGCATGGTGATCGAGATGCCATTCGATTTGGTCGCGGACGTCACTAGTTTGCGCGGCCGTTTCATCGCCAGTTCGAAGGCGAATTTCATGATGCGATCACAGCCCTTGCGTGTGAAGGTCGAGGTCTGCTGCGCCATTTCGCGCTCGGTGCCGGCAAACAGGCGCCCGCCGACCGAGGAATACTCGCCCTCGGTGTTTTCACGCACCACGAAGTAGTCGATGTCGCCCGGCTTGCGCCCGGCCAGCGGGCAGGGAATGCCGGGCATCAGGCGTACCGGGCGCAGGTTGACGTACTGGTCGAACTCGCGCCTGAAATGGATCAGCGAATCCCACAGCGACACATGGTCGGGCACAATCGACGGCATGCCGGTGGCACCGAAGAAGATGCAGGCATGGCCGCCGATCAGGTCTTTCCAGTTGGGCGGCATCCAGTAGTTGTGCCTGGCGTAGTTGTCGCACGACCAGTCGAAATGATCGTACGACAGGTCGATGCCGAACTTGCGCGCGGCCACATCCAGCACTTCCAGCGCCGGCGGCATGACTTCGCGGGCGATACCGTCACCGGGAATGACAGCGATGCGATGTTTACTCATGATTGCGCTTTCGATACATTGCAGTGGGTGTTGATGATCCGGGCCCAAGCCCGGTTGCATATCAGCATGAGCGCAACGCCTGCAAGTCAGCCGGCGGGCGTTCCAGACTTTGCACGGTTGCGTCCTTGCATGGTTGCGTCGAGGCCGCATTCTACTTTGCGGCCCGCTGCCGCCGCGGGCAGAATCGGCTTCACACGCGTGGCTGCCCAAAGCGTTGGGCCTTGAGCGATTGGGTCGGCCAGCAGCACCGGCGCGGTGAACAGCTCGACTTCACCGGCCGTGGCCGCCTGCAGCAGCTTGTAGGGCGTGTCGCCCCAGATCAAGGCCGAGACGACGACATTCATGTCGAGGACCAGCCTCACGACTGATTTGGGTCTTGCGCCTCGACTGCGCGCCGCTCGGCGCGCACGGCCTTGACCTCGGCGCCGTCTGCCACGGCCACCGCGATGACGTGATCGTCATCCGGGCATGGAGGGTCGGGTCTTGAATCTTGCGTCCAGCCTGTCCTGCATCTCACGCGCGGTGACGATGGCGATTCCCTGATGGGTTCCGATGGGCAGCAGGTGTTTGCGATCTCCCGAGCCGATCAGATCGGCGTGCCGCGCCACAGCAGCGCCGACAACACCACGTTGGTATCAAGAACGATCCGCACCCGAGCCCTTTGCTGCTTGCCGTGCCCGGCGTTCTGCGCGCGCCGCATCGATCTCGGCGGCAATCTCCTCCTCGCTCATCGACGCGGCGCCGGCGGCTTCGAGTGCAGGCGCTACGGCCAGCAGCCGATCGAGCGCGTTGCGCTTCCTGGCCTTGGTGGCCAGGAACTCCACGAAGTCTTCCACCTCTGCCACTTGCTGCGGCGAAAGCGTTCTGATCTTCGACATCAAGTTCTGTTCGACGGTCGCCTTAATCGTCACTCTCCTGGGCTTTGGCGCTTCAGAGCGCCAGGGCCTGCAACTGCTTCCTGGAGAGGAAAGCATCGAGCAGCTTCTTGACCACGTTCTTGTCCCCGTCGGGCGCTTGCTTGACCTCCTGACCGTCCTTGAGGTTGCACGATACGCAATTGAATTAATGCGGAACGAACTACCAGGTGGCAATCGCCTCGTGCCCGTACCAACATGCTTATGATGGCGCATGGCGCATGTTCCAGCCGCCAGCCACTTGGACTTCCGATGAACGCAAAATATGACGTGGTGATCGTGGGTGGCGCGGCGGTGGGCAGCGCCGCCGCCTATTTTCTCGCTGCGCAGCCCGACTTCAATGGCTCGGTGCTGGTGATCGAAAAGGATTTTTCCTACGAGAAGTGCGCCACCACCCTGTCGGCGGCATCGATCCGCCATCAGTTTTCGACCCCCGGCAACATCCGCATGTCGCAGTTCGGCTCCGCGTTCATTGGGGCAATCGGGACCACCTTGGAGGTGGATGGCGAAGCACCGGATGTGGGTTTTCGGCAAGCCGGCTACCTGTTTCTGGCAACCGCCGCAGGTCACGCGGTGCTGCAGGCGAACCATCGGATCCAGCGTGAACTGGGCGCTGACGTCGTGCTGTTGTCGCCAGCGGAATTGCAGCAGCGCTTTCCGTGGCTTGCCACCGGCGATCTCTGCGCGGGTTCCCTTGGCCTGTCCGGTGAGGGCTGGCTGGATGCCTATGGGTTGATGCGTGCGTTGCGCCGCAAGGCGATCGCGCTTGGGGTCACCTACCGCGAGGCGGAGGTGATCGGCCTTGTGCGTGCGCGAGATCGGGTCACTGAAGTTGTGTTGGCCGACGGCAGCCGCATCGCCTGCGGCCATGTGGTCAACGCCGCCGGCACCGGCGCCCGCGCCCTGGCGCACGCCGCCGGCATCGGCTTGCCGGTTGAAGCGCGCAAGCGTTGCGTCTTCCATTTTTTGTCTCCCCGCGCGCTGCCTGCCTGCCCGCTGGTGATCGACCCTGGTGGTGCCTGGTTCCGGCCGGAGGGCAGCGGCTTCATTTGCGGCATCTCGCCGCCCGAAAGTGAAGACCCCGAGTGTTTCGATTTCGACGTCGTGCATGCGCAGTTCGACGAGATCCTGTGGCCGGCACTCGCCGCGCGCGTGCCGCAATTCGAGGCGCTCAAGCTGCAACGCTCCTGGGCCGGGCACTATGACGTCAATACCCTGGATCACAACGTCATCCTGGGCACCCACCCCGAGGTCACAAACCTGCTGTTCGCCAACGGCTTTTCCGGGCATGGTTTGCAGCAGTCGCCCGCGGCGGGGCGGGCGTTGTCGGAACTGCTGACTTATGGCGCCTATCGCACGCTTGACCTGAGCGAGTTTGGCTGGGCCCGTGTGCTGGAGAACCGGCCTATGCCGGAAATCAATGTGGTGTAGCGCGCCTGGCCGGGCGTAAGCGCGCACCGGTTCGTGGAGTCGTTGGCGGCCAGGCACCGGGGCCCACAGGCGCCGCAGGGCGGCGCCGCTCGTACGACCCCAGAATGGCGTGCCGACGCGCTGCCAAATTCCTGGAAGACAAGCCTGTAAGCGGGGTTCTGTTACGGGGCGCCTGCCGTCTTGCAACGTCAGGCGCCCTATGACGGCCATTCCTCTAGGCCGCCGGTTGCCCGGCGGCTCAAGCCACCTACCCGCAGGCTCGACGAGCAGCGTCAACGCCTGCCTATTTGATGTTGCACCGGGTAGAGGTTGCCGCGTTTCACCGTAACTTAATACGCTCGTCTCTGTGGCCCTGGTCCTCGCGTCACCGCGGGCGGTCGTTAGCCGCTACCCTGCTCTTTGGTGCCCCGACTTTCCTCCCGCGTCCGGGTTGCCCCGTGCGCCGGCGACCGTCCGGCCTGCTTCCGTCTAAGATGGTAGCACTCGCGTCTCCAAAGGCATCAGGATGAAAAACCTCGTCGCAACATGCGTGGCCTTGTTGGCACTGGCCGCCGGCGCCGTGGGGGCACAGGATTACGAGCGCGAGAAGCGCTGGGCCGACGAAATCACGCCGGGCGTGGTGGTCGGTGATGTGGTGCAAATCAAGGCGGCTTCAGGCCGCGAGTTCATCGCCCTGCACACCGAAGGCAAGCCGGGCATGCCGGCCATCGTGCTGGCGCACGGCGTCGGGGTGCACCCGGACCACAGCATCATCGGCCTGTTGCGCGCCCGGCTCAACGATCTGGGCTACACCACCACTTCAATCCAGTTGCCGGTGCAGGACAAGAATGCGCAGGTCGACGACTATTTCCCGAAGGTCTTTGCGGATGCCGCCGACCGCATGGCCAAGGCTGCCGAATGGCTGCGCGGCCGTGGCCATACCAGGCTCATTCTGTTGTCGCACAGCATGGGCGCCTGGATGGCCAATGTCTACTTCGACAAGTCGCACGAAGCCGCGCCCTATCGCGCCTGGGTGGTGATGGGCTTGACCGGCGGCTATTCCTGGGGCATGCGGCGCTACGCGTTTCCGATCCTCGATGTGTACGGCGAAGCCGATATCACGCCGGTGCTGGGCGCCGCGGGGCGGCGCAAGTTCGCACTCAAGGATGCCAACGGTTCACGCCAGGTGATGATTCCCGGCGCCGATCATTTCTACGCCGGGCGCGAAAAGGAGTTGGCCGTGGCGATCGATGCGTTTCTCAAGGAACTCAAGTAGGAGCGCAGTCAGGGTGCGAGCCGCCCCCGGCATGCCAGGATCGCCCGCCGGCTAGCCGAATACCATCGCCACGCCATGTGCGGCCGGCGCATCGATGGCCCAGGAACCGTCGCTCATGCGCTTCGGGCTGAAACCCCCTTCGCGCAGTACCCGCCCCGCCACGGCACGCTCGGCGACGCGAATGAACAAGGCTGCGGCATGCGGCGCGGCGCGCTCGGGCAGGATCACCTCGCGCAGGCGCTCCTGCAGGGACTGACGGGTGCAAAAGGCAAGTGGCGCTGAACCGGTCTCGACCTTCAGGCCTTCGTCAATGCGCTCTGGCCAGGCACCGAAAACCCGCCCGTATACGCCGGCCAGGTAAGCCACCTTCTCGGCCACAAAAGCCACTGCGGCCAAGCCCGTCGCGCCATTGGCATGCCGCTGTAGTTCCGGCAGCCACACCAGTTCGCGCGTGAAATGCTGGCAAATGAATAGCAGTGCGCCCGGCGTGCTGTCGGTCGCCAGATTGGCGAGGCGGAAACGCGCAGTTCCGGTGCGGCTGCCGCTTGTGACCTTGCGCGAGAAATCCAGCGGTGTCGAAGGCAGGAAGCCTGCGCGGGTCAGCGCCGGCAACGCCGCCTGCAGGTCGGTGCCGGTCAGGGCTAACGCCGCCAGGCCTTCCTGACGGCGCAGGAACTCGTGATAGTAGGCCTGCAGCGGATTGCTCTGCGGCACCTGGAGCAGCTCGAAATAATCCTGCCCGAGCATGATGTTGTGGTTCGACGAACCGGTGCTGTGCAGCCCGCGCGGCGCCAATGAAAAGCCCATGCGCGTAAAGGTTTCACGCGCTGCGCCCAGGTCGCGCACGGCGATCACCGCATGGTCGAGCCCGGCGATGCCGGGGGTACGCGAGACGTGCTGGCTCATGGCGCTTCTGCCTGCAGGACGAGGGAGACCAAGTTAACCCAAGGCTGCCGGCGAAGCAAGGCAATGGCGATACAAGACAGGTAGTAAGATTTCGCACCTGAACCCGACGAAAGCTAAAAATGAACCCCAGGGACCTGCCCTCCAACACCCCGGTCGAAGCTTTGAACGACGTCGCCCACAAGGACCTCGATTACAGCAAGGTGCCGTACGCCAAGCCGCAGCCGATGGGCATGATCGCCGACCTGGTGATTCCGGGCGCGCTCGACGTGCTCATGAACCCGGCCGGCGACGATCCGCGCTTGTGGATTCCGCTCTCGGACACGGTGTCCCTGCGGCCGGTGCACTTCAATGTGTCCCAGGGTTTCTATGCCCACGTGATGCGCGTCACCAAGGGCGGCGTGCTGTCGCGCCATCGCCATGGCGGCGGCGTGCATGCGCTGGTCCTCAAGGGCCGCTGGCACTATCTGGAGCACGACTGGGTCGCCAGCGAAGGCTCCTATGCATTCGAGCCGCCCGGCGAAACACATACCCTGGTGGTGCCGGATGATTGCACCGAGATGATCACCTTTTTCATCGTGCACGGCGCCTTGATCTATGTCGACCCGCAAGGCAAGGTGACCGGCTATGACGATGTTTTCACGCGCCTGGAAATCGCCAGCAGGCACTACGAGAAGGTTGGCCTTGGACCCGACTACGTGAAAACGCTGATGCGCTGATCCGTGTCGCGCGCGCGAGCACGATGTCGGCATCGCGGCCCGCGAATTCATTCATCAGAGCCGCGCGAATTGCCTGCCGCAGAAGCGCTTGCGCATAGGCGCCTGCCGGTACTGCCCGAGCGCCTTTGCGTCACCAGGCGCGCGTGCTAAATTCGTCGTCAGCGGCACACACCATACCAAGCGGAGCGAGACGGGCATGGCAGCGACGGGGCTGGTGAGCAACACCCATGAGGTCGAGGACGCCTTTGCCGCCAATGAACTGTTCCAGAGCAAGGGTTGGACCGACGGCCTGCCCATCGTTCCGCCTACCGCCGACGGGGTGCGCGCCTTTCTCGACGCCGGCGGCGTAACGCCGGACGATGTGGTGGGTGTCGAACCGGTACGCCGGCGCCGCATCACGGCCGAAAAAGTCGCG